>NZ_JBEZMO010000026.1:0-114257 GCF_040652655.1 Streptomyces sp. NPDC048191
CCCCAGCTCGTTCTGTTCCCGGTGCGGCGGGGGGGGGGGCCCCCCCCCGGCCCACGCTGCGGCGGTCGGTCGTCAGCCGAGCAGCTTGCTCGCCAGCGTCGCGGCGTTGTACGAGCCCCAGCCGCTGGTGAAGTCCCAGCCGGTGGCCGCGGAGTAGGCGCCGTTGCTGCCGCTGGTGATGTCGTGGAAGCCGGTGCCGCTCGCGGAGTAGAGGGCGGGGTTGGCGAAGCCGAGGCCGGCCTTGCCGGCCGCCGCGGCCTGCTGGTTGTAGAGGGCCGCGAACGCCGCCCACTCGGGGGCCGCGGCGCTGGTGCCGCCGACCGAGCTCCAGGAACCCTGCGAGTAGATCGAGACGCCGGGGCTGGGGTTGGCGTGGGCGGAGACGTCCGGCACCTGGCGGTAGCCGCCGCCGGCGCTCTTCTGCACCGCCGTCTGCCAGCTCGGGATCTTGAAGACGGAGGACTTGCCGCCACCGCCTCCGGACCAGGCCACCTCCTTGCTCCAGGTGTTCGACGAGGTCACGGTCAGCTTGGTGCCGCCGACACCGGTGACGTACGGGTCGCTGGCCGGGTAGTCGACGGAGGTGCCGCCGTCGCCCGCGTCGTCGGAGCCGTCGTCGCCGGAGGCCGCGTAGAAGCCGAGGCCCTCGGCGGCGCCCTGCTTGAAGACGGCGTCGACCGCGTTGATGCCGGAGGTGGTGCGGGCGCTCTCGGCGGCGCCCCAGCTGATCGAGGTGGTCGGGATGCCGCTGTCGACGATGGCCTGGTACGTGTCGACCTCGCCCGCGTCGGAGTTGGGGCCCTCGAACACGGTGACGTTCGCCTTGGGGGCGATCGCGTGCAGCACCTCGATGTCCAGCTCGACCTCCACCTGGCCGTCGCCGAGCGCGCCGGAGCCGCCGTCCACCTTCTGCACGGTCGGGGTGGGCGAACCCAGGCCGTAGTGGTTGTCATACGTGGTGATGTTGGACTGCTGGAAGCCGTCGAACTCCAGCAGCGCGATCTTCTGACCGCTGCCGGTGTACGTACCGGAGACGTTGTAGCCGCCCTTGAGCTGTGCCGGCGTGTACCCGCCGCCCGGGCCGTTGTGCGGGCTGACGGTGTGCGGCGTCGCCTGGTGGTGCAGCTGGACGCGGTTGTTGAGGCCCGCCACGTCGCTGACGATCGAGGCGATGGCGGCCGGCAGCGACGGCGCGCTGTCGTTGGCGTAGAAGGAACGCCCGGTCCTGGCGTCCTTCCAGGTGGACAGCCTGGTGCCGAAGGCCTTCTCCAGCTGGGCGGCGGTGCCTTCGGCGTCGACCAGCAGGTTGCCCGAGTGGACCCTGCCGACGGTCACGCCCTGGGCGCGGAGGTAGTCCTTGAGCTGCTTGATCTCGGCGTCGGTCCGGCCGAAGCGTGCGGCGAACTGACGCTTGGTCAGGTAATGGCCGTAGGAACTCGAGTGCGGGTCACTGACTTTGGCGACGAAGGTGTCGAGCGCCTTGCCGCCTCTGGGGGTCAGGCTGATCGCCACCGATATCCGCTTGCCGGCCGCGACGCTTCCGGTGCGGGCCGCGCTCTGCTTCAGGCCCGGAAGGACATCTCCGGCGACGGCGGCACGGGTCGCGTGCGGCTGCGCGGCGTTCGCGGCATAGGCGGCCGGGACGACGGCGGTGACCAGGGCGGGCGCGGCGATCAGACCGAGCAGTTTCAGACGTGACTTCACTGAAGTCCTCCGGGGAGTGGGGGAGTTGTTCCGGAAGCGGAACGACTTCACCGTAGAAAGACCGGCCCCACCCCCATAAGCGGGGGAACCCTTGCCTCACGTGTTAACAACCGGTGTCACGTCAACGGCGTGTGTCGAGAGCACCCCGGGCCTGCGAACGGCTGGGCGGGCTCACCAGCACGGCCCGCTCCGGGACATCCGCCCGGCCGTCGTCGCCGGCGTCCACGACGGCCCCGGAGGCGAGGACCGCGACCGCCATCGCGTGGGCGAGCGCGGTGCGCGAACGGACCCCGACCTTGCGGTAGACCCGCGACAGTGTCCCTTCCACCGTCTTGACGCTGATGAACAGCTTCGCGGCGACCTCCCGGTTGGTGGCCCCGCCCCCGACCAGCTCGGCGACCCTGGCCTCGGTGGGGGTGAGTCCGGGTCCGCCCGCGCCCGCCTCACCGCTGCGCTCTCCGGAGTCCAGCCGCGACAGCTCGTCCCTGGCCCGTGCCGCCAGCGGAGCGGCGCCGATCCGGGTGGCGGTCTGAAGCGCCTCGCCGAGGGCCGCCCGCGCCGCGCTCCTGCGGCGCGAACGACGCTCCACCGCGCCGAGCGCGATCAGAGTGCGCACCAGCTCGACGGGCAGGGGGAGTTGACGCAGACGGTCCACGGCGGCCCGCAGCCGCGCCGCCCCTTCCTTCGCCCGGCCGATCCCCGCCTCGCGCAGCCCCTCCGCCCGTTCCAGAGCCGCCAGTACGCTGCCGGGCGTATCAGCGGTCACCCGGGCGCAGGCCTCGCGGACGACGGCCTCGGCCTCGTCCGGCTCCCCGAGGAGCACCAGCGCTTCGGCCAGGTCGCCGTACCAGTGCAGCAGGGGCGGGTCGGCGGCACACATGGCGTCACCGAGTTCTCTCACGCGCTGCAGCGCCTCGACCGCGGACGCGGCCCCCCGTGGGTCGCCGGCGAGCAGTTCGGCCTGCCCGAGCACGGCCAGCGCGCGCAGCAGGAACAGCCGGTCGCCGTCGGCCTCCGAGGCGCGTACCGCCCGCTCTGCCAGCTGCCGGGCCTCTTCGGCGGTGCCGCCGGCGGTGGCCGCGAGCGCGGCCGCGTACAGCGCGGGGGCCGCCTGGGCCATGGCGCGTGAGCAGCGCGCCGCGGTGTGCAGTGCCTCGCGGCAGTGTCCGGCGCGCACCTGGATCCGGGTCAGTGACACCAGCGTGGCCACGACCTCCTCGACGCCGGCGAACTCTCCGATCGCGTCGAGGAGTTCGGCGACCTGCTCCCGTGCCTCGGTGACCCTGTCGGCGTCCAGGGCGAGGATCGCCCGCATCCGGATCAGCCGCCAGCTCTGCGGACCACCGTCGGTGCCGCCGGCCAGCACGAGCGCCTCCTCCAGCGCGGCGTCCGCCGCGACCGGCTCGCCGGCCAGGGACCGCACCCGGGCGTAAGTGGCGAGTGCCCCGATCCGGGTCTCCGTGTCGCCCGCCACGGCCGCCTGCCGTGCTGCGCGCCGGGCATGCGCGGCCGCCTCCTCCAACTCCCCGCAGAGCAGGCCCCGTACGGCTGCCCAGTGGTGCAGCCAGGCCTCGGCCTCCGGATCGCCGGCGGCGTCCCGGAGGCCGTCCTGGATCAGCGCGTGGGCACCCTCCAGCGCCTGCCCGGCGTTGCGCAGCAGGATCAGGCGGGCCCGCACCCGACGGCGTGCCGAGCCCGAGGCGGCGAGGACCGTCTCGGCGGCTTCCGCCGCCTCGTCCAGTTGTCCGGCGTCGCACGCGTACTCGGCCGCGGCCAGCAGCCGGTCGTCCCGGTCCGCCGACCGGTCGCCGGGGGTACGGCGGGCGGCCAGCCCGGCCAGTTCGCACGCGGTGCCGAGCGCGCCGTCGCGGCGCGCGGACTCCGCCGCGGACATCAGGGTCCGGGCGGTGTCCTCGTCCGGATGCGGGCGGGCGTGCGCCAGATGGCGGGCCTGTTCGACAGGCTCGCTGATCGCGCGGGCCAGCAGTGCGTGCGCCTGCCGGCGGTCGTGCTCCGGGGCGTCGGCATAGACGGCGGCCCGGAGCAGCGGGTGCCGGAAACGTATGGTTCCGCCGGCGTCGGTCGTCGCCACGCCGAGCCGTTCCGTCTCCGCCAGGTCCGCTGCGGGCTCGGGGAGCCCGGCGGCACGCAGCAGGGTGAGGTCGGGGCGGGCGGCGGCGCTCATGACCAGGAGCGTGCGCCGGGTCGTCTCCGGCAGCGCGCGCGCCCGGCCCAGCAGCAGGGTGCGCAGTCTTCGGGGCACGGGCAGCGTCGGTCCGAAGGCCGTGGACGCCGGCCCGCGCAGCGCGGCCGCCCGGCCCAACTCCAGTGCGTACAACGGGTTTCCGGCCGCGGTGTCCAGGACGGCCCGCAGCGTTCCCGAGGGCAGTTCGGCACCGGTGCCGGCGCGCACGAGGCGGGCCACCTCGTCGTCCGTCAGCGGCGGCACCGGGAGTTCGGTGGTGCCCGGCGGGCAGCACCGCAGTCGCTCGGGCTGTTCACCGTCCACCACCCGCTCGGCGGCGACCACCCGCACGTCCAGGGCGCCGAGGCGGCGTACGACGAAGGCCAGCACGTCGGCGGTGCACTCGTCGAGCCACTGCAGACCGTCGAGGACCAGCACGACGGGGCCGGCGGCGGTCAGATCGCGCACCACTTCGAGGAAAGCGAGTCGCACAGCGAGGCGGCCGCGGCCGTTCGCCGGTTCCGTACCACGCAGCAGGGCAGCCCTCAGTGCCGCACGGGGTTCGGGTGCGAGGGTCTCCAGGCAGCTCTCCGGCACCTGTGCGAACAGGTCGACGAGTCCGGCGAACGGGAGCCGGGCGTCGTCCTCCGCGGGCGAGCAGTGCAGCACGGTGGCGGCCGACGGGGCCTGCGCGGTCAGTGACGCCGTGAGGGCTGCCACGAGTGTGGACTTGCCGATCCCCAGGGGGCCGTGGAAGAGCACTCCGGGACGGGCCGTCAGTTCGGCCCGGGCGACGTCGAGCAGCTCGTGGCGGCCGGTCAGTGGCCGTGCTGCCACGTCAGCCGCCCACGCATGGCATCCGTGGCTTTCGTCCTCGGTCCGTCCGGCGCCGGGTTACACCCGGGGCCGAGCGCACAACCATCGGTACGGCGAGTGCGGCGGGCCCCGGGACGCATGATCATGTGTTCATGACAACTCGGGCGGATACGCCTTGTCAATGGCCGCTGGGGGCGGCACGCCGCTGTCCCGGCAGACGATCAAGGCCGCCGGCCCCGACCGTGGGACGAGACGGCGGCGGGCCCGGGTTCCCGCCCGGCCGCGTCTCGATGTGCACGCCCGCCGCGACGTCTTGACACGTGTCGGTGTCCAGGCGCGATGCGGGGGCGGGCCGGCCGGGGTCGCCGCGCAGGCTCCGGCGGCTCCCGGACCGGTCCCCGCGCGTGCGGTTCGGCCGTGTGCCGCGAAACGGCAGCCGCACTCAGCCCCGTCTCCCGGATGATCGCGGTGCGAGCCGGCGGTCCCCGGTGCAGTACGGCACGCAGCACGGCAGCCGCGCCGTCGAGCCGCTCGGGAACCGGATGCCGGCCCGGCGTCCCGATGAGCGCCGGCACCATCGGTGATCCTTCGTCCGGAGTCGGCCACACGGCGGCGCGGCAGCCCCGTACCGGGGGCCGACCGGGCCCGGGGACATGTCGACAACGTCGTGCCCCGATGCTGACAAGCACCACGGACCCGGTCAATGGACCAGCGTTACGGGCGCATGGCGGTTCTGCGAAGCGCCGGGCGCCCGTGTCCGCGATGCAAGACTCGTCCGGGAAGCCCTTGACCGGCGCGACGGACCTCTGCTGAACTCCGGTCCCATGAACCCGCGCGTGGACCTCACTCGGCGGCGCCACATCGATCTGGCGCACGCCTCCAGCGCGTTCTGTTGTAGCTGAGCCGGCACACCGTCGTACGGTGCCCTGCGGGACGGTCGGGTCCGCTCCCTGACCGTCTCCTTCTCCGGTCCTTCTCCACGATCGGATGAGCGGTCGGCCTGAGCTGCCTCCGGCGCTCTCAGCGCCTTCGTTCCGTCCCTCCCGCATGGCGACCTGACGACCACCGCGATCCCGGTGGGCCGGCCGCGCGCGTCACCCCTTCACCGCCACTTCTCACCCAGCCCCCCTGTGCTGCGCCCGCCCCCTCCAGAAGGACTTCCGCATGCCTGTGTCCATCCGCAAGCTGACCGGCCGTATCGGCGCGGTCGTCGAGGGCGCCGACCTCACCGCGCCGCCCGACCCGTCGACTGTCACGACGCTCCGTCAAGCCCTCAACGAACACAAGGCCATCGTGTTCGACCGCGTGAACCTCGACGACGCCGGTCAGGAGCGCGTGGCCGCCTGGTTCGGCGAACTCACCACCGCCCATCCGACCGTTCCGGCGGCCGACGGCACGACGAACGTGCTCGCCGTCGACAGTGAGACGTCCAAGGCCGACGAGTGGCACACGGACGTCACCTTCGTGGTGAACCCGCCGCAGGTCACCACCCTCCGGTCCGTCACGGTCCCGCCGTACGGCGGCGAGACGCTCATCGCGAACGCGGCGGCGGCCTACCGCGACCTGCCCGGACCGCTCCGCGCTCTCGCGGACTCGCTGCGCGTCGTGCACACCAACCAGTACGACTACGCCCGGCCTCCGGCCACGACGGCACTGCGCCAGGAGTACGACCGGGTCTTCGTCTCGACGCCGTACGAGGCGGAGCACCCCGTGGTGCGGGTGCATCCGCTGACCGGTGAACGAGGCCTGTTCATCGGCGGGTTCGCCCAGCGGATCGCCGGCCTGCCGAGCGGCGACTCGGCCGATCTGCTGCGCATTCTGCAGTCGTACGTGACGCGTCCGGAGAACGTCCTGCGCTGGACCTGGTCGCCCGGGCAGCTGCTGATCTTCGACAACCGGATCACCCAGCACTACGGGGTGGACAACTACGACGACCACCCGCGTCGCCTCCACCGGGTGACGGTGGCGGGAGACGTGCCGGTCGGGGTCGACGGCCGCCGCAGTGAGCAGCTCGTCGGCGACGCCTCGCACTTCACCGGCGTCCTGGAGGCCGTCGCATGACCGGGATCCGCATCGCGGCGTCGGCCGTCACCACGACCGCCGAGGCCGAGCCGGCGAGCGCGCGGGAACGCGAGGTCTTCCTGCCCCGCGGCGCCCGCCGCCGGACGCCGTTCAGCACGCTCCGCGAGCGCCTGCGCTGGCCGCTCGGGATCTACACGACCCCGGTGGTGGTCCTGCTTGCCTGGGAGGTTCTCGCCAGGGCCGGTGTGCTGGCGAAGACGTACGCTCCGGCGCCGACCTCCATCGTGAAGTCCGCCGCCGACCTGTGGCAACAAGGTGTCCTCGGCCCGGACGTGGCCGTCTCGCTGCAACGGGCCGGCATCGGGCTCCTGCTGGGCCTGACCGTGGGCATCGTGACGGGGGTGCTCGGGGGGCTGCTGCGCAGCGGTGAGTACCTGTTCAACGGCGTGGTGCAGGTCTTCAACACCATCCCGCTGCTGGCGGTGCTGCCACTGATGATCGTGTGGTTCGGCATCGACGAGCTCACGAAGGTGCTGCTGATCTCGTTCGGTGCCGGCGTCCCGATGTATCTCAACCTGTTCGCCGCGATCAGGGGCGTCGACCAGCGCCTGATCGAGATGGCGCGGACGACCGGCGCGGGCACGTGGCGCGTCGTGACGCGGGTGCTGGTGCCCGGGGCCCTGCCGGGCTTCCTGGTCGGACTCCGGTTCTCCCTCGCCTACAGCGTTCTGGGCCTCGTCGCCGCCGAGACGGTCAACGCCGACAAGGGCCTCGGCTTCCTCATCACTCAAGGGCAGACCTATCTGCAGACCAACCAGGTCTTCGTGGGGCTGGTGATCTACTCGGTCCTCGGTCTGCTCGCCGACCAGTTCGTCCGGGTACTCGAGCGGGTGCTGCTGCGGTGGCGGCCCAGTTATGAGGCGTCATGAGCAGCGCAGTCGCGACCGAGCCGGGTCGGCGGACCGGGGTCGTCGCCGAGCAGGTCGTCCGCCGGTTCGGAGACCGGGTGGTGCTCGACCACCTGGACCTCACCATCGCGGAGGAGGAACTGGTGATCCTGCTGGGTCCCTCCGGCTGCGGCAAGAGCACCCTCCTGAGACTGCTCGCCGGCCTGGACCGGCCCGACGGCGGGCGGGTGGAGGTCCCGGCGAAGCGGGCGATCGTCTTCCAGGCCGACCGGCTGCTGCCCTGGCAGCGGGTACTGCGCAACATCACGCTCGGCCTGTACGGGCCCGATGCGGAGCAGCGAGCCCGCGACGTGCTCGCCGAGGTCGGACTCGCGGGTCGCGAGAGGGCATGGCCCAAGGAGCTGTCCGGCGGCGAGGCCCAGCGGGTGTCACTCGCCCGGGCACTGGTCTCCGAACCCGAACTCGTGCTGCTCGACGAGCCGTTCGCGGCCCTCGACGCCATCACCCGGCTGCGCATGCACGACCTCGTACGCGCGCTGCGCAGCAAGCACCACGCGGCCATGCTGCTGGTCACCCACGACGTCGACGAGGCGATCGCCCTGGCGGACCGCATCGTCGTGATGCGCGACGGGCGCATCGGCGCCGCACATCTCGTCCACCTCTCGGCAGCGGACCGCGAAGCGAGCGTCGCCCGTGAGGAGCTGCGTTCCGCGCTCCTGAACGACCTCGGTCTCGCCGGTCACCACTGACGTCCTCCACCACCGCACATCAAGCCGGAGAAAAAAACCATGCACGGAAGAACCATGCCTCTCGTCGGCGCCGTCGGCCTGTTCGCCCTCACTGGCACCCTCGCCGCCTGCGGCGCGTCGTCCCAGGCGGCGCCGCTGAGCAAGTCGAGCGGCAGCGCGTCCGCGCACCCCGAGTGGAGCAAATACACCTTCACCATCGGCGACAACGGCGGTGACGGCAGCCAGGCACTGGCGAAGATCACCGGGGCGTTCGACGACGCGCCGTACAAAGTGAGGTTCGCCCGGTTCACCTACGGGCCGCCGCTGGTGCAGGCCGCCGCGTCGGGCGACATCGACCTGGGTGCCGTCGGCGACGTACCGCCGATCACCGGCGCCGCGAAGGAGTACGGCTTCAAGATCGTGGCCGTCAACCGCTCGCTCACACCCACCCAGTCGAACGAGAACATCATCGTCCCGAAGGGGTCGGGCCTGAAGACACTCGCCGACCTCAAGGGCAAGAAGATCGCCGTACCGCAGGGCAGTTCGGCCCACGGCCTGATCCTCAACGCGCTGCGCAGCGTCGGCCTCGGCCCCAAAGACGTCCACCTGGTCTTCCTCGACCCGGCGGCCGGCGCCACGGCGTTCAACACCGGCAAGGTGGACGCCTGGTCGATCTGGAACCCTCAGTCGGCGATCGCGGTCAGGAACGGGGCACGGATCCTGGCCAAGGGCCTCCCTCCGATCGACCAGACGAGCAGCTACTACATCGCCAGTGAGAAGTCGCTCGGCGACAAGACCAAGAGGGCAGCCCTGACGGACGTACTGCAGCGACTGGCACGCGAGTTCGCCTACGCGGTCCGGCACGAGGACAAGTACGTGCAGGCCCTCTCCGAGGAGGAGGGCATCCCGCCGGCCGACGCCAAAGCGTCCCTCAAGGCCTTCGAGACCCGGGTGACCCCGATCGGGAAGCCGGACATCGCGGCGGAGCAGAAGCTCGCCGACGCGTTCCTTCAGGCGGGCCAGATCACCAAGAAGGTCGACGTCCCGTCGATCACCGACAACCTCCTCCCGTCCGGCTACGACAGCTCGAAGCTGACGCTCGGCTGAGTTCCGCCGTTCACCTCGACACGCAAAGGAGACAGACCATGAGCACCGGACGGCGGCGACTCCACCTCAACGCCTTCCTCATGGAAGCGGGGCACCACGAAGCGGCGTGGCGGCTCCCCGACAGCAACCCGCGGGCCGACTTCGACCTGCGGCACTGGATCGAGCTGGCCCGGCTCGCCGAGAGCGCCAAGTTCGACTCGCTGTTCCTCGCGGACGGACCGGCCCTCACCGGAACCGGTGAGTTCCGGCCACCGGGCCAGCTCGAACCGCTGACGCTGCTGACCGCGCTGTCCCAGGCGACCAGCAGGATCGGCCTCATCGCGACCGTGTCCTCGACGTACAACGAGCCGTACGACCTCGCTCGTCGACTCGCGTCCGTCGACCACGTCAGCGCAGGCCGCGCCGGATGGAACATCGTCACCTCCGCAGGGGCCGACGAGGCGGCCAACTTCGGCCTCGACGACCGTCCCGGCCACGCCGAACGCTACGCCAGGGCCGACGAGT
Source organism: Streptomyces sp. NPDC048191 (assembly GCF_040652655.1). Lineage (NCBI taxonomy): Bacteria > Bacillati > Actinomycetota > Actinomycetes > Kitasatosporales > Streptomycetaceae > Streptomyces > Streptomyces sp. NPDC048191. The sequence goes on from NZ_JBEZMO010000026.1 coordinate 9,975, forward strand.
TCCTCCGGGTCGCCAAGGCACTGTGGGACAGCTGGGAGTCCGAGGCCGTCGTCGCCGACAAGACCACCGGGCGCTACGCCGATCCCGCCCGGCTGCATGGACTGGGCCACCGTGGCCGGTACTTCAAGGTGGCCGGTCCGCTCAACGTCCAACGTCCTCCGCAGGGCCACCCGCTGCTCGTCCAGGCCGGTTCCTCCGAGGACGGCAAGGACTTCGCGGCCCGGCACGCCGAGGCGATCTTCACCGCGCACACGACGTACGAGCGAGCCGCCGCCTTCTACGCCGACATCAAGGCACGGACCCGGGCCGCGGGGCGTGACCCGGACGGCGTGATCGTCCTGCCGGGAATCGTCCCGTACATCGGGTCGACCGAGGCCGAAGCGCGTGCGCTGGCCGACCGGTTCGACCGCCTGCGCATCCCGGAGTACGGACTGCGTCAGCTGGCCGCGGTCTTCGAGACCGAGCCGTCGGTCTTCCAACTCGACGAGCCGCTACCGGACTTCATTCTAGCGCGGCCGAAGCTGGAGGGGTCGCAGAGCCGTTCCGACCTGATCATCGAGCTCGCGGTGCGCGAGAAGCTCACGGTGCGGCAGATCATCTCCCGACTCGGGGGCGGACGCGGGCACTTCGAGTTCGTCGGCACACCCGAGCAGGTCGCGGACACGCTCATCACCTGGTTCGAGGGCAGCGCCGCGGACGGGTTCAACATCATGGCGCCCGCCCTGCCGTCGGGCCTGGTGGCGTTCATCGAGCAGGTGCTCCCGATCCTGCGTGGCAAGGGGCTGTTCCGAGAGGAGTACGAGGGCACCACCCTGCGCGAGCACTACGGTCTCCCGCTACCGGCGAACCAGTTTCACGCCTGATCCATCCGAATCGCCTCGTATTCCGCTCCGTGCGCTAGGGCAACATGTCGACCTCGTGGCGGCGCCGGGCAAAACCTGGTGCCGCGGCCGGGACGCCTCCGTCCCCGAAGGTGACCGCGCCTCGGCATCCGAACTCTCCGCCGGAGGTGCTACGCAAGACCCGGCCGGGCGGGGGAAGCACGGCTGCCGGCCGTCGTCACCTCGGCCACGGGCCGGGCGACCTGGCGGCGGACCGGCGGGCCGGGCACCGGCGGCCGGGCGGGGCCCGTCGCGGACGCGCGGCCGACGACGTCTCGCCCGGCGCAGCGCCGCCGGAGGCATCGCCGCCCCCGCGTCACCGTCGGCGCCCCTCCGCCCCAGCCGGCCGGCGCCGAGCCGTCGACGGCATGCGAGGTGCGGTCCGGGGGCCGAGCGCCTCAGGATCCGGCGCGCTCGCGGGGGATCTTCTGACCCGCCTCGATCGCCACGGGCAGCCGGTTCTCGGCCGGCGGCAGTGGGCAGGTGGCCAGGTCCGTGTAGGCGCACGGCAGGTTCGCGGCGCGGTTGAAGTCCAGGAGGACCGTGCCGTCGGCGGCGGGTGGCTCGACCGCCAGGACCCGGTTGGCGGCGTAGGTGGTGACCCCGGAGGTGGCGTCGGTGAACAGCACCATCAGCCGGCCCGTACCAGGTCCGGGGAACGCGGTCAGGGACAGTCGGCGCCCGTGCAGCTCGAACTCGATCCTGCCCGGAGCGTCGTACACATGCTCAAGGCCCTCGACGGCCGCGCCCACGGTGGTCGGCCGCGGCTCGTCGAACGGGACGTACCGGCCCGTCACGGCCCAGCGCGGGTCGGGGGCGTAGGCGGGTGTTCCGGTGAAGGCCGTGCGCAGCGGCGCGTCCGGGTGCCGAGGGCGCACGATGTCGTAGCCGCCCCGCTTGGCGACCTCGATGACGGCGTCTCCCCAGAGGGCGTCGACGCTGCCGCGCTCGGGAAGCACGCCGAAGTGGTGTTCGCCGCGCACCGGCGTTCCGTCGACGGTCAGTTCCTCACCGTCGTCGAGGTGGACGACCACCCCGTCGGGGCCGGTGTGCCACGCACCGGGCGCGTCGGGGAAACGCTGCGGCCGGTCGTCGAGCCAGTGCAGGCCGGTGATGGCCAGGAAGCCGTGCGGGTCGGCGAGCCTGGCCTCCTGGGCGCGGTGCCAGTCCAGCCAGTTCTCGGTGAAGGCCTGGAGGTCTGTCGTGGTGGCGTCAGTGGTCATGCGTTCTCCTTGGTCACGTGAGACTCGGCCTCGCACGGTGGTGCGTCGGCGTTCCGCGTCTCCCGTTCGCCGGCTCACCGCTCACCCGCAGCGCCTGCGGCCCCATCGCGGAGACCAGCACGGGTACGCCGTTCTCGGCGCCCGGAACACGCCCGACGATCGCGGCGAGCTGGGGCGAGTCCGCGCCGAATGCCGGGCCGAACCAGGCCGACCGCAGACCGGCGGCCGCGGCCTCCTGGGCCAGCTGCACGGTGGCGTCGACGTGGTTCCGCGCGGCGGACGCGTCGAGTACCACTCCCACGGTCATGCCGGTCAGAACGGTCGTCGGCCGGATGCGCATTCCGGTCCGCGTGTGACAGCTTCTTGTCAGTCATGTGTACAGGAGCCGGCATGCGCGGCCGGGGCGGGGTTTCCCCACGCCCCCGCCGTTCGTCAGCCGCGCCGCTAGCCGCACGTCAGCGTCGGCACGCCCCAGTCGCCGTGGTCGTTGCCGTTGCCGTCACCGGCGTCACCGACCTTGAGGTCGACCACCTGGGCGCCGCTGACGTCGACGTCGACCGGCACCGCGGCCTGTTTGCCGCGGAGCACCGGCGTGGTCACCAAGGTCCTGCCGTCGGCGATCACGGAGAACGTCACCGTTCCCGCGCCACCGGTCTCGTCGTCGACACCGACGGCCGCCGTCAACCGCGAGCACCTGCCGGCGAGGTAGAGCTCGACGTCGCTGACCGAGTTGGTGCCCAGACCCTTGGCGTAACCGACACCGGCGATGCTGATCGGACGGCCGTCCCCGGCCGCCTGCTCGCCGACGCTGCTGTTCCGCTCCACCGGACCCCACCCGTTGGTGGACGACAGGAACGGCAGGTCGCTCACGGCGGTCTTCCCAGCCGGCGGAGCCGGGGGGATCCCCACGACGACGCGCTCGTCACCGCCGGCGGCCTGCCGTCCGTTCTGCAGGTAGTGCACGGTGGCGGTGAGTGCCGAGGCGGACGGCAGCTTCCCGTCCGGCGGCTGGACCTTCCACGTGAAGGTGGCCGTTTCGCCGGGTTGCACGCGCTCGACCGACGTGGGGCTCGTGGCACTCACGCTCCAGCCGTCGGGAGCGGCGAGCGAGGCCGTCAGCCGGGAAGCGGACGGGCGGTCCTCCGGCACCCGCACCGCCGCCTCGGTCGTGAAGGCCTGGCCCGACTGCGCGGTGTTCGGCACGTCCAGGGTGACGTCCGCTCCGGGACGCTGCGGCATCGCGTACTTGCGGTGGTCGTAGCGGGGGCTGTCGTTCTGCGCGACGCGCAGGGACGAGGCATGGCTGCCGTAGTCCGTGAGCGAGACCCGGCCCAGCCCGCCGGTGCTGCCGTCCAGGTTCCACACGGCGATGGCAATGCTGTTCCGGCCGTTCGGATTCAGGATCCCGTCGGGAACCGGGAAGGTGCTCTGCGGACCGAGGTAGTTGACGTAGTTGCCGACCTGCCAGCCGTTCACGAAGAGCGTGGCACGGTACTTGCGCGACGGGTCGTCGGTGAAGGTCAGCCCCAGCGAGGTGTCCTGACCGCGCGGCAGGTCCAGGTTCACGTCGGTGCGGTACCAGGAGACGCCGGGACGCGTGTCGGTCGTCGGCAGGGACACCTGCTTCCAGTCGCCGTCCGGGTATCCCGGCAGAGACCAGCCGGCGCGCTCGCCGTACAGACCGCCGGTCGAGAGCGGGCCGCGCACCGGGTCCTGCAGGCCCTCGCCGCCCCGTACGCCCTGCAGCCGCCAGGTGACGGAGGTCAGCGGCGCCCCGACGAGGGAGGCGCTGGTCAGGCCGCGCGGGGTCTTGTTGCCGTTACTGGAGTCGTAGTCCTCCTCGTGCCCCATGTTCACGGTGAGCACGGAGATGACGTTGTCCCCCTTCGGCTTCACCGATCCGTCCGGGAAGGTGAAGTCGGCGCTGCCGGTGGTGGAACTGCCCAGGAAGTGGCCGTTGAGCCAGGCGGAGAACGCCTGCGCCTTGCCGCCGGAGTCCGAGACGAGGTGGATGCCGGTCTCCTTGCCGGTGGCGCGGAAGCGGCCGCGGTACCAGGTGTTGCCGGTGTGGAAACCGTAGTCGTCCGCGTAGAGCACCGGCAGCGAGTTGACGCCGGAGACGCTGTTGGTGGTGGTCTTGTCGGCCACCTGCCAGCCGGAGTCGTCGAAGGCGGGGGCCGCTTCGGGGGACTCCTCGGCGTGCTTCCAGTTCGTCAGCGTCGGCAGGTGTACCGGGGCAGCCACCGGGATCCGACCGGTGAGGCTCCCCGTGCCGGTGGCCCGGGTGGCCAACGTCCTGCCGTTCCAGGTGACATGGTCGGCGGAGGTGAACACCTCGATGTTCGGGTCGTCGGCGTTGTCGCCGGTGAGCGCCACGGTGTGGCCGCCGTCCAGGCCGGCCGCCGTGCGCAGCAGGTGGGTGCCGCGCACGAGCACCGGGCCGGTCGCCGTGTCCTGACGCCAGAACGTCTCCGCCGTGGCCTTGTCGCCGACGAGCAGTTGCAGCGGACGCTTTCCGCCGCCGCTGACGCCGATGCGGACCAGACCCTTGTGCGTGTAGTTCAGCCGCAGGTCACCGGTGGCCTCGTCCCAGGTGGTCGTGACCGTGCCGCCGCTGCTGGTCACGGTGGGCCTGGAGGAGTAGCGCAGCACGGTCTCGCCGTCGCTGCCCGGGTCGCCGTAGAGCACGGCGACGTCCCGGTCGCCGATGGCCGCGTGGGTCATGATCTCCGACGTCGAGTACTGCAACTGGGAGCCCCCGAGCCGGTAGTCGGCCACGACGACGTGCGAGTCGCGTCCGTCGAGGGTGATCGCGGTCCCCGGCTGCTGCGGTACGACCGGGTAGGTCGGCGTCGCGGTGGCGGCCGTCGGTACGTCGATGGCGTCGATGGACACGTAGTTGTCCGTGGACCCCGAGCCGTGGGTCCCGTTGACGACGATCTTCAGCGTGTGCGCCCCGGGTGCCAGGCCGGACTTCTGGAAGATCACCGCCTGGTCCTCGCCGCCGGAGTCGTCGGCGGTCGCCACCTTGGCGCCGTCGAGGTAGACGTCGGCGTTCCCGTGGTTGTTCGTCTTCGAGCCGATCCAGCGGATCGCGGTGCCGTCGAAGGGGACGGTGACCGAGTCACCGGCCTTGTCGGAGAACGACTCGGTGTGCTTGTAGTCGCCGCCGGTGTAGCTCTGGTCGGCCACGTGCGACCACGAACCGGTGTACTGCACCGCGGAGTCGGCGTCGTCCCAGGTGTAGGTGGTGTCGGCGGACGGCTGGGCGTTGAAGTCCAGCGAGATGTGGGTCCTGTCGACCGCCGTGGACGTGGAGTTCCCGTGCCGCAGGACGTGGAACTGCGTCTTGGTGTCGGGGTTCATCCGGGCGGTGTCGACGACCGCGGAGTCGTCCGGTGGTGTCGCCCTGATCGCCTCGGTCTTGGTCAGGGGGGCGACCGACTGCGTGAAGTACCCGATCAGCTTGTCCTCGTAGTACTTCGGATCGAGCTGGCGGTTCTCGCGGATCGCGGCCCCGTAGTCGTACGACGTGTAGTTCTCCGGCATGCCCAGCCAGCCCCAGTTGGTGCCGCCGTAGGTCATGTAGAAGCTCTGCGCGGTGGCGCCGACGGCTATGTTCTGCTTGTAGAAGACGTTGGCGAACCGGTCGTTGATGAGCTGGGCGCACTTGTCGTAGCCCGGCCCGCCCCAGGGGTCGAAGGCGCCGCCCTGGAACTCCGGTGAGTACAGCGGCCTGCCGTCCGGGTGGTCGTAGCCGATGTCGGGAACGCCGTTCCACTTCGAGGGGTTCGAGCAGTTGAAGCCCTGCGGGTAGGAGTCCGGACCGTCGACGTCCAGGGCGCCGGTACCGGAGTTGAAGGTGCCGTTGTTGTTGCCGGTCAGCGGTACGGTGATGCCGTCGGCGCGGGCCTTGTCCTCCAGGTGCTTCATGTAGGAGCGGCCGGCGGCAGAGCCGTTGTAGTACTCGTTCTCCACCTGGTAGGCGATGACCGACCCGGTGCCGTTGGTCAGCTGGTGACGGGCGATGATCCGGTCGATCCGCGTGAGCCACTCGTCCGCGTACTTCAGGAACTGCGGGTCGTCACTGCGGTTGTGCCCGGCCTTGGTGGTCAGCCAGCCCGGCAGGCCGCCGCTGTCGACCTCCGCGTTGATGTACGGCGCCGGGCGCGCGATCACGTAGAGTCCCGCCTCCTGGGCCATGTCGAGCAGCTTGTCGACGTCACGCACCCCGCTGAAGTCGTACACACCCGGCTTCGGCGAGTGGTAACCCCAGTCGAAGTACAGCGAGGTGGAGTTGAACCCGGCGGCCTTCATCTTCTGGAAGATGTCGCGCCACAGGTCCGGACTCGGGAGCCGGAAGTAGTGGAACTCGCCGGACCACAGGTAGGTGCGCCTGCCGTCGACGAGGAACGAGTAGCCGTCGAGACTCACCGTGTGCGCCCCCGTGCCGGCGGACGCGGCGGCGGGTGCCCGCCCGCCGACGTCCCGCGCCGCGGCGGGCGCGGTCATGCCCGCGGCCAGGGCGACGGTCGCGGCCGTGGCGAGGACGGCCCTCCACCACGGGCGGCGTCCGGGTCTCGCACGTTCTGAACCGATCCGATCACTCCGCACTGCGGCCTCCATACCGACTGAGCAATCAGCATCAAACAGACTCAGGCAAAGTCGAACAGTATGGGGGCACACGGCACAACACAATGGGGCGGGAGCACACGAAAGGGCGCGATGCGCAGAGGGGCGACATGACTGACTGGCGGTCCCGGTCGGCCGCTGTGGCCGACCGGGACCTCGGGGTCAGGCGAGGTCGAACCGGTCGAGGTTCATCACCTTGTTCCACGCTGCCACGAAGTCACGTACGAACTTCTCTGCGGCGTCCTGGGCCGCGTAGACCTCCGAGACGGCTCGGAGCTGGGAGTGCGCACCGAAGATCAGGTCGACGGCGGTGGCGGTCCACTTGAGCTCGCCGGTGGCGCGATCCCGGCCTTCGTACACGTTCTCGTCCGTGGCCGACGCCTTCCACTCCGTGCCCATGTCGAGCAGGTTGACGAAGAAGTCGTTGGTCAGGACTTCCGGCCGGTGGGTGAGGACACCGTGGGGAGTCCCCCCGAAGCCGGTGTTCAGCGCCCGCATGCCGCCGATCAGCACCGTCATCTCGGGAGCGGTCAGCGTCAGCAGGTTCGCGCGGTCCAGCATGAGGGTCTCCGGCGACAGCTTCTCGCCCGCCGGAAGGTAGTTGCGGAAGGCGTCCGCCTTGGGCTCCAGCACGGCGAACGACTCCGTGTCGGTCTGCTCCTGCGAGGCGTCCGTACGCCCCGGTGCGAATGGAACCGTGATGTCGTGCCCGGCGTTCCTCGCGGCCTGCTCGACGGCCGCGCACCCGCCGAGGACGATCAGGTCGGCGAGGGAGACCCGTGTCCCGCCGGTCTGGGAGAGGTTGAAGTCCTGCTGGATCCGCTCGAGCGTGCGCAGTACCTCGGTCACCTCGGGGAGGTCGTTGAGCTCCCAGTCCTTCTGCGGCGCGAGCCGGATGCGTGCTCCGTTCGCCCCGCCGCGCTTGTCGGTGCCGCGGAAGCTCGCCGCCGACGCCCAGGCGGTGGTGACCAACTGGGGGATGGAGAGGCCCGAGGCGAGGATCCTGCCCTTGAGGGCGGCGATGTCCTCGTCGCCGACCAGTTCGTGATCGACGTCGGGGACGGGGTCCTGCCACAGCTGCGGTTCGGGGATCCACGGGCCGAGGTAACGCGAGACGGGTCCCATGTCGCGGTGCAGCAGTTTGTACCACGCCTTGGCGAACGCCACCGCGAGTTCGTCCGGGTTCTCGTGGAACCTCTTCGTGATCGGGCCGTAGACCGGGTCCACCTTCAGCGCGAGGTCCGTCGTCAGCATCATGGGTGCGTGCCGCTTCGACGGATCATGGGCGTCGGGTACGGCGGTCCTGGCCGCGGGATCCTTGGGGGTCCACTGGTGGGCACCGGCGGGGCTGCTCGTCAGCTCCCACTCGTACCCGTAGAGATTGTCCAGGTAGCCGTTGTCCCACTTGGTCGGCTCGGTGGTCCACGCACCCTCCAGACCACTGGTGAGCGCGTGCGGGCCGGTGCCGCTGCCGTATGTGTTCCGCCAGCCGAGGCCCTGCTGCTCGATGGCGGCGGCCTCGGGTTCCGGGCCGATATAACTGGCGTCGACCGCGCCGTGACACTTGCCGAAGGTGTGGCCGCCGACGATGAGTGCGACCGTCTCCTCGTCATTCATCGCCATGCGCCCGAACGTCTCCCGAATGTCCCGGGCGGCCTCCATCGGGTCCGGGTTTCCGTTGGGCCCTTCCGGATTGACGTAGATCAGTCCCATCTGTACGGCGGCGAAAGGACCGGTGAGTTCCCTGTCGCCGCTGTAGCGCTCATCTCCGAGCCAGGTGTCCTCGGGCCCCCAGAAGATCTCCTCGGGTTCCCAGATGTCCTCCCGCCCGAATCCGAACCCGAACGTCTTGAACCCCATGGATTCCATGGCACAGTTTCCGGCGAAGACCAGAAGGTCGGCCCAGGAGATTTTCCGGCCGTACTTCTGCTTGACCGGCCAGAGCAGACGGCGCGCCTTGTCCAGGCTCGCGTTGTCCGGCCAGCTGTTGAGGGGGGCGAAGCGCTGTGCGCCGCTGCCGCCACCGCCGCGGCCGTCCGCGATGCGGTACGTTCCCGCGGCATGCCAGCTCATCCGGATGAAGAGCGGCCCGTAGTGACCGTAGTCGGCAGGCCACCAGTCCTGGGATGTCGTCATCACCTCGAAGACGTCACGCTTCAGCGCGTCGACGTCGAGGGTCGCGAATTCTTCCGCGTAGTCGAAGTCCTCGTCCATCGGATTGGACCGCGACGAGTGCTGGTGGAGAACCTGAAGATCCAGCTGATTCGGCCACCAGTCCCGGTTCGTCCTGGGCCGCCGAGTCGGTGTGGGCGTCGGTGAAGGGATTGCCGGATTCTCGCTTTCACTGCCGGACATGCCCGTCCTTCTTTCCTGTCTCGGTGTTCCTTCCGCCGGCCGCCGCTCTTGACGTCGTCGGCTTTTCTGGTGTCGAGCGCCCACCGGCTGGAAATGTGCGGTACCGCGTCCGTATGGTCGCGCACCGCAGGCCACACCTCTATGAAACACGCAGAGCACCCCGCATGACAGAGGTGGAGAAGGGGCCGCTTACGGGATACGGGACAATGCGCTCGAGTGTCCGGCGCGGATCCACGGGGAGAAAAGGAGGACGGCGCCGATCACCGGCGTGGCGGAATGGAACGGGGCGCGAGAGTCCGTCGAGGAGACACCGCCGACCCCGCGCGGGCGGACCGCGGCGACGGCTCCGGCCGAGGCGTGCAGGCCGGCGGCGGAGCCGGCCCACGGCGCCCGTCCGTGGGGGCCGGGCTCGCGCAACTCCCCTCTCCCGCCATATATTTCACGCCTTATATTTTGATGAGTATTGACGACCGGACGGGCTGTCCCTACCGTCCGATCCGCATCGCGCCCCACATCGCGACCAAGGAGACACGTGTGACCGACGTTCCCGCCGCGCTCGTCCGCGCACCCCGTCAGCGCAGACGCACGGCCGCCCTCACGACCGCCTTCCTGCTGCCGGCCGCCGCCGGTATCGCGCTGGCTTCCGCCCCGAGTGCCACCGCCGCGACCATCCCCACCGCTCCCACCACCGTCGTCAACGCGGGCAGCGGCAAGTGCGTCGACGCGAGCGCCGGTGCCACCGGCAACGGCACCGCCGTGCAGCAGTACACCTGCAACGGCACCGGCGCGCAGTCCTGGCAGTTCACCCCGACCGACAGCGGCTACTACCGGATCGGCGTCGCCTCCGTGCCGGACCAGGTGTGGGACGAGACCGGCGTCTCCACCGCCGACGGCGCCCCGACCCAGCTGTGGCTCTACGGCGGCGGCGCCAACCAGCAGTGGCTGCCGGTCGCGGAGGCCTCCGGCGCGTACCACTTCGTCAACCGCAACAGCGGCAAGTGCCTCGACGTGCCGTCGGCGTCCACCGCCGACAGCGTCCAGCTGCAGCAGTACACGTGCAACGGCACCGCCGCCCAGTCCTTCTCCCTCTCCGCCGGCGTCACCCCGCCGGTCGGCACCCCGGACTTCGGCCCCAACGTCACGGTGTTCGACCCGTCGATGCCGGCATCCACCATCCAGTCGAAGATCAACTCGGTCTACGGCACCCAGCGGACCAACGAGTTCGGCACCCAGCGCAACGCCCTGCTGTTCACCCCCGGCACGTACGACGTCGACATACCCGTCGGCTACTACACCCAGGTCGCCGGGCTCGGGCTGTCACCGGACGATGTGTCGATCACCGGCGGCGGCGTGCACGTCGAGGGACACACCGGCGACGGCAACGCCACCCAGAACTTCTGGCGCGATGCCGAGAACATGTCGGTGAGCCCCAGCTCGGGCAGCACCATGTGGGCCGTCTCGCAGGCCGACCCGTTCCGGCGCATGGACGTGCACGGCACCATGAAGCTGTGGGACGACACCCACGGCACCAGCACCAACTGGTCCAGCGGCGGCTACATCGGCGACTCGCGGGTCTCCGGCCAGATCAACTCCGGGACCCAGCAGCAGTTCCTCACGCAGGACACCGCCATGAACGGCGGCTGGACGGGCCACAACTGGAACATGGTCTTCGTCGGCGACACCGGCGCCCCGGCGACCAGCTTCCCCAGTCCGCAGTACACCACCGTCGCCCAGAGCCCGGTGATGCGCGAGAAGCCGTTTGTCTACGTCGACGGCTCGGGCAACTGGCAGGTGTTCGTCCCGTCGGCGCGCACCCATGTGCAGGGCCCGGACTGGACGAACGGCACCGCCCCGGGCACCTCGCTGCCGATCAGCCAGTTCTACATCGTCAAGCCCGGTGACACGGCCACGACGATCAACAACGCGCTCGCCGCGGGCAAGAACCTGATCGTCACCCCGGGTGTCTACCACCTGTCCGCCCCGCTGAACATCACCCGCCCCGACACCGTGGTCCTCGGCCTGGGCCTGGCCACTCTCGTGCCGGACAACGGCGTCACCGCGATCACCACCGCCGACGTCGACGGCATCGACATCGCCGGGCTGCTGATCAGCGCGAACACCACCAACTCCAGCACCCTCATGCAGGTCGGCCCGAGCGGTTCCAGTGCCGGCCACACCGCCGACCCGATCGTGCTGCACGACGTGTTCTTCCGCGTCGGCGGAGACATCGCCGGCAAGGCCACCCAGACCCTGGTGGTCAACAGCAACGACGTCATCGGCGACGACCTGTGGCTGTGGCGCGCGGACCACACCAACGGCGTCGGCTGGACGACCAACCCGGCCGCGGGCGGACTGGTCGTCAACGGCGACAACGTCACCATGTACGGCCTGGCGGTCGAGCACTACCAGAAGTACCAGACCACCTGGAACGGCAACGGCGGCCGCACCTACTTCTACCAGAGCGAGACCCCCTACGACGTGCCCGACCAGTCCAGCTGGACCACCAGCGGAGGAGACCTGGGCTACGCCTCGTACAAGGTCGCCAACTCGGTCACCTCCCACGAGGCATGGGGTGTGGGTGTCTACGCCTATCTCCGCGACAACCCGTCCGTCGTACTCGGCCACGCCATCGAGGTGCCCACCACGTCCACGGTGAAGTTCCACAGCATGGTCACCACGGTGCTGGGCGGCGACGGCACCATCAACCACATCGTCGACACCACCGGCAACCAGGTCACCCCCAGCAGCAACGTGGCGTACCTGGTGAGCTATCCGTGAGTCCGGCCCGGCGCCCGTGCCGAGGCGGCCCGGGCGCCGGACCGACATCTCCATTCCGCCGTGTCCGGCGGTCAGCTCGTCGAACATCCGGAACCCGTCGAGGTCGCCCGGCGCCACCCAGCGGCTGTCGCGCCCGCCCGAGCCGCCCGACGCCAAGGGGCGTGCCGCGCCGAGGGTTCGGCCGGCTGCTGGTTCGGCAACCGCTGGTCGGCCGGTTACTCGTACCGGTACTTCAGCGAATCCGCCTCCGCCCGCTCGATGTCGGCGATCGTCAGCTCCGGCATCCTCAGCTGGGCCAGCGTCACCTCGGCCGAGGTCGGCTGGGCGTCCGCCGGCAGCCACTGCTCCGGCTTCCAGGCCCCGCCGCGCAGGAGCGACTTGGGGCAGTGCGGGTAGACCTCCTCGATCCCCAGCACCAGCGCGCTGGCCGGCGGCTTGCCCACGGCGGTCAGCTGCGACAGCAGTTCCGGCCGGGTGGAGACGCAGGCCCGGCCGTTCACCCTGAGCGTCGTGGTGCGCCCCGGGATGACGAACAGCAGCCCGGCCCGTCCGGTGGCGACGACGTTCTGCAGGGTGTCCAGACGCTTGTTGCCGGTCGCGTCCGGTATCGCCACCGTCCGTTCGTCCAGGACGGCGACGAACCCGGCGGGGCCGCCGCGCGGGGAGACGTCACAGTTGCCTTCGGCGTCCGCGCTGGCGACCAGGACCAGCGATGAGCAGCCGATCAACCGCCGGGTCTGCTCGGTGAGTTCTGTCATCTGCTTACGCACGGCCGCGTCGCCGGGGAGTGCGTACACCCGGCGCAACGCCTCCTGGTCGGGCACGGAGTCGAGGCGGAGCGAGTCGAAGGCACTGCCGGCCAGGGGTGGTGTCATGCCCCTGACTCTAATGGGCCGGCCCTGCGATTGATCTTGGTCGGTCAGTGCGGGGGACCGCCGCACGTGCACCAGGCCCAGGGCGCGTGCCAGCTGCACCGACCCGGCAGTAGCGCATGATCGCCAGGTTTCCCTCGACGACGGGGCGCACGGGCGCAGCGTCCACCCGTGGGCCTCCCGGCACCGGCGCCCGCTCGCGCGCGCTCGGCGCCGCCGCGGTCGCGGTGTTGGCCGCCGGGCTGCGGCCCCTGGCTCAAGGGGGCAGCGTCGACGCGTCGTTGAGGCGCACGGCGCACTCCAGCAGGAGGGCGTGGACGAACGCCTGGGGCAGGTTGCCGCGCAGCTGGCGCTGGCGCACGTCGTACTCCTCCGCGAACAGCCCGGACGGCCCGCACGCCGCCCGCGTCCGTTCGAACCAGCGCAGCGCGCCGGTCCGGTCGCCGAGGCGGTCGGTGGCCAGCGCCATGGTGAACCCGCAGAGCAGGAACGCCCCCTCGGCCCCGCCCAGGGGGATGCCCGGGCGACGGAAGCGGTAGAGGTAGCCGTCCTCGGCCAGCTCGTCCTCGATGAAGCGGCGGGTGACCGCGCCGCTCGGGTCGTCGGCGGACGGGCAGCCCCGGGCCAGCGGCGTCAGCAGAGCGGCCTCCGGCCCGTCGTCGTCGGCGGCCCGGCGCCAGCGGCCGTCGGCGCGCAGACAGCGGCGCCGGGTCTCGGCGAGGACGGCCTCGGCGAGGTCGGCGCCGCGCCGTGCCGTCCGCCCCGGGACCACTTCAGCGATCCGGCGCAGACCGCTGACCACGCTCAGCCGGGACTGGGTCCACCACCGGTCCTCCAGTTCCCACAGCCCTGCGTCGGGCCGCTTCCAGTTGCGTTCCACCGCGTCGACCGCGACGGCGACCGCCCGCTCGGCGTCGGGGGTGAGCCGGTCGTGGTGCGCCGCGGCGGCGAACAGCTGGAGCGCCTCCCCGAACGCGTCGAGCTGGAACTGTTCGGCCGCCCGGTTCCCGATCCGGTCGTTGCCTCCCGGGTATCCGGGGAGGGGCAGCCCGCGCTCCCGCGGGACCCGTCCTCCGCCGACGTCGTACGCGGGGTGCAGGCCCTCGCCGTCGGCCAGGATGCGTTCGGTGGTGAAGCACACCGCGGAGTCGAGCAGGTCGTGCGGGCCGTGGGCGGCGACCGCGAGGCCCGCGTAGCTCTGGTCGCGGATCCAGGCGAAGCGGTAGTCGTAGTTGCGGCCGGTGTTCGAGCGTTCGGGCAGCGAGGTGGTGGCGGCGGCGACCATGCCGCCGGAGGAACTGGTCAGGCCGCGCAGGACGGCGTAGGCGTGCCGGGCGTCGCGAGGGGCGGCCAGGGCGGAGTAGTCGGGCACGGCCCGCCGCCAGGCGTCCTCCGTCGCCTCCCACAGCCGATCCGGCTCCAGGCGCTCGGTGCGCTCCCGCTCCGACAGCTCCAGGACGAGGTCGTGGCGCTCGCCCTCGCGCAGTCGGAACTCACCGCGCAGCCCGGTCCCGGGGCTCCACGCGGCTTCGTGGGCGCCGACGAGCCGCAGCCGCAGACCGTCGGCGTCCGCGGTCCACACCTCACCCTCCAGGCGCGGGTCGCGCACCCGGCCGGAACCGAAGCCGGGCCGCGGGTCGAGGGTGAGGCGCAGCACGGCCTCCCCTTGTTCGACGCGCATCCGGCGCAGCAGTACGAGCCGGTCCACCGAGCCCGGCATCGCCAGCGCGTCGCGGCACTCGACCACGGAGTCGGCGGTCACCCATCGACTGACCCGGATCAGCGTGCCGTCCTCGTAGTAGCCACCCCACACGTGCCAGCGGTCCACCGGTTCGACACCGAAGTACCCGCCGCCGCCGATCAGGGCGGAGAACACCGCGTCGCTGTGCTAGCGCGGTGCGCACAACCAGACGATCCGCCCCTCCGGATCCACCACGGCGCCGCGTTCGCCGTCGGCGAGGATCCCGTACTCCCGCAGCACCCACGGCCGGCAGACGCCGTCCGCCGGCTCGGCCCGTTCTCCGGCTCTCTCGTTCATGGCACGGGAGTTTCCCGGCCGCCGTGTCGGAAAACGAAGCGGGCGTCGGCAGGTCATCACCCAGCGCCCGTGCGGTGGGCCGGAGCGGATCGCCGCCGGATCCGCGAGCGCGTCCGGCACGGGGCCGCCGAGCACGCGAAACCGGAATCATCCATTTCCCCCCGCGGCTCCACCCGAAGTCGTGGCCGAGCGGGTGACCTTTGCATGGGCCAAAGGAATCGGGAAACCCATGGTGCAGCCCAGCAAGCCCTCCAGCGCAGAGGCTCACATGAATCCCCCGACCACCCTCCGCCCGCCGGGGAGGCACGAGCCCGACGGCGCGCTCACGTCCCCGCGCATCGACGAGGTCGTCAGGGGGATCGGCCGGCACCCTCCGGGGCGCGAGCGGGACGCGGCCCGGGAGCGGGCCATCCGCACCCTGATCCCCGTGGCCCGCCGGATCGCCGCCAAGTACCGCAACAGCGGCGTCGAGGAGCAGGACGACCTCTTCCAGGTGGCCTGCGTGGGCCTGGTCAAGGCCGTCGACGGCTACGACCCGGGACACGGACACGCCTTTCTGTCGTACGCGGTGCCGACGATCACCGGGGAGCTGAAACGCCACTTCAGGGACCGGACCGGACTCGTGCGACTGCCCCGGGCCGTGCAGGAGGCCGGGCAGCAGGTGCGGCGCGTGCGGCGGGAGCTCGAACAGAGGGGTGGCGGCCGCCCGCCCACGCTCGGGGAGATCGCCCGGGCCTGTGGTCTCTCCGAGGACGCGGTGGCCGAGGCCGTCCGTTCCCAGGACGCGGTGCGGCCCCGCTCGCTCGACGCGCCGCCGGAGGGACGGCAGGGGGCCCTGCCCGCGTTCGGCGAGGTGTTCGGCGACCGGGACGCCCGGATCGAGACCGTCGCCGAGCGAGTGCCGCTCGTCGACGCGTTGAGACGGTTCCCGGAGCGGGAGCGGCGCATCCTGGTGCTGCGCTTCTTCCACGACCGGACACAGCAGCAGATCGCGGCCACGGTGGGCATCTCGCAGATGCATGTGTCCCGGCTGCTCACCCGATGCCTGGCCCAGCTGCGCGAGACGGTCGGGCATCTCGGCCCCGCACGCCCCGCTGAGGGCCGTGCCGGCCCGGAGGCCGCGGCAGAGGGTGCCGGGCACGAACCCGCGCGGGCCGGTGACGGCCACGGCCGTGTCCGGGGCAAGGGGCCCGCCCGCGAAGACGTCGACGGCCGGCGACGACAGAGCGCAGCCTCTCGGTCACGTGGCAGCGGCCCCGGGAGGCAGGAGCCCCTCCGCCTCGCGCGAGGTGTCTCTCGCCGTCCGATCCGGCGGAGCCGCTCGGACGAGCACGTCACCGACCGGACGGGGGAGCCGGACCGCCGGTCGTTTACGTGGTGCCGCCTCGGGTCACCCCCTGCGGAGGGCACAGGTGCGCATCCGAGGGAGCACGTCATGACGCTGGTGGCCGACCATGTACGGCAACGCCTGGAACGCGGGACCGAGCGGGTCTACGAGTGTCCCGGCGACGGGATCGACGGGCTGCTCGGCGCCTTCGACCGGGCGCCGGGCGAGCCGGAGTCCATCCAGACGCGCCATGAGGAGACGGCCGCGTTCACGGCCTGCGCCCACGCGAAGTTCACCGCCGGCAGCCCGGGACGGCACTCATGAGCGGCGCGCGGACCGGCGCCGGACCGGATCCCCTGACCTGCCGCATCGACGCGGTGGACGTGCACGCCTTCAAGGTGCCGACCGACGGCCCGGACGGCAAGGAACAGGACGGCACCCTGGAGTGGGACTCCACCACCATGGTCCTGGTCGAGGTGCACGCCGGAGGTCGCAGCGGCCTCGGCTACACCTACGGGGACGTTTCGGTCGCCTCGTTCGTCGACTCCGAACTCGCGCCGCTGATCAACGGCCGGGCCGTCACGGCACCTTCGGCCCTGTGCCGGCTGATGGGGCGGCAGATCCGCAACGCCGGCCGCCCCGGCGTCGGTGCCATGGCGGTCTCCGCCGTGGACGTGGCGCTGTGGGACCTCAAGGCCCGGCTGCTCGGCCTGCCGCTGGTCCAGTTGCTCCCGGCGTACCACGACCGGGTGCCGGTGTACGGCAGCGGCGGCTTCACGAACTACTCCCTGGACCGCCTCACCGACCAGCTCACCGGGTGGGTGGAGCAGGGCATCCCGCGCGTGAAGCTGAAGACCTCCCGGGACCCCGAAGGCGACCCGCGGCGCCTGGCGGCGGTCCGTGAGGCCGTCGGCGACGAGCCGGAGATCTTCACCGACGCCAACGGGGCCCTCGGCCGCAAGCAGGCGCTGTACTGGGCGGGCCGGTTCCACGAGGAGTGGGACGTGCGGTGGTTCGAGGAGCCGGTCAGCTCCGCCGACCTGGAGGGTCTGCGCCTGCTGTGCGAGCGCGGCCCCGCCCGGCTGGAGATCGCGGCCGGAGAGTACGCCTACACCACGCGGGACTTCGTCAATCTCGTCCAAGGCCCCGCCGTGGACTGCCTCCAGGCCGACGTCACCCGCTGCGGAGGCATCACCGGCGTACTGGAGGTGGCCGGCCTGGCGGCGGCCCACCACCTGGACCTGTCCGCCCACTGCGCGCCGGCGGTCTCGGCCCACGCCTTCTGCGCCGTGCGCCGGCTGCGGCACCTGGAGTACTTCCACGACCACGTGCGGTTCGAGCGGCTGCTGTTCGACGGCACGCTGTCACCCGACGGCGGCGTCCTGCACCCGGACACCTCGCGGCCCGGCCTCGGCCTGGAGGTCAAGTGGGCCGACGCGGAGCGCTACCGCGTCTACGGAACACGGACCACCTGACCAGGCCGGCGAAGGAGAGCTGACGCCGATGGCGAGGCCCCGGCGCCGGACGTCCCGCGAGATCCCGGCCAAGCCCCACCCGCATCCCCGGAGCACCACGGGCCCGCGAGACGCTCCACGTCGGCGCCCTGGAGCGCACGTCGACGCCTCGTCCCCGACACGTCCGGTACACGACCGCACCCCTGCGTCATCGCTCAGCTGTGGGCCCCCGGCGCACCGGCGGCCGAGACCCTGCCGCGGGCAAGGTCTGCGCGGACGAACGGATCGGCGCACGACACGAGTCGTGCGCCGATCGATCGGGTGCGGCGCCTTCTTCTGACAGGCCTCCGGTACCGCTCGACCAGCTCCCCATCGTCTCCTCCCCGCGGGCCGTCTGCGGCGAGGAGGGGTAGGAGTGGAGTGATGACCGAAGCGGAATCGAGGTCGTACTGGTCACCGACATGCCCGGGTGAGGTCAGCAGGTGAAAGGAGCCGGTGCGATGACTTCAGCGGAACAGCGGCCGGACCGACCGGGCCATCCGGACGACGCCGCCTCGGGCCCGAGCGGCTTGATGGATCTGCTGGGCGTCGCTGCGGTGCTGCTGGAGGCCGACGGCCGGGTCGACATGTGGAGCCCGCAGGCCGAGCAGCTCTTCGGCTACACGCACACCGAGGCGCTCGGGCAGTACGCGGCCTCGCTCCTGCTGCACCCGGAACACCGGGATGCGGCGATCATGCTGTTCGCCCAGGTGATGGAGACGGGCCGGGGGTGGGCAGGGGCGTTTCCCGTGCGGCACAAGGACGGCAGCACCCGGATGGTCGAGTTCCGCAACATGCGGCTGACGGACAACGCCGGCGATCACTACGCACTGGGGCTCGCCACAGACAGCACCACATTGCGGAAGGTGGAACGCGGCGTCGCGCTGTCCAGCCGGCTGGTCACCCAGGCGCCGATCGGGCTGGCGATCCTGGACACCGACCTGCGGTACGTGGTGGTCAACCCGGCCCTGGCGGCGATGCACGGCGTCCCCGAGGCCGACCACGCCGGACGCGGATTCGCCGAGGTCCTGCCCGGTGCGCCCTTCCAGGCCGTGGAGGCAGAGATGCGGCAGGTGCTGGCGTCGGGAGTCCCCGTGGTGGAGCAGCAGGTGGTGGGCCGTACGCGCGCCGCCCAGGAAAGCGATCACGCCTGGGCGGTGTCGTTGTACCGGCTGGAGGACCAGCACGGGAACGCGCTGGGCATCGCCAACGTGGTGGTGGACGTCACCGACCGGTACGAGGCGGCCAGGAGGGCCGACCGGGCACAGCAGCGCCTGCGCCTGGTGGCCAACGGCTCGGCCCGCATCGGCACGACCCTGGAGGTGGAGCGGACCGCGCAGGAACTGGCCGACGTCGTCGTGCCCGACATGGCCGACATGGTCGCCGTGGACCTCCTGGACTCGATCCTGCAAACGGGCCACCCGGACATGGGCAAGGGCCCGTCCCTGTTCCGCGCCCTGGCGGTGAAGACCGCGTACCCCACCGCCGCCGCCCAGGCGATCGTGCCGCCCGGCCGGCTCGTCACCTACCATGCCGACCACCCGGCGGCCCATGTCGTACGGACCCGCAAGCCCCACCTGATCAGCCACCTGGACAGCGGCGACCACGGTCGGATCGCCGCCGACTCCGAGGCCGCCCGTCTGTTCGCCGAGGCAGGTGTGCACAGCGACCTGGCGGTCCCCCTCATCGCCCGGGAAAAGGTCATCGGCGTCATGGGCCTGGCGCGCGCCCGCAACTCCCTGCCCTTCGACGACGACGACGTCGCCCTCGCCTGCGAACTCGCCTCCACCGCGGCGCTGAGCATCGACAACGCCGTCCTCCACCATCACATCCGCAGCGCCGCCGAAACCCTCCAGCGCAGCCTGCTCCCGCAGCTCTCGCCCCGGCACCCCGGCCTGGAGGTCGCCGCCCGCTACCTGCCGGCCCAGGCGTTCAGCGAGGTCGGCGGCGACTGGTACGACGTCATCCCACTCGGGGACGACCGCACCGCCCTCACGGTCGGCGACGTCATGGGCAGCGGCATCAGGGCGGCCACCACCATGGGCCGGCTGCGTACCGCCACCTCGACCCTCGCGGGCCTCGACCTCGACCCTGCCCGCATCCTCACCCACCTCGACGAGATCATCCTCGGCCTGGACCCGTACTTCGCCACCTGCCTGTACGCGGTGTACGACCCCCACCACGCCCGCCTGCAGGTGGCCTCCGCCGGCCACCTGCCACCCGTCCTGACGCGGCCCGGCAGACCACCGGAGCTTCTCGACCTCCCGACCGGCGCCCCACTGGGCGTCGGTGGCGTCCTCTTCGAGACCTCCACCCTCGACATGGAACCCGGTGATCAACTGGTCCTCTACACCGACGGATTGGTCGAAACCCGTGGTGACGCCATCGACGAACGCCTGGACGACCTCGTACGTCTGGCACGGCTGGGCCACTCCACGGAAGACACCTGTGACCGCCTGCTGCAACAACTCCGGCACCCCGGAGGCCACGACGACGTCGCCCTGCTCATCGCACGGGCACAAGGACCGCCGACCGTCTCCGGGACCGAGCGGTGACGAGCCCCCCGCGGAGTCGGTGGAACGTCGCCTGCGCAGGTCGCGACGCGCCGGCGGCGATCAAGGCGGAAGGGCCGCTGTGGCCGTTTGGAGGTGTTGTGGTGGCGGCTGCCGCGGTCGGACCGCACGCTGGCGAAGTGAGAACGAGCCGCCATGCACACAGCGGCGGCGGAACTCCGGGAGGACCGTGTGACCACTTCGTCGCCCGACACCGACGCTCCACCGGCCCGGTACGACGACCTGCGCGCGATGGTGATCAACTGCACCCTGAAGCGCTCGCCGGAGACGAGCAACACCCAGGGCCTGATCGACCGCAGCACCGCCATCATGGACGCGCAGGGCGTGCACGTGGACGTCGTACGGGCGGTGGACCACGACATCGCGACCGGTGTGTGGCCCGACATGAGGGAACACGGCTGGGAGACGGACGCCTGGCCTGAGCTGTACCGGCAGGTCATGGCCGCCGACATCCTGGTGCTGGCCGGCCCGATCTGGCTGGGCGACAACAGCTCCGTGACGAAGCAGGTGATCGAGCGCCTCTACGCCTGCTCCAGCCTCCTCAACGAGTACGGCCAGTACGCCTATTACGGCCGTGTCGGAGGCTGCCTGATCACCGGCAACGAGGACGGCGTCAAGCACTGCGCCATGAACGTCCTCTACAGCCTGCAGCACCTGGGCTACACCATCCCGCCCCAGGCCGACGCCGGATGGATCGGTGAGGCGGGTCCCGGTCCCTCCTACCTCGACCCCGGCTCGGGCGGCCCGGAGAACGACTTCACCAACCGCAACACCACCTTCATGACCTGGAACCTGCTGCACCTCGCCCGGGCGCTGAAGGACCTGGGCGGCATCCCGGCCTACGGCAACCAGCGCACCGCCTGGGACGCCGGCTGCCGCCGCGACTACGAGAACCCCGAGCACCGGTGACCTGATGCCGAGGCAACCGGCGGGCGGCCGTCGTGCCCACTGGACGGCACCGGCACCGGCACCGGCCGCCGACGGCGACCGGAATCTGTACATTTGTGCAGTAGGGATCACGACTGTCGGTCGTGAGTTGTAGGCCCGTGCTCATGAACCTCGCGAGCGAGGCAGTATGTCCGACTTGAGTGCGCCGATCGTGGCCACGTTCCTCGTGTACGTGGCCGTCATGATCGGAACAGGTGTCTGGGCCTACCGCCGTACGCACACCTTCGCCGACTTCGCCCTCGGCGGCCGCAGGCTCCCCGCGTTCGTCGCCGCCCTGTCCGCAGGGGCCAGCGACATGTCCGGCTGGCTGTTCCTCGCCTTCCCCGGAGCGGTGTACGCCGCTGGTGTCGGCGCCAGCTGGATCGCGGTCAGCCTGGTGCTCGGTACGTACCTCAACTGGTTGTTCGTCGCGCCGAGGCTGCGCACCTACACCGAGCGCGCGGGGAACGCGGTGAGCCTCTCGTCCTACCTGGAGGAGCGGTTCGAGGACCGCACACGGATGCTCCGGATGGTCTCGGCCGCGGTGACCCTCGTGTTCTTCACCGTGTACGTCGCCAGTGGACTGGTGGCCGGCGGGCTGCTGTTCGGGCACATCTTCGGCGCCGGTTTCCGGCTCGGGGTGGCCCTGACCGCCCTGGTGATCGTCGTCTACTCATGTCTGGGCGGCTTCCTGGCCGTGAGTCTGACGCACGTCATGCAGGCCACGCTGATGTTCCTCGCCCTGCTCGTCCTCCCCATCGTGGGTATCGCGAGGCTCGGCGGCTTCGGTGCGCTTCGTGACTCCCTCAACGACAGGACGCCCAGCCTGCTGGACATGGGCGCCAAAGTCGACTTCGTGGACGGACGGTGGTCGGGAGCCGGCGGATCGCTCGGTGCCGTCGCGATCATCTCGTTGCTCTCGTGGGGCCTCGGCTATTTCGGGCAGCCGCACATCCTGGCCCGCTTCATGGGCATCCGCAGCACCAGTGCCGTACCCGCGGCCCGACGTATCGAGACCGGGTGGGTGGTCGTGGTGCTGGCCGGGGCCACAGTGGTCGGCCTGCTGGGCATCGCGAAGTTCGGCACCCCGCTCCATGACCCGCAGACGGTGTACATCGCTCTGAGCCGGACCCTGTTCAGTCCGTGGGGCGCCGGTGTGATGCTGATCGCGGTGCTCGCCGCGATCATCTCGACCGCGGACAGCCAGCTCCTCGTGTCGTCGGTCGCACTGACGGAGGACTTCTACCACGCGTTCCTCAAGCGGCGCGCCTCGGACGAGGCACTGGTGTGGGTGGGGCGTGCCGCCGTTGTCGCCGTGACGCTGGTGGCCTCCCTGATCGCGCTCAGGGGCGGCGGGCTGCTGGGCATCGTGGGCTACGCCTGGGCGGGCTTCGGCGCCGCCTTCGGCCCGGTCGTCCTGCTGTCGCTCTACTGGCCCCGCATGACCTGGGCGGGAGCCATGGCCGGGATCGTGTCCGGCGCCACCACGGTGCTCCTGTGGCGTGTGGTCAAACCGCTGCACGGCCCCTTCTGGTCGGGCGTCTACGAGATGATTCCGGGCGTCCTGGCCGCCACCGTCGCGGCCCTGATCTTCGGCAGGTTCGTCGGCCGGCCTCCGAAACGGGCCTTCTGGCGGATGCCGGGCGGCGGCGTGAGCCAGCTGATGCTCACCCCCTTCCTCAGCCACGCACCGGTCGGCATCGCCGTCCTCGACACGGACCTGCGGTACGTCTGGGTGAACGAGCCACTGGACCGCCAGATCCCCCTCAAACGACGGCTGGGGCGGCGGATGGCGGAGATCCTGCCGCAGGCCGAGGCCGACGCCTTCGAGGAGAAGATGCACGAGGTGCTCCGGACCGGTGCGCCGGTGATGGACTTCGAGTACCGCGGCGCCGGCTACACGGTGCACGACCGCAGCCGCGCGATCTCCGCCTCCTTCTTCGCGATGAAGGACCGCCACGACCGCAACGTCGGCATCTGGTACATGACCATCGACGTCACCGAGCGATGGCGGGCCCAGGAACGCCTGGCCCTGCTCAACGACGCCGCCGCGCGCATCGGCAGCACCCTGGACGTCACCCGGACCGCGCAGGAACTGGCCGACGACGCGGTGCCGGCCGTCGCCGACTTCGTCGCCGTCGACCTGCTGGACTCGGTCATGCGGGGCGAGGAACCGGCACCCGGGCCGGTCGGCATGGCACCCGTCATCCGCCGGGCGGCCCAGCAGTCGGTCCGCGAGGGCTGCCCCGAAGCGTCACTGGCCGTGGGGGAGACGGTCCGACGCGCGCCCGCAACGCCCGTGACCCGCTGTCTTCTCGAGAGCAAGACCCTGGTCGAACGGGTCCTGGACCGCACCAACAGTCCATGGGTGACCGTGGACGAGACGCTGGGCGCCTCGTTCCTGGACTACGACTTCCGCTCGGTCATGGTGGTCCCCGTGACGGCGCGCGGGGTCACCCTGGGAGTGGCGACGTTCGCCCGGTCCCGGCGGCTGGGCCCCTTCGAGGACGACGACGTGCGTCTCGCCGAGGAACTCGTCTCCCGTGCGGCGGTGTGCATCGACAACGCACGCCGTTTCACCCGTGAGCGCACCGCGGCCCGCTCCATGCAGCGCTACCTGCTGCCGCAGGACCTGACGGGAGGGTCCGCGCTGGCGGTGGCTTCGTGGTACCTGCCGGCGGATGCCCCCAGCGGTGTGGGCGGCGACTGGTTCGACGTGATTCCGCTCTCCGGAGCGAGGGTCGCGCTGGTCGTCGGGGACGTGGCCGGGCACGGCATCAACGCGGCGGCGACCATGGGGCGCCTGCGCGTCGCGGTACGCACGCTCGCCAACCTCGACCTCTCCCCGGACGAACTGCTGGCCCAGCTGGACGACCTGGTCATCGGCCTCATGGGGGCGCACGACAGTGAGACTCCGTCGGCGGCCGAGGGCGAGGCGACGGGCACGGCGTTCCTGGGCGCCACCTGCCTGTACGCCGTCTACGACCCGGTCAGCAGGCGGTGCAGCATGGCCCGGGCCGGTCACCTCCCGCCGATGATCGTCGCTCCCGACGGCGCCGCCGACATCCTGGACCTGCCCGCCGGCCCACCACTCGGCCTCGGCTACCTGCCCTTCGAGTCGATCGAGACCGAGGTGGAGGACGGCAGCCTCATCGCCCTCTACACCGACGGCCTCATCGAGTCCGTCGACCGGGACATCGACGTCGGGCTCTCCCGGCTGGGCGCTGCCCTCGCGGCGCCCCTTCCGACGCTGGCGGAGACCGGCCGGCGAGTGATCGACAGCCTGCTGACGGGCCCGCCCGCCGACGACGCGGCCCTGCTCCTCGCCCGCACCCGGGTCCTGGCTCCGAACCGCGTCGCCTCCTGGGACCTGCCCAGCGATCCCGCTGCCGTCGCGCACGCCCGCGACCTCGCGGCTCAGAAGCTGACGGAGTGGGGCATCCCCGATCTGACGTTCACCACGGAACTCATCGTCAGCGAACTGGTGACCAACGCGATCCGCCATGCGACCGGGCCGGTCTGCCTGCGCCTCATCCGGGACCGCGGCCTGATCTGCGAAGTGTCCGACGCCAGCAGCACCTCGCCCCGCCTGCGCCACGCGCGGACCACCGACGAGGGGGGACGGGGTCTGCTGATCGTCGCCCAGATGGCCCGTCGGTGGGGCACTCGTTACACGAAGACCGGCAAGATCATCTGGACGGAGCAGGTCATTGCGGCGGACGCGATCGGCTAGGGCCGGTCGTTTGGATCAGGTCGCCGGACGGCACCGTCGGCATGACCCGGCACAGCCTGACCGGCATGGGCCGATAACCGCTGCCCAGGTCTTTCGGTCAGCGGCCGCTTTCCTTACGGTTCCGGACAACACCACGGAAGGGTGCTGGTGCTCGCAAGGGGAGGGTCCGTCCATGGCGATGAGGTGGGGACTGCGCGGGACGCTCCGCAGGAGGCTGTGGCGGTGGCGGCGCAGTCCGCTGCGGCGGACCAGTGACCTGATCGAGGCGTGGCTGCTGCTCGTCGCGTGGGTCGTGGGCGTGCTGGGTGGCGCGACAGCGGGCGCATTGGCCGCAGCGGCGGCCGACCAGGGCTTCGAAGAGGACCGCTCCAGCCGCCGACAGGTCGTCGCGGTCGTCCTGGAGCGCGCCAGGGAAGCGGGCCCCACGCACGCGGACGTGAGCACCAACGCCAGCGCGCCGGTCCGGTGGACGACGCCAGACGGCCGGATACGCACCGGCCGGGCCGCCGTGCCCGCGCACACCCCTGCTGGGACACGCGTGCGGGTGTGGACCAGTTTCCGGGGGGACCTGGCCTCCCAGCCTCCGGGCCGATCCGACGCGGTGCTGAGGTCCTCTCTCGTCGGCGCGGGCGCGGCCGTGGCTGCGGGAGGCGCGGTCTGGGGCTCCGTACGCGCCGTACTCGCTCTTCTGGGCCGGCACCGGATGAGGCAGTGGGCGCTGGAGTGGGAGCGCGCGGACGCCCGGCGGGGTGGCGCGACGGCTTGATCCACCGGCCTCGCCGAGCCCGGCCCCCGGTTCGGTGCGAGCAGCGGTTCGGACGATCTGGTCAGGGGGCGGTGGAGAGCTGTTCGCGCACCCATGCGGGATCGGGGTTGGTGTGCGGACGGCCTCCCACGACGACGGTCGGCACGGTCTCGTCGCCGTCGTTGGCTGCCCGCACCGCTGCCGCCCCGGCCGGGTCCCGCCAGATGTCGACCCAGTGCAACCGGTGCGCGCTGCGGCCCAGCCGCATCCGTAGGCGCAGACAGTACGTGCAGCCCGGCCGCCAGTAGACGACCGGCCGGCCGTCGACCGCGCTGCGGCGTCGTGCCTCCACCGCACCGATCGACCTGGGGAAGACCAGGGGCGAGTTCACCACGGCCAGCATCACGAACACCAGCAGGAATGCCAAGGCCGAGCCGGGTTCCTCCCTGAGGACCAGACCGGTCGCAACGGCTGAGCCGCACAGCACGAGCATCAGGGGCGGGAACCAGACGCGCTTCATGGTGACGCAGGCTATCGCTGTGCCCTTCACCGCTCCGTTTCCGGCTGCTGTGAGCCGGCCCACCACCGGTCAGGGCCACCTACTGGCCGGTGCGGACCAGGGGCCGTAAGGGTCCCGTCAAAGGTGACCGGGCGGCCGTAAGAGGGCCGTCAACGGACGACCGGAACCGGCCAGGGACGCGCTTTCCTCTTACACGTCCGTTTCAACCGAACCTCACTCCAGGAGTTCGTGATGGCCGATCTGGCCTTCGTCGTCACCGTGCTCGCGGGTTTCGCGCTGGTGGCCCTTGTCGCCAAGGGGGTGACGAAGCTGTGACCGTCGAAAACGTCGTCGGCCTGGTCGTGGCCGTCGCCCTGCTGGGCTATCTCGTTCTCGCCCTGATCTTCCCGGAGAGGTTCTGACGGTGACATCAGCTGCCACCGCGGCGGGCGACATGGGTCCCGTACTCGCAGGCGTGCTCCAACTGCTGGCCCTGACAGGCGCGCTGGCGCTCGTCCACGTCCCCGTCGGCAACTACATGGCCAAGGTCTACTCCGCCAAGAGGCATCTCCGGGTGGAGAAGTGGATCTACAAGGCCATCGGCGCCAACCCCGACTCCGAGATGACCTGGCCCGCG
Source organism: Streptomyces sp. NPDC048191 (assembly GCF_040652655.1). Taxonomy (NCBI): domain Bacteria; kingdom Bacillati; phylum Actinomycetota; class Actinomycetes; order Kitasatosporales; family Streptomycetaceae; genus Streptomyces; species Streptomyces sp. NPDC048191. Next base: position 36,688 of record NZ_JBEZMO010000026.1, read on the forward strand.
TATCTGCGCGGCGTGCTGGCCTTCTCCGCCGTCAGCGTGCTGTTCCTGTACCTGCTGCAGCGGCTGCAGGGTGTGCTGCCGGGTTCGCTGCACTTCTCCTCGGTCAACCCGGCGCAGTCGTTCAACACGGCCGTGTCGTTCGTGACCAACACCGACTGGCAGTCGTACTACGGCGAGCAGACGATGGGGCACGTCGTGCAGACCGCCGGTCTCGCCGTGCAGAACTTCCTCTCCGCCGCGGTGGGTGTCGCGGTCGCTGTGGCGCTGGTGCGCGGTTTCGCGCGCTCGCGCACCGGTGAACTGGGCAACTTCTGGGCCGACCTGGTGCGCGGCACGCTGCGCATCCTGGTGCCGGGTGCCGCGATCGCCGCCGTCGTGCTGGTGGCCTGCGGGGCGATCCAGAACTTCTCCGGTATCCACGAGGTCGGTCAGTTCATGGGTGGCTCGCAGCAGTGGAACGGCGGCGCGGTGGCCTCGCAGGAGGCCATCAAGGAGCTGGGCACCAACGGCGGCGGCTACTTCAACGCCAACTCCGCCCACCCCTTCGAGAACCCCACCCCGTTCACGAACCTCTTCGAGATCTTCCTGATGCTGGTCATCCCGTTCTCGCTGACCCGCACGTTCGGTGTGATGGTCGGCTCGGTGAAGCAGGGTTACGCGATTCTCGCCACGATGTTCACCATCTGGCTGGGCTTCGTCGCGTTGATGATGTGGACCGAGTTCGCCCACCACGGCCCGGCGCTCCAGGCCGCGGGCGGGGCGATGGAGGGCAAGGAGGTCCGCTTCGGCGTCGGCGGCTCCTCGATCTTCGCGGTCACCACGACGTTGACGTCGACCGGTGCGGTGGACTCCTTCCACTCCTCCTTCACCGGCCTCGGCGGCGGCATCACCATGCTGAGCATGATGCTGGGCGAGATCGCGCCCGGCGGCACCGGCTCCGGTCTGTACGGCATCCTGATCATGGCCGTGATCGCGGTGTTCATCGCCGGTCTGATGGTCGGCCGTACACCCGAGTACCTGGGCAGGAAGATCGGCGGCCGCGAGATGAAGCTCGCCGCCTGCTACATCCTCATCACCCCCGCCCTGGTGCTGGTCTTCACGGCCGCCTCCATGGCGCTGCCGACCCCGCCGCACTCCGTGCTCAACTCCGGCGCGCACGGGTTCTCCGAGGTGCTGTACGCCTTCACCTCGGCGGCCAACAACAACGGGTCGGCCTTCGCAGGCCTGAACGCGAACACCGACTGGTTCAACACCATGACCGGACTCGCGATGCTGCTCGGCCGTTTCCTGCCCATGATCTTCGTCCTGGCCCTGGCCGGCTCGCTCGCCGAGCAGAAGCCGGTCCCGGTCACCGCGGGCACCCTGCGCACCGAGAAGCCGCTGTTCACCGGCTTGCTGGTCGGCGCGATCCTGATCGTCACCGGTCTGACCTACTTCCCGGCCCTCGCGCTGGGTCCGCTGGCCGAGGGGCTGGCGTCATGACCACCCGAACGGAAAACCACGAGGACTCCATGTCCACTCCCACCCTCGCGCCCCACCAGGACGTACCGACCGGGCACAACCCCGCCGAGGGCCGTGTCGGCGGCGGCCTCTTCGACCCCAAGGCGCTGCTCAAGTCGTTGCCGGAGGCGTTCCGCAAGCTGGACCCGCGGGTGATGGTCAAGTCCCCCGTGATGTTCGTGGTGTGGATCGGCTCGGTCCTGACCACCGTTTTCTCCTTCCAGCACCCCGGTGACTGGTTCGGCTGGACGATCAGCGCCTGGCTGTGGCTGACCGTGGTCTTCGCCAACCTGGCGGAGGCGGTCGCCGAGGGCCGCGGCAAGGCGCAGGCCGACACCCTGCGCAGGGCCAAGACCGGCACGATCGCCCGCCGCCTGGTGGGAGACAGCGAAGAGCGGGTCCCGGGCACCGCGCTGACCATCGGCGACCTGGTCGTCTGCGAGGCCGGCGACCTCATCCCCGGTGACGGTGACGTCGTCGAGGGTGTCGCCTCGGTGGACGAGTCGGCCATCACCGGCGAGTCCGCCCCGGTCATCCGCGAGTCCGGCGGCGACCGCAGCGCCGTCACGGGCGGTACGAAGGTCCTCTCCGACCGGATCGTCATCAAGATCACGACGAAGCCCGGCGAGACCTTCATAGACCGGATGATCAGCCTGGTCGAGGGCGCGGCCCGGCAGAAGACGCCCAACGAGATCGCGCTGAACATCCTGCTCGCCTCGCTGACCATCGTCTTCCTGCTGGCCTGCGCCACCCTGCCGCCGCTCGCGGACTACGCCGGCACCCACCTGACGATGGTCGTTCTCGTCGCCCTGCTGGTCTGCCTGATCCCGACCACCATCGGCGCCCTGCTCTCCGCGATCGGCATCGCAGGCATGGACCGCCTCGTCCAGCGCAACGTGCTCGCCATGTCGGGCCGGGCGGTCGAGGCCGCCGGTGACGTCTCCACGCTGCTGCTGGACAAGACGGGCACCATCACCCTCGGCAACCGTCGGGCCGCCGAGTTCCTGCCGGTGCACGGCGCCACCGAGGCCGAGGTCGCTGACGCCGCCCAGCTGTCGTCCCTCGCCGACGAGACCCCCGAGGGCCGCTCCGTCGTCGTCCTGGCGAAGGAGAGGTACGGCCTGCGCGAACGCCGCCAGGGCGAGCAGGCCGGGGCCGAGTGGATCGAGTTCACCGCCCAGACCCGCATGTCCGGCGTCGACGTCGACGGCCGCAAGATCCGCAAGGGCGCCACCGCCTCCGTCATCGCCTGGGTCCAGGTGCAGGGCGGCGAGGTCGCCGCGGACGCCCAGGCGTTGACCGACCGCATCTCCGAGGCCGGCGGCACCCCGCTGCTGGTCGCGACCGAGGACGCCGACGGCGCCCGGGTGCTCGGTGTCATCCACCTCAAGGACGTCGTCAAGGAGGGCATGCGGGAGCGGTTCGAGGAGCTGCGCCGCATGGGCATCAAGACGGTCATGATCACGGGCGACAACCCGCTGACCGCGAAGGCGATCGCCGAGGAGGCGGGCGTCGACGACTTCCTCGCGGAGGCCACTCCCGAGGACAAGATGGCCCTCATCAAGCGGGAGCAGGCGGGCGGCAAGCTGGTCGCGATGACCGGTGACGGCACCAACGACGCGCCCGCGCTCGCGCAGGCCGACGTGGGCGTGGCGATGAACACGGGTACGTCGGCCGCGAAGGAGGCCGGCAACATGGTCGACCTCGACTCCGATCCGACCAAGCTCATCGAGATCGTCGAGATCGGCAAGCAACTCCTCATCACCCGCGGCGCGCTGACCACGTTCTCCATCGCCAACGACGTCGCCAAGTACTTCGCGATCATCCCGGCGCTGTTCGCGGCGGTCTACCCCGGCCTGGACAAGCTGAACATCATGCACCTGTCCTCGCCCGACTCCGCGATCCTGTCGGCCGTCGTCTTCAACGCGCTGATCATCATCGCGCTGGTGCCGCTGTCCCTGAAGGGCGTGCGGTACCGGCCGATGAGCGCCGACCGGATGCTCCGCCGCAACCTCGGGATCTACGGCATCGGCGGCCTGGTCGCACCCTTCGTCGGCATCAAGATCATCGACATGCTCATCTCCCTCATCCCCGGGCTGTGACTCCGCAAAGGCGTGCTGATCACCATGAACAACTCCGTAACGAACACCGCCCGGTTGCTCGGGGCGGGCCTGCGTGCCCTCCTCGTACTGACCCTGGTGACCGGCGTCATCTACCCGCTGGTCGTCACCGGCATCGCCCAGGGGCTGTTCAGCGACCAGGCGAACGGCTCCGAGATCAGGGCGGACGGCAAGGTCGTCGGCTCGTCCCTGATCGGGCAGTCGTACGACCTGCCACTGAAGAAGGGGCGGCAGACCCCGGACCCGGACCTGAAGTGGTTCCAGGGCCGCCCGGCCAACGGCCTCGGCAGCAACAGCCTGAACACGCGGTACGAGCTGATCCTGTCCGGCGCCACCAACCTGGCCGCCGACAGCGGTGCGGTGAACGGCAAGTGCCCGGCCCAGCCCGCCGACGGCACGCTGTGCGCCCAGGTGCTCGCCGCCAAGGCCGCCGTCGTCAAGGACAATGCGGTCCCCGGCTACACGGTGACGCCGTCCCAGGTGCCCGCCGACGCCGTCACCTCCTCCGGCTCCGGCCTGGACCCGGCCATCTCCCCGGCCTACGCCGAACTCCAGGCCCACCGGGTCGCCGCTGAGAACGGCCTGTCCGTCGCGCGGGTCGAGCAACTGGTCAGGGACCACACCACTGGCCGAACCCTGGGCTTCATCGGCGAGCCGCAGGTCAACGTCCTCCAGCTCAACATCGCGCTCAAGGACCTCACGGCGAGGCGATGACGGCCTTACGCGATCCACGAGGGAGTCGGCGGTCCGGGTGGCATCCCGGTTCCGCCGGCTCCCGCCGCCATGACACCGGCCGCCCCGCTTCCGGCGGCTACGGCCCGACGCACGACAGGAGGGGCACACGCCCATGACCAGGGTGCTCGTCGTGGAGGACGACCCGCAGCTCGTACGGGCCCTCGTCATCAACCTGCGGGCACGTCACTACGGCGTGGACGCCGCCCCCGACGGTGCCACCGCCCTGCGGCTGGCCGCCGCACGTCAGCCCGACGTGGTCCTGCTCGACCTCGGCCTGCCCGACATGGACGGCGTCGACGTCATCAGGGCGCTGCGTGGCTGGACCCGTGTACCGATCATGGTGCTGTCCGCCCGCCAGGCGTCCGACGAGAAGGTCGCCGCCCTCGACTCCGGCGCCGACGACTACGTCACCAAACCCTTCAGCATGGACGAGTTGCTCGCCCGGCTGCGGGCCGCCGTCCGCCGCACCGAGGACACCCCGCTCGTACGGGAACCGACCCTGGTCGGGACGGAGGACTTCAGCATCGACCTGTTCGCCAGGAAGGTCCTGCGGGACGGCAAGGACGTCCGGCTGACCCCGACCGAGTGGCATCTGCTGGAGATCCTGGTGACCAACCCCGGTCGGCTGATCACGCAGCGGCAACTGCTCCAGGAGGTGTGGGGAGTCGCCCAGCGCAACAAGACCAACTACCTGCGGGTCTACATGGCCCAGCTCCGCCGGAAACTGGAAACCGACCCCTCCCACCCGCGCTACCTGATCACCGAACCCGGCATGGGCTACCGCTTCGAAGCATGACATGGCACGCGGCAGGCCCCGGATCCACCTCGGCGCGGCACCGGGCGTCGGCAAGGCCCACGCGCTGCTCTCGGAGGCCACCGCCGTATCGAACGCGGCACCGACCGCGTCGTCGCCTTCGTGGAACACCGCCTCCGCCTTCTGCACGCGCCGGCCGAAGAGACCCCGGTCGGCGGTCCTTCTCGGAACCGCTCCGTCCCACCTCCGTTCCAAGGCCCTCGGACAGTCCACGCGCCAGTTCCTGGCGCCCTTCTGACGCCCCGTCCCATACCCTCCCACCAGGACTGTCAACGTCCCGTCAAGGTCGTCGGGATCCTCGTCAGCGTCCCGTCAGGACCGGTCCGGAAACCGGGGACCCGGGGCATATCGTCGACAGCGAGCCCCGGTCCGCCTCCCCGCGTCCGGGGTCTCCCAGATCCCACGCTCACCGCCTTCACGGAGGCATCCGATGGCAGAACTCCTCTACGGCGACGACCCCGAGCCCTCCGATCGACCCCCGGCCGGCCCTCTGTACGTCCCGGTCCGGCCGGGCCCCTCCGGATGCGCGGCGCGTCTCTTCCGCACCCCGCTCGGCGAACGCACCGCCGTCGCCTTCACCTCCGAGCACCGGCTGACCGCCACCCTCGGCCCCGGCCAGGCGTGGATCCGTCTCGCCGAGCCCGCTCTGCGCGCACTGACCGCCCCGCTCGGCGTCACCGTGCTCACGGTCGATCCGCAGCTCACCGCCCCGGCCGCGAGGCCGACGCCCGCACCGGCACGCGTTCCCGCGCTGCGGACCGCCTGAGAGGGGACACCACGATGACCACGGTTCACGAACCCACCACCGCCGTCACGGCGGCCGACCTGTCGGTCTGGCCGGCCTCCACCACCGAGCCCCGCCCGGGCGACCTCGCCGTGGGCGGCGTACCGCTCGCCGAGGTCGCCGACCGCTTCGGCACCCCCGTCTACGTCCTGGACGAGGCCGAGGTCCGCGACCGCTGCCGCACCTACCACGACGCCTTCCCCGACGCCGAAGTCCTCTACGCCGCCAAGGCGTTCCTGTGCCGGGCCATGGCCCACTGGACGGCCGAGGAGGGCCTCGGCCTCGACGTCTGCTCCGCCGGCGAACTCGAACTCGCCGTCACCACAGGCTTCCCACCCGAGCGGATCGTCCTCCACGGCAACGCCAAGTCCCCGCGCGACATGGACACCGCACTGCGTCTGGGCGTGGGCCGGATCGTCATCGACAGTCCCTCCGAGATCGCCCGGCTGGCCGCGGCCGTCGGACCGGACGGGCACCAGAAGGTGATGGTCCGGGTCGTCCCCGGGATCGGCGCGGGCGGTCACGACAAGATCCGCACCGGCACCGAGGACCAGAAGTTCGGCCTGTCCATCGCCGACGGCTACGCCCAGCACGCCATCGCCCGCATCCTCGACCAGCCGCAGCTGGAACTGACCGGGCTGCACTGCCACTTGGGCTCCCAGATCACCTCCGTGAAGCCCTATCTGGTCGCGGTACGCCGCATGGTCGGCCTGATGAGCCGCCTGCACGAGCAGCACGGCCTGGTCCTGCCCGAACTCGACCTCGGCGGCGGCCACGGCATCGCCTACCGCCCCGGCGATCCCGCCCTCGACCCGACCGCCCTCGCCCGCAAGGTCCGCGCCGAACTCGCCGACGCCTGCACCACGGCCCAACTCCCCGTGCCCCGCCTCGTCATCGAACCGGGCCGGGCTATCGTCGGCCCCGCCGGCATCGCCCTTTACCGCGTCCTCTCCGTGAAGCACACCGGCGACACCGTGTTCGTGGCCGTGGACGGCGGCATGAGTGACAATCCCCGGCCGGCGCTCTACGGCGTCCGCTACGCACCCCGCCTGACCGGCCGGGCCAGTACCGCGCACCGCACGCGAGCGACCGTGGTGGGCCGCCACTGCGAGGCCGGTGACATCCTCGCCGCCGACGTGGACCTTCCCGCCGACGTGCGCCCCGGCGATCTGCTCGCCGTCCCCGTGGCCGGCGCCTACCACCTGTCCATGGCCTCCGGTTACAACCTCGTCGGCCGCCCGCCCGTGGCCGCCGTACGCGACGGCCACGCCCGTCTCCTCGTCCGCCGGGAACTGCTGGAGGACATCCGCCGCCGCGACGTCGGCTTGTGATCCGCCCGCACTCCTGAGCTCCCGGGCGGGCCGGTCCTCCCTCCCTCGCCGACCGACCCGCCCGGGCCGTACCAGGAAGTGCGGCAGCGTGCCGGGGTCGCCGGGCGGGGCCTGTGCGGGCGGTCACCGGCCGGCGCCTACACCTCGATGTGCGAGCCCATGATGACCGTGCGCTCGCGGGGGAGCCCGAAGTACTCGGCGGCGTCCGCGGTGATGTACGAGGTGGCGATGAACAGGCGCTTGCGCCAGGGTGCCATCGTCGGTTCCCGGCCCCGCCGGAGATCGATCTTGGAAAGGAAGTAGGACGCCTGGTCGAGCCGCAACGGCCCTTCGGTCCGGGCCGGTTCGAGCATGGCCAGGGTGCTGGGTACGTCCGGTGTCTCCATGTAGCCGAACCGGCCGGTGACGTGAATGATCCCGTCGTCGGCGTAGCCGAGGTCGTCGACGACGAGCCGCCGGTCGGCCGCGACGCGGGGCACCGGCTCGGTCTCGAGGGACAGGATGACGACCTGGTCGTGCCGCACGTGGTTGTGTTCGACGTTGGCCCGCATGGCCAGGGGCGTGGTCTGCTTGCCCCGGTTGAGGAAGACGGCCGTGCCCGGGACCCGCAGCGTCGGCACCTCGCCACTGCGCAGGCGGTCGATGAACTCGGGCAGCGGGCCCTCCTGGCGCACCCGTTCGGCGGTGACGAGTTCGCGGCCGCGCTGCCATGTGGTCATGACGGTGAACGCGGTGACACCGATCAGCAGCGGCAGCCACGCGCCGTGCACGAGTTTCGTCAGGTTGGCCGCCACGAAGAGCAGGTCCACGAAGAGCAGCACGGTCGCGCCGACGACGATCAGCCACTTGGGCGTGCCCCACTTGGCACGGGCGACGTAGAAGAACAGCAGCGTGGTGATGGTGATGGTCCCGGTGACCGCCATGCCGAACGCGAAGGCCAGCGCCGTGGAGCTGCGGAAGGCGAAGACCAGGGTGAGGACCGAGACCATCAGCAGCCAGTTGATCCACGGCACGTAGATCTGACCGATCGTGGATTCGGAGGTGTGCGCGATGCGCAGCCTCGGCAGATAGCCGAGCTGGGCGGCCTGGGAGGTGACCGAGTACGCACCGGTGATCACGGCCTGCGAGGCGATCACCGTGGCCGCCGTGGCCAGCAGGACCAACGGCCACCTGCCCCAGTCCGGCACGAGCAGGAAGAAGGGGCTGCTGATGTTGCGAGGATCGGCCAGGATCAGCGCGCCCTGGCCGAAGTAGCTCAGAACGCACGCCGGGAGGACGAGGAACATCCAGCCGCGCGTGATGGCCCGGCGGCCGAAGTGCCCCATGTCCGCGTAGAGCGCCTCCGCGCCGGTGACCGAGAGCACGACCGCGGCCAGGGCGAAGAAGGCGGTACCGAAATGGCCGACCAGGAAACCCAGGGCGTACGAAGGCGACAGCGCCCTGAGAATCGCCGGATGGCCGACGATGCCGGTCACGCCGCACGCCCCGATGGCCACGAACCAGGCGACCATGACCGGCCCGAACATCCGGCCCACCGCCGCGGTCCCTCTGCGCTGCACGACGAACAGCAAGATGATGATCACCGCGGTGATCGGGACGACCGCGCTTTCCAGCGACGGCTGGACGACCTTGAGTCCCTCGACGGCGGAGAGCACCGAGATCGCCGGGGTGATCATGCTGTCGCCGAAGAACAGCGAAGCGCCGAAGACGCCGAGTGCGGCCAGCACGGCCGTGGCCCGCCGGCCACGCCGCGAGCCCCACCGCCGTACGAGGGTGATCAGCGCCATGATGCCGCCCTCGCCCTGGTTGTCGGCGCGCATCGCCAGCAGCACATAGGTGACCGTCACAATGATCATCACAGACCAGAACACGAGCGACACCACGCCGTACACGTTCTGGGTGCTGACCGGGACGGGATGCGGGTCGCTCGGATCGAACACGGTCTGGAGGGTGTAGATCGGGCTGGTCCCGATGTCACCGAAGACGACGCCGAGGGCACCGACGACCAGGGCGAGGCGCACCGCGTCGTGCGCGCTCGGGCCGTGATTCTCCGGCTGCCGCGACGCGGATCCGCCGCCCGACGTGGCTCCGTGCCGGGGATCGGCCATGGCATTCTCCTCAGCTCGACCCGCTGTGTCGCAGGCCAGGTACCTTGCGCCGCGACGATACCGATCACATGCACAACCGTTCGCAGCGCACGCCGCTGCGTTCGAACCTGGCCACCTCGTCTGGCCCCCGGTGAGGGTCACAACGAGCGCGAGCAGCGCCGGTGGAGCCGCCGGGCTCGCGGGGCGCGCCACGCGATGCTGGACCACCGGCAGTCGGGCGAACGTTTCCCGGGCTGCGGGACAACACGGCGGGCATCCGGCACGGCCGGCCTGTCGGATTTCGGCGATTGGCTGTGCTCGCCCGGATTACCTCCAGGGCTCAGGCGCCCTTGCCGTCGACTGCGGTGTGCGTGGTGCGGAAGCGTGCCCGGTAGGCGCCCGGCGTGATGCCGAGGTTGCGCGTGAAGGCCCGACGCAGGGACTCCGGTGACCCGAAGCCGGTGCGCCGGGCCACCGTGGCCATGGGGTCGTCGCTGTCTTCCAGCATCGCCTGGGCGGCCTCCATGCGGACCTGCTCGACGTAGCGGGCCGGGGTCGTGTGCATCTCGTCGTGGAACAGGCGTGTCATGTGGCGGGTGCTCACACCTGCCCGGCGCGCCATGGCGGCAAGGGTGTGCGGGGCGGACGGGTCCTCGGCGACCGTGTCCAGGACCCGGCGCAGCATCTCCTGTCTCGCGCGCGGGGTGTGGGTGCGGACACTGAACTGGGACTGGCCGCCCGGCCGCTGCATGAACACGACCATGTCCTTGGCCACGGCGCGGGCGACGTCGGCGCCGAGGTGCTCCTCGACCAGGGCGAGCGAGAGATCGATGCCCGAGGTGACGCCTGCGGAGGTCATGATGTGGCCGTCGCGTACGAACAGGGCGTCCGCTTCCACGGTCACCTTGGGGTAGCGCAGGGCGAGCTGGTCGGCGAAGCGCCAGTGCGTTGTCGCCTTGCGCCCGTCGAGCAGTCCGGCCGCGGCGAGGAGGAAGGCGCCGGTGCAGATGGACGCCGTGCGGCAGCCGCGTGCGTCGAGCTCTCTCATGGCGTCCAGCAGCGCGTCGTCCTTGATGAGGGAGGGCCACTCCGGGCCGCCGGGGATGACGACCACGTCGCTGGCCGTCTGTACCTGCGCGGCAGCGAGGTCGACGCGCAGTCCGGTGCCGGCTGCGGTGACCACGTCGGCGCCGTCAGGGGAGACCGTGCGTACGCGGTAGCGGCCGCCGAATTCGTTGGCTGTCGTGAACACCTCGATCGGGCCGGTGACGTCGAGCAGCCGTACGCCGGGGAAGACCAGCACGGTCACCAGGAGCGGCTTCCTGCCTGACGGCCTGTCCTTCATCGTGCGCCTCCCGGACGGACTGGGGCCCACATCGGAGGACACCATCATCCGCCCGGCGATGCTCTGCCGCTCCCGTGCCGATTGTCGTCCGCGTCCCTGCGGCATGCTGCTGCCTTCCGTGGTGTGGAACGAGGCACCGGGCTTTGGTGCCTCGCCCGTGTTCAGCGGTCGCGTGCCGTCTCGTCATGGCCACAGATGTGGCCACAACACGCTCGGACAAGGACATCGGGGCATCCGGCCGGCACCCGGCAACGGGCCTGCACGGTGCTCGATGTCCTGGTGTGAGGGCGTTATGGCGCGTGCTGTTCTGTGGCGGGAGCCGCGCTTCGCCCTAGCGTCGAGGGCGCCAACGGGCCGACGGTCTCGGCCGCGCCCCTGAGCTGCTGGGTGTGGCCCGGCCAGTCGGCCGGCCCGTCACCGTCTCTGGTCGTGGACGGTGACGAATCCGACCCCCCAAGAGAAGGCACTCCGCGCCGTGACACCCCACCCCAGTCCCAGCCGAGCGGTCCCGTCCCAGGCCGGCCCGGCCCCGGGAACGTCCGTGCATGTACGTGACCAGCCGGACGAGGGGAACGGCAGGGAGCGGAGCCGGCTCGGTCCCGGCTGGTTCGCGGCCGTCATGGGCAGCGGGATCGTCGCCGTCGCCGCGGCCACGCTGCCGCGTGGTTTCCCCGGGCTCGGCGAGGCAGCCACGGTGGTCTGGGCAGGGACCGCGCTGCTGCTGATCGTGCTCGCCGTCAGCTATACCGGGCAGCGGACGCTGCGGGTGCATGCCGGTGATCCGGTACTGGCCCAGTTCTTCGGGGCGCCGCCGATGGCTCTGCTCACCGTCGGGGCCGGGACGCTGCTGCTCGGCCGGCGGCTGATCGGGGAGCGTGCGGCGGTGGATGCGGACTGGGTGCTGTGGTCGGTCGGTACGGTGCTGGGTCTTGCCAGCGCCTGCACCGTGCCGTATCTGATGGTCACGCGGCACCGTTTCACGCCGGACGCGGCGTTCGGCGGCTGGCTGCTGCCGGTGGTGCCGCCGCTGGTCTCCGCCGCGACGGGCGCGCTGCTCGTCCCGCGGGCGCCGGTCGGGCAGGTGCGGCTGGCCCTGCTGCTGTGCTGCTACTCGATGCTCGGGCTCGGCTTGGTCGCCGTCCTGCTGGTGCTGGCCATGGTCTACAGCCGCCTGGTGCACCATGACGCGCCCGGCGGTGCGGTGGTGCCCACGATGTGGATCGGCGTCGGAGCGGTGGACCAGGCGGTAACGGCGCTGGGGACGCTGGCCACGGCGGCGCCGAGCGCGCTGCCCGCCCCGTACGCGCGCGGAAGTGCGGTCGTGGCGCTCCTGGGTGGGCTCGGGATCTGGGGCTTCGCCGTGCTGTGGCTGGTGCTGGCGACGGCGCTGACCGTACGGGAAATCCGCAGAGGGATGCCCTTCGCAGTCACCTGGTGGTCCTTCATCTTCCCCCTCGGTGCCTGCGTCACCGGCACCAGCGCGCTCGCCGCCCGTACCGGCTCGGAGCTGCTCGTCTGGATCGCCGTCGTCCTGTACGCCGTGCTCGTCGCCGCCTGGGCGGTGGTCGCCTGGCTCTCCCTGCGCCACGCTGTCCGGCAGCGTGTGCGCGCCCGCCGCTGACCAGGCCCGTGCACCGCTTCGCATGACACGGAGACAGCGCGAACCCCGCTGCCCGCCGGGGGCAGCGGGGTTCGCGCTGCACCGGCGCCCGTGCCGTCCCTGGCGCGCTTGGGGAGTTGGCTCTCAACGCTTCCGTCGACGTCCGCCCCGACTGACAGGTGCTCGGCCGGTAGCCGGCCCGGCCGCTGCGGCCGGGTCCGTCTGCGGACCGGGCCGGTCTGCTGAGACGACCAGGGCGGCGAGGAGCGTGGTGACCGGCACTGAGGCGACCAGGCCGATCGAGCCGACCAGCGTGCGTACGATCTCCTCGGCGACCAGTTCGCTGTTGGCGACCGTGCCCACGCCGCTCTGGGCGATGGAGAAGAGGAGCAGGAGGGGGAGTGCGGCGCCGGCGTAGGCGAGGACGAGGGTGTTGACCACGGAGGCGATGTGGTCGCGGCCGATGCGGATGCCCGCCCGGTACAGCCCGCGCCAGCCCATCGTGGGGTTGGCTTCGTGCAGTTCCCAGACGGCCGAGGTCTGCGTCACGGTGACGTCGTCGAGTACGCCGAGGGAGCCGATGATGACGCCGGCGAGCAGCAGACCGCTCATGTCGAGCTTCGGATAGAGGCCGTGGATCAGGCCAGTGCTGTCGTCGGTGTTGCCGGTGAGCGCGGCCCAGCCGATGAACGCCGAGCCGAGGACGCCGATGAGCGCCAGTGAGAGCAGGGTGCCGAGCACCGCCACCGAGGTGCGGGCCGACAGGCCGTGGCACATGTACAGGGCGATCAGCATGATGGCGCTCGAGCCGACCACCGCCACCAGGAGCGGGTTCGAGCCCTGGAGGACCGCGGGCAGGACGAAGAAGTTCAGCACCAGGAAGCTGATGGCCAGGGCGACGAGCGCCATCACGCCGCGTAGTCGGCCCACCACCACGACGGCGAGCGCGAAGATGCCGGCGAGCAGGCCCATGGGGAAGCGTCGGTTGACGTCGGTGACCGAGTACTGCAGGTCCCTGGGCGCGGAGGGTTCGTAGGCAGTGACGACCTTCTCGCCCTGGTGCAGCTGTCGTGCCTGGTCGGGCTGCACGATCTCGGTGAAAGTGCGTCCCTTGTCCTTGCCGGTGTCGATCCGGATCGTTGCCTTGTGGCAGGTGCCGTTCGCCTCTTGCTGCGCGGAGTTGCCCTCGGCGGTGGAGGTGTCGCCGGTGGGGGTCTCGCCGGAGGCGTTGACCGACTTGCAGCTCACCTCGAGGACCTTGGTGACCGTGGCCTGCTGGGTCTGCTGGTCGAAGCCGACGCCGGTGCGTTTGTGCGGTGGGGCTCCGCCCGGCCACAGCACGACGAGCCCCACCACGACGGCGGCGGTGAACGGGATCAGGATTGCCGCGATGACCTTGCGCAGGTGTCGGGAAACGGGAGCGGCGGGCCCGTGACTGTGGCTGTGTCCGTGGGTGTGCGCCTGTCCATGACCGTCGGCCTTCGCTCCGGGGCCGTGACCAGAGCCGTGATCGGAGTCGTGTCCGGAGCCGGCCGCTGGTGCATGTCCGTGGCCCATCTCGTGAGAGCGGACGTGGCCGGCGCCGGCATCGGGTCCGTAGCCGGGGTGGGGAATCGACTCGGGAGGATCCCCGTACCCGTACCCGTAGTCATGGCCGTACTCGCTGGCACGACCACCTCTGGGCCGGGGCTCGCCGACCCGGTTCCAGTCCCCGGCGCTCTGCCGGTCAGCGGTTCCCATGCCGTCTCCCTCGCGGTTGTCCGTGCCCCCTCCGGAGCCGGTCCTGCGCGGCGGCTCTGGGGAAGAGTACGGGAACGGCTGTGCCGTGGTCTCAGTCGGAGTGCTGCCGGAAGATCGAGCGTTCTGCTCACCATGCCTGGATCATGAACCTCTTCGCCGGCCGCACTTTCCGCGCGGCTCGGGGTGGGGGCCGCGAGCCGCTGCCGCCGCCCGCCCGCCGTTCAGAGTGGCAGAAGGCGCATGCGAAACCGGGCTCACAACGGGCCGCGTCGCTGACGCGCCCGTTGTGAGCCCCTGGCGTGCCGGGTCACCAACTGCTGTTGGTCACGCCAGGGAGCTCGCCCGCGTGGGCCATCTCGCGTGCGCGGATGCGGGACAGGCCGAAGGCGCGCAGGTAGCCGCGGGGGCGGCCGTCCACGGAGTCGCGGTTGCGCAGGCGGGTGGCGCTGGCGTCGCGGGGATGCCGGCGTAGTTCCCGCTGGGCGGCGGCGCGGTCCTCGTCGGAGCTTCCGGGGAACGCGATGATCGCCTTCAACGCGGCGCGGCGCGCGGCGTATCGGGCCACGACGAGGCGCCGCTGGTCGTTCTTCGCGATCTTGCTCTTCTTCGCCATCAGGCCTTCCCTCCCTGGGCGCGGATGCGGGCCACCGCGGCCTCGATGCCGATGGTGTCGACCGTCTTGATGCCCTTGGCGGAGAGCGTGAGCCGGACGTGGCGGCCTTCGCTCGGCAGCCAGTAGCGCTTGCTCTGGACGTTGGGGTCGAAACGGCGCTTGCTCCGCCGGTGCGAGCGGGAGATGCGGTGCCCGAAGCCGGGCTGTCGGCCGGTGAGTTGGCAGTGGGCGGACATGGCTGTTCCTCCTTGGGGTGGATGCGGCAGTACACTAGCGCTAGATGAAAATGAAAACCAATCTCTTGTATGGTGCTGTCCATGGCCCGTAATGAACTGCGCCCGATCATCAAGCTGAGGTCCACCGCCGGCACCGGCTACACCTACGTGACCCGCAAGAACCGCCGTAACAACCCCGACCGGCTCACCCTGCGCAAGTAGGACCCGGTCGCCGGCCGCCACGTCGACTTCCGTGAGGAGCGCTGAAAGCCGTGAAGCCCGGAATCCACCCCGAGTACCGCCCGGTCGTCTTCCGTGACCGGGCCGCCGACTACGCCTTCCTCACCAGGTCCACGGCTACCAGTGACAAGACCGTCGAGTGGGAGGACGGCAACACCTACCCGGTCATCGACGTCGAGATCTCCTCGGCGAGCCACCCCTTCTACACCGGCACCCAACGGGTCCTGGACACCGCCGGACGGGTCGAGCGCTTCGAACGGCGGTACGGACGCGGTCGGAGCAAGCGGTGAACGGGGACGAGGCACGGCTGCCGGTCGCGATCGTCGGCGGATTGCATGCCGACGCCCGCCGGGCCGCCGTAGAAGAGATCCTGCGTACGGTCCCCGGCTCTGTCGCCCTGCACCACGACCTGACGTCCGCTGTCGACAGCGCGGTGCACTGGACGGTACGCGATGCTGACGGCCTGCTGGGCAGTGGTGACGCACCCCTGGTTCATGACTGCGCGTGCTGCGCGCTGCGCGAGGATCTCGTCCCCGAACTGCTGCGGCTCGCCCAGGACGGAACGTACCGGCTGGCCGTCGTGGAACTGTGGGACTCCGTCGAGCCCCAGGCCATGGCTGGAGTCATCGCCGCCGCCGGCGCACCGCTGGCCCTGACCGGGGTCGCCACCGTGGTCGACCCCGCACTCGTCCTGCCGTACCTGTCCAACGGCGACGACCTGGCCGAGGTTGGCCTGGCCGCGGCTCCGACCGACCAGCGCACGGTCGCCGACACTTTCGCCCGGCAACTGGAATACCCCACGGTCATCGCCCTCGTGGAGGACAGTCCCCACAATGCGGGCGTCGAGGTCGCCGACGACACCGACCACGCGCTGCTCGCCCAGCTCACACCAGGCGCACGAAGCGTACGGGTGGCGAGTGACGATGCCCTGGCGGCAGCGCTGTTGGCGGGCTTCGACGTGGCAGCGGCCGCCGCCCGTGTGCATCCTGCGTGCGCGCTGCTGCCGCAGGAGTGCGACGCACACGGCGTGAGCACCTTCGTCTGGCGGTGCGAGCGGCCCTTCCATCCGCAGCGCCTGTACGCGGCGCTTGAGGACCTCACTTGTGCCGCCGCGCGCAGCCGGGGGCGGTTCTGGCTGGCGGACCGCCCCGACACACTGCTGTCCTGGGAGGCCGCCGGCGGCGCGCTGTGCGTGGAGTCGGCCGGCCCCTGGCTGGCCGCACTGCCCGACGCCGCCTGGGAGATGGTGGCCGCCGAGCGCCGACTCGCCGCCTCCGTGGACTGGCACCCCGAACACGGCGACCGCTGCCAGTACCTCACCTTCACCTCGCCCGGGCTCGACCGCGACGGCCTGTCGGCCCTGCTCGACTCGTGCCTGCTCACCGACGACGAGTACGCGGCGGGCAGGGACCGCTGGCAACAACTCCCGCACACCTTCGACGACTTGCTCGACCCCGTGACCTGAAAGAGAGGACCGACCTCCCCATGACCCGACGCACAAGCATCCGGCGTCAGACCGCCAAGCGTCCGCGCACCAACCCGCTGGACGCCGCCGGCATCACCAGCATCGACTACAAGGACACCGACCTGCTGCGGAAGTTCATCTCCGACCGCGGAAAGATCCGCAGCCGCCGGGTGACCCACATGACGCGTCAGCAGCAGCGGCAGATAGCGCAGGCCATCAAGAACGCACGCGAGATGGCGCTCCTGCCCTACGGCTCCCGATAGGCGGAACAGCCGTACGGACAACCGCGGCTCGTCAACGCTTCTCCGACGGCCGACGCCCCCGCTACGAACTCGCCGATGAACGCCTCGGCCACGCGCTCGACGATCTGCGCACCGCGGTGGTCGCGGTCGAGGGCGACCGCACATGCGTCGATGCCGACGACAAGCAGTGCTGCTGATCACGAGCGCAGAGATGTCCCTGTCCCTCGGCCCGGACCCGGCCAGGCGCGGCGTGCTTGCCCGGCGGATACGGCTGCTGGTCGCCACGACCATCACCTACAACGCCGTCGAGGCGGCCGTCGCCCTCACGGCCGGGACCCTGGCCTCGTCACCGCGTTGATCGGCTTCGGCCTCGACTCGGTCATCGAGGGCGTTCACCGGCGCTCGTCCGCCCCCTGCCGTTGGCCGCAGTCCGGGCACACCCCGGACAGCTCCACCGTGTGCCGGACGTTCGCGAATCCGGAGGTCTGTGCGATGGTGTCGGCCCAGTCCTCCACCGGGCCGGAGTCGACGGGCCGGCTCAGGCCGCAGTCGGTGCAGATGAGGTAGTGGCGGTGTTCGGGGCCGGGGCGGTAGCGGAAGAGGCGTTCACCGCTGGTGTCGCGGACCATGTCGGCCCGGCCGACACCGGCCAGGGCGGTCAGCGTGCGGTAGACCGTGGAGAGGCCGACCGGTGAGCCGGCGGCGGCGAGTTGGTTGTGGAGGGATTGGGCACCGACGAAGCCGTCGGCTCGGATGAGTGCCTCGACCACCGTGGTGCGTTGCTGGGTGAGGCGGCCGATCAGCGTGACGTCGTGCGACGGGGTGGGGGTGCACTGGCGGTCGGGTGCCATCGGGTGCCTTCGCTCATGTGCCGGTGGGGACGGCGGTTCGCGTAAGAGGATCAGCCGTACGAGGGCTGGAGGCGGGCCGTCGTATCAGGAACGTCGCGGCGTATACGGCCGTGGCGGCGGCCATGATGGCGAAGCTCGGCGGCATCTTCGGCACCGCGTACGAGGCGAACAGCCCCGCCCACATCTCCAGTACCGCCAGGCCGGCGGAGAGGGCGAGTGCCCGGTAGGGGCGGTCGGTCAGGCGGACCGCGGCACCCGCGGGGGCTGCGAGCAGACCGAGCAGGAGCAGGGAGCCGACCGCCTGGGTGGCCTCGGCGGCGCTGATCCCGGCCAGGGCGAGGAAGCCGTAGCCGAGCAGCCGGACCGGTACCCCACGGGCCGCGGCCACGGCCTCGTCGAGCGTGGCGAACAGCAGCGGCCGGGCGATGAGGACCACCAGCAGGCCGACCCCGGCTGCCACCAGGGCGGCGACGACCGCGCTGCCGGCGGAGATGCCGAAGACGGAGCCGAACAGCACACTCACCCCGGCGGTGCCGTTCGTGGTGCTGCGCGAGGTGGTGTAGAGCGTGATGAAGAAGGCGCCCAGGCCCAGGATCCAGGAGAAGACGCTTCCGATGACCACGTCGTCGGGCCGGGCCTTGCGGCCGAGGGCGCCGAAGAGCAGAGCCATGGCGATGGTGGCGGCGAAGAGGCCGAGGCGGAGGTCGGCGCCGAAGGCGAGCGCGGCCATCGCGCCGGTGAAGGCGACGTGGCTGAGCGCGTCGCCGGTGAAGACCTGGGCCCGCAGCACCAGGAAGTAGCCGACCAGTCCGCAGGCGGCGGCGATGGCGGTACCGGCGAGGAAGGCGTGCAGGAAGAACGGGTGGGACAGCGGGGAGGCGGCGAGCAGGACGGTCATGCGATCACCTCCTTGGCAGCGGGCGTTGCCCCGGGCCGGGTGCGACCGAGTACCTCGTGCAGCGAGCGCCGGCCCAGCGCGAGCAGGTATCCGGCGAAGGCGATGGTCGTCACGAAGAAGCCCAAGGGGTAGGGGGAGTAGTAGGCGGCGGTCAGCCCGAGCCAGGTGGCGGCGAAGGCCAGCAGGACGGCCAGGGCCAGGCTCAACGCGGGTCGGGCGGTGAGGACTTGGGCGGTGGCGGCCGGGATCACCATGAGGGCGAAGACCAGCAGGGTCCCGGTGATCTGGCTCGCCTCGGCGGTGGCCGCACCGAGCAGGACGAGGAAGACCACCGACAGGGCGCGGACCGGCACCCCGCGCCCGCCGGCGACCTGCGGGTCGACCGACGCGAACAGCAGCGGCCGTCCGATCAGCGCCAGCGCCGCGAGCACCACCGCACCGACCACCGTCAACACGGTCACCTGGGAGGAGGTGATTCCCAGGAAGGTGCCGAAGAGGATGGTCTGCGGTCCCTCCAGCAGCCCTCTGTACAGGGCGGTGAACAGGAACCCGGACGCGAGCAGGAACGCCTGCACGGTCCCGGTCAGCGCCGACTCCTCGTGCTCACCGCCACCCCGCAGGGCCGCGATGACCAGCGCGGCGGCTACACACAGCGTGAAGTAGCCGTAGACCGCGCTGAACCCGAGCAGGAGCGCCCCGGCGGCGCCGGGGAAGGCGACGGCGGAGACGGTGTGCGCGGCGAACGTCTGCCGGCGCAGCACCACGAACCACCCCACGACCGCCGAGACCACGGCCACGACCGCGCCCGCGCGGAACGCGTTGACCATGAAGGGGTAGGACCACATGTCCTGGAAGTCGGTCAGGAGGTTCCAGGACCAGGTTGGTGCCCCTGTCTCAGCCAGCAGCATGACCGCTCCCCGGGGTGTCGTGCCGGTCGGTGTGTACGGCCGGTGGCTCCGGCTGGCCCACCACGACCAGCCGCCCGTCCGAGGTCCGCAGCACCTCGACCGGAGTGCCGTACAGCCGGGTCAGCGTCTCGGAGGTGATGACCTCGGTCGGTGTGCCTGCGGCGGCGCCGCCCTCGGCCAGGTACACCACCCGGTCCAGGTGGTGGAGTATCGGGTTCACGTCATGGGCGACCATGACCACCGACACGCCCTCGTGATGGCAGATGCGCCCGATCAGCGCCGCGACGGCGCTCTGGTTGGGCAGGTCGAGGCTGTCCAACGGCTCGTCGAGCAGGAGCAGTTCGGGTCGGCGGACCAGTGCCTGGGCGATCAGCAGGCGCTGCTGCTCGCCGCCGGAACACTGTCCGATGGGCCGGTGTGCGTACGCCGACGCCCCGACCAGCTCGACCACCTCGTCCACCCGCGCGCGGGCCGACCGCCGACGCGCACTCGGGAAGGGCAGCGGCACCCCCCACCGGTCGCCGTCCAGGCCCATGCGCACCACATCGATGCCGCGAATGCGCAGGTTGGTGTCGAAGCTG
This sequence comes from Streptomyces sp. NPDC048191, assembly GCF_040652655.1. Lineage (NCBI taxonomy): Bacteria > Bacillati > Actinomycetota > Actinomycetes > Kitasatosporales > Streptomycetaceae > Streptomyces > Streptomyces sp. NPDC048191. Next base: position 56,757 of record NZ_JBEZMO010000026.1, read on the forward strand.
CGGCGCTGCGGCAGGTAGCCGATGCGCTCGTTGGCCTGCCCGGGCCGGGCGCCGAGCACCTGAACCTCGCCGGCCGCCGCGGGCAGGGCGCCGAGCAGGACCTTGATCATGGTGGACTTGCCGACGCCGTTGGGACCGAGCACGGCGGTGAACTCGCCGGCCCCGATGCGAAGGTCCACCCCCGACCACAGCGTCCGGCCGCCGACCCGCACGGCAGCCCCGTGCAGGGCGACCACCGGATCGCTTCCTGTTCCTGTGGCCGTGTCGTGCCCCCCGCTTCGGCGGCCGGGGACGCTGTGGCCGCTGGTGTGTGTGACGGCTTCGCGGGCCTTCGCTGTCGGGTTCATGGCTTCAGCTCACTTCCCGGCGGCCTTGGCCAGGGCCTGCTCGATGCCCTGCAGCTGGGTGGTCTGCCACTGCTGGAAGGAGGCCCCGGCGGGGGTGAGGGTCTCGGTCACCGTGGCGACCGGGATGCCCTGGGCCTTGGCCTCCTTGACCTGCGCCTGCACGTCCGGGGTGGAGTTCTGGGAGTTGTAGACGTAGATCTTGATCTTCTTGTTCTTGATCTGCTGGTCGATGGTGGCCTTGTCCCTGGCCGTGGGGTCGGAGCCCTCGCTCATCGCGTTCAGGAACGTCTCCGGGGTGAGCATCTTCAGCCCCAGACCGTCCGACAGCGGCGTGACGATGGACTCGGAAGCACCGATCGGCGTGCCCGCGTACTTCGCCTTGATGTCGGCGATGAGCTTGTTGTAACCGGCGAGCGTCTTCGTCTCGAAGGTCTTCTTCTGCTGGTCGAAGTAGGCGGCGTCGGCCGGATCGATCTTCTTGTAGCCGGCGGTGATCTTCTCGATGACCTGGTGCACGTTGTCCGGGGAGTACCAGCGGTGCGGGTTGCCGCCCGGCTTGATACCGACCAGGTCGCCGACCTTGAGCTGGGCGCGCCCGCTGCCGGGGTTGGCGGCCAGCAGCTTGTCGGCCCAGGCGTCGTAGCCGACGCCGTTGACGATCGTGTACTGGGCACCGGCCACCGTGCGGGCGTCGGCCGCCGTCGGCTCGTAGTCGTGGGGGTCGGCGTCCGGGTTGTTGATGATGCTGGTCACCTTCACGTGGCTGCCGCCGAGCTGGGAGGCGATGCTGCCCCAGAAGTTTTCCGCCGCCACCACCTGGATCGTCTTGCCCGAGCCGCTGTCACTGCCGGTCGCGGCGGTGTCGGTGGCGTGCGAGGAGGAGGTCGAGCAGGCGGTCGCCGTCACGGCCGTCAGGGCGGCCGTCGCGGTGACCAGTGCGATCCTCGCGGTCGGCCGGGCGGAACGGGAGGCGGGGGCGGTGGACATGCGGGAGCTCCTTCGGGCGATACCGGGCGCGCGGCGCACACGCGCCGGCCGTGCGACGACACCTTCGACGCTAGATGGAAATGATTTTCAGATCAATGATAGATGAAAACCGTTGCCATCTTTTGACCGGGCGTACGACTGCTCGGGGCTGCGCGGGGAGGGGGCCCGGCGGATCCCGCCGGGACAGGGCGCGCAGGAGCTGACCGCGCCCCTTCTCGGAGGGTGGCGGGGTCTGGTTGTCGGCGAATTCCGCCGTGCCGGACCGCAGTTCCTCGGCCGGGCGGGCGATGAGGGCATAGGCGTACGGCAGGGACGTACGGACCGTTTCCACGAAGTCCCGCTCCCGTACCTCGCCGTTGTCGGCTTCGGCGAGCAGTTGTGGGGAGACATCGAGTGACGTGAAGGGCTGTCCCCGGGCCGTGCCGGAAGTCCGGGTCGACCTGGCCGGCGAGGTCCTGAAATCCATGTCCATGTGAACGCCCAGTCAGGTGCGGCTGATTGACGACCCCTGGTTCAGCACCGCTCTCGGAGCAAGCGGACGGCAACGGCCCGCCGCACCTGCGTGGGTACGGCGGGCCGTGGGATTCGCTGGGTCAGCGGCGGCCCTCCGCGCGGGCCCGCGTCCAGGCCGCCTCGCGCAGCAGCCGCAGGCCGTTGAGCCCGACGATGATGGTCGAGCCCTCGTGGCCGAGGACGCCGAGGGGGAGGGGCAGGGTGGCGCTGAGGTCCCAGACGGCCAGGCCCGAGATGAAGACGGCGGCGATGGCCAGGTTCTGCACGACCAGGCGGCGGGCCCGGCGGGAGAGGGCCACCACAGTGGGTACGGTGGCCAGTTCGTCGCGGACGATCACCGCGTCGGCGGTCTCCAGGGCGAGGTCCGAGCCGGCCCGGCCCATGGCCACACCGGTGTGGGCGGCGGCCAGCGCGGGCGCGTCGTTGACGCCGTCGCCCACGACCAGGACCTTGCGGCCCGCCTGCTCCAGTTCCGTCACTGCTGCGACCTTGTCCTGCGGGAGCAGTCCCGCGCGGACGTCGGTGATGCCGACCTCGGTGGCCAGGCGGACGGCGGCGCGCGGATTGTCGCCGGTGACCAGCGTCGGCGCGGTGCCCGTGAGCGCGGTGAGGGAGGCGACGGTGGCGGTGGCGTCCGGCCGCAGCCGGTCGGCGAGGCCCAGGACTCCGGCCGGCGTGCCGTCGGCCACCACCAGGACCGCGGTGCGCCCACCGTCCTCGAGTTCGGCGGCGACGGCGGTGTGCGCGCCGTCGGCACTGGACAGCAGTCGGGCTGGGGAGCCGACCGCGATCTTGCGGCCGTCCACGGTGGCGGTGACTCCGGCGCCGGGGGTGGAGGTGAAGTCCTCGGCGCCGGGCAGTGTGAGCCCCCGGGCGCGGGCGGCGTTCACGACGGCGTGGGCCAGTGGGTGCTCGCTGGGGTGCTCGGCCGCCGCGGCCAGCCGCAGCAACTCCCCTTCCGTGAGCCCTGAGCCGGGCAACGGCCGGATGTCGGTGACACGCGGGGTGCCCTCGGTGAGGGTGCCGGTCTTGTCGAGGGCGACCGCGTCGATCTGGCCGAGGCGTTCCATCACTACGGCCGACTTCACGAGGACACCGTGGCGCCCGGCGTTGGCGATCGCGGACAGCAGCGGCGGCATGGTCGCCAGGACGACCGCGCACGGCGAGGCGACGATCATGAAGGTCATGGCCCGCAGCAGCGAGCCGGTCAGCGCGGCGCCGAACGCGAGCGGCACAGCGAATACGGCGAGTGTGGCCGCCACCATGCCGATCGAGTAGCGCTGTTCGACCTTCTCGATGAACAACTGCGTGGGCGCCTTGGTCTCCGACGCCTCCTCGACCATCTGCACGATCCGGGCGATCACCGAGTCGGAGGCGTCCCGCTCGACCCTGACGCGGAGGGCGCCGGTGCCGTTGAGCGTGCCGGCGAACACCTCGTCACCGGGTTCCTTCGCGACGGGCAGCGGCTCGCCGGTGATGGTGGCCTGGTCGACCTCGCTCGCTCCGTCCAGCACGCGGCCGTCGGCGCCGATCCGCTCGCCGGGCCGCACCAGCACGGTGTCGCCGACGGCGAGGTCGGTGCTGGGCACGGTCTCCTCACTGCCGTCGCCGCGTAGTCGGGTCGCGGTGGCGGGGGCCAGGTCGAGCAGGCCGCGCACCGAGTCGGCGGTGCGGGCGGTGGCCAGCGCCTCCAGGGCGCCGGACGTGGCGAAGATGACGATCAGCAGGGCGCCGTCCATGACCTGGCCGACTGCGGCGGCCCCGAGCGCCGCCACGATCATCAGCAGGTCGACGTCGAGGGTCCTCTCGCGCAGCGCCTGCAGCCCGGCCAGCGCGGGCTCCCAGCCGCCGGCGGCGTAGGCGAGCCCGTACAGCACCCCCCACGTCCAGGCGGGCGCGTCGGTCAGCCGCAGCGGCAGTGCGAGCAGGAACAGCACCGTGGCCGCTGCCGCCCAGCGGGCCTCGGGCAGCGCGAAGACCCGGGTCCGCCGCTGTGGGGTGGCATCCGGGTGCGCGGTCACCAGGGGCGCGGGCCGCTCGGTCAGGGTGGAAGACATGACGAAGAACCCTTCGGGAGGGCGGGACGGTTCGACCCGACCACCATACAGGTACATATGAAGACCTCTTCAAGTATCGCTTGTATGATGGCCCCCATGGGCCATGGAGCAGTTCCCGCGAAGAACCTCGTCCCGCACACCCGCCTGGACGCGGACAGCGCCGCCCGGGTGGCGACCACCCTCCAGGCCCTCGCCACCCCGTCCCGGCTGCTGATCCTCTCCCGCCTGCGGGAAGGCCCCTGCGCTGCCACCGAACTCGCCACCGAGGTCGGCATGGAGCAGTCCGCGTGCTCCCACCAGCTGCGCCTGCTGCGCAACCTCGGCCTCGTCGTGGGCAGGCGCCAGGGCCGCTCGGTGATCTACGCGCTCTACGACAACCACGTCGCCGAACTCCTCGACCAGGCCGTCTACCACATCGAGCACCAGCGCCTCGGGCTCAGCGACGCCGCGGACGCGGACCATGCGGAGGAGCCCACGCTCGGCGTGAACCGCTGACCGGCAGGCCGCGGCGATGCCGTTGCGGGCGATCGACTGGAAGTACGCCATCGGGTCAGCGACACCGGCGTGCTGAGCAGGTTCCGTATCCGACTGGCCAGGCCCTGCACGGAGCGTGTGGTCCACGGCCGACTGGAGGGCTGGGACGAGGCAGGGGCTGGGCCCGCGCCGCAGTGTGCGACGCGAGCCCAGCCCTTGTCGGCCAGAGGGCGCCGCCGTCAGAAGGCGCCGGTGCCGTTGGGCGTGCCGAGGCCGGTCGGGCCGTCGTATCCCGGACCGGCGGTGCACAGGTAAGTGCCGCCACAGAAGCCGTTGCTGCCCGACGTGACGTCGTTGAGCGCCGACGTGTGGCTGTACGGATATGCGCCGTTGGTGACCTGAGAGGTGTTTCCGGCCAGTGCGTAGACGCTCGCGATGATCGGCGACGAGACGCTGGTGCCGCCGACTTCGACCCATCCGTCGGCACCCTGGGCGAGACCGAGTTGAAGCTCGGTGTCGCACAACAACGGGCCGCCGCAGCTGTTGTACGTGTCGTAGACCGCTACCCCGGTGTTGGGGTCGGCGACCGCGGCCACGTCGGCGACGGTGCGCTTGGCGCATCCGGAGCCATGCTGCCAGGACGGCTTGGCCTCGTACGCCGAGCAGCCCGAGCCCGCGCCGCTCCAGGCGGTCTCGGTCCAGCCGCGCGAGTTGGACGCCTTGCTCAGCGAGGTGCCGCCCACGGCGGTGACGTACGGGGAGGAGGCCGGCCAGGAGACGCCGTAGCCGGAGTCACCCGAGCTCGCTGTGATCGCGACGCCTGGGTGGTGGAAGTGCGAGTCGAAGGACGTGACGGTGTTGTCCTCCGACCCGCCCCAGCTGTTGGAGATCGAGACGACGCCCGGTGTGGTGGCGGCGGTGTCCTCGGCCCTCATGAGATCCGGGACGTTCGCGGACTTTGCCTCGACCAGGAGGATGTGGCAGCCAGGGCAGGTGGCCGAGACCATGTCGAGGTCGAGGCTGATCTCCTCGGCCCATCCGTAGTCACCGGACGGCAGTGGCGATGCCTGGCCGTTCTGGTTCACCTTGCGGAAGCAGCCGTTGGCGGTGGTGCACGACGGCAGACCGTAGGCCCTGCGGTAAGCGGCCAGGTCGGCCTCGGCGTTCGGGTCGTCCATGGCGTCGACGATCGCCACCGTGCGGCCGGATCCCGAGGTGCCGCCCAGTTTGTAGGCGGAGCGCAGATCGGAGGGCACGAACCCCGTCGTGGTCGGGGATCCGGTGGTGAACGGTGACATGCGGCCCGAGCGGGTGCGATGGGCCTTCAGGGTGCCGAAACAGCGGGCTTGTCCCGCGTGCGAGGGATGGGCGCAGCCGAAGGCCGTCGTACTCGCGGAGGCGGTCGCGCGTGGGGTGGACGAGAGAGCGGCGGCCTGGACACCGGTGGCCAGGCCGACGGTGAGGGCAGTGACGGTGAGTGTGAGCATCGCCGTGAGGCCGGCTGCCGTCCTCCGCGTCCGGTGTCTCGGTCGGTGGCGGTGGATCACCAAGGATCCGGAGGGTATCTCGCGTCGGTGCATCAAGCCTCCGTGCGGTTTCAGACGGTTAGGGAGGGCCACATGACGAAAAACAGCGTTGACAGATGGCGTGTCAGGTCAGCTGCGGGCCGGTTGGTTCACCATGCGGCCGCCCTCTTCCGCTGGTCAAGGTCATGCCAATGCAGGTCTTGTGAGGCTGCCGAGGTGAGCGAGTGAACCGCCGTTGATGCTGGTGTGTCCGCATGTTCCTCGCTCCAGCCACGAGATGCGGACGGCCCTGAACGAGTCGTCGGGGCGCAGAGGGTGGTGAAGAAGCCGGTTGCGAGCCCGGCGATGACGGTGTCCAGGTCCTTGCGGGTGGGCTGACAGGCCGGTGCCGTCGGACGGGTGGATTGTGACGGGAGCCTCCCGGTGATGCACCTGCCGAACTCCCGGCCCGCGTCGATAATGACCTTGTGCGCTCGCTAGCCAGGAAATCCGTCTTGCCCCTGACGCTGGTCATCGTCGCGGCAGCCGCCGTGGCGGGCGACGCCACGGCGGTAACCCATGCGGCCAGAAGCAGCGGGCGCAGCGGTTTCGGCAAGTCCGGCGAGCCGGGCCAGTCCCCCCAGGACCAGGACCAGGCCCTCTCTGCGACGGCCCCGGCCAAGGACGGCACCGCGTACACCCCCCGCAGGACCGAGGAGAACGCCCGGATCGGCGCGGTCTTCGAGAAGGATGACCAGGGCGCCCATTTCTGCACGGCGAGCGTGGTGCGCAGTCCGGGCCGGAACATGCTGATCACCGCGGCCCACTGCGCCTTCGATGCCGACGCCGGACGGCCGGTGAACGACCTGGTCTTCGCCCCCGGCTACCGCAACGGCGACGAGCCCACCGGCCTGTGGAAGGTCAGCAAGGTGGTCGTCGACGACCGCTGGGCCAAGTCGCAGGACGAGGACCTCGACGTCGCCTTCCTCATCCTCGAACAGAAGGACGGCAAGGACATCCAGGACGTCCTGGGCGGCAACACCCTCGGTGTGGACCGCGGCTTCGACAACAAGGTCAAGATCACCGGCTATCCCAGCAGCCGTGACACCCCGATCTCATGCCAGAACCGCACCACGAAGTTCAGCGACACCCAGCTGCGCATCCAGTGCACCGACCTCGAGGACGGGACCAGCGGCAGCCCCTGGCTCGCCGATTACGACCCCAAGAGCCACACCGGCACGGTCATCGGCGTCCTCGGCGGCCACGAGGGCGGCGGTGACGAGGACGACGTCTCCTACGCCGCGTACTTCGACGACGACATCGCCAAGCTCTACCGACGCGCCCAGGACGAGGACTGAGCCGGTTTCATCCGCACCCCGCTCACGGCGAAGGACCGTACTCCGGTAGTGCTTCCGGCGGGCTTCCCCGCGCGGCGGGCTACGACGCGTGCGGCGTCCGGCTCCCGCTTTCGAGCACACGGAGCAAGGCCGCTGCAACGACACGTGTCTGTACGCCCCATGCCTATCACGCGGCACGGGACCCCCACCGAACCAGCTCGTAGCCCTCGGCCCGTGAGAACCCCAACGCCTTGCAGGCATCCTCTACGCTCCCCGTTCCGTCCCAGTGGTGGACTGCTCCAAACGGATTCGTTGCCCTGCCCCGTCTACGGCGAGGTGGGCGCGGTGGCCTGCCAGGCCGGAGGACTCGGCGGTGACGTCGTCCACGCCGGCGACCACGAGGGTGTCGCCTCCGCGTTCCGCACGAGGGTCCCCGGTGCGAAATACTCTCCCGATGAGTTCACGCACTTCCCCGATCAGTCAGCCGATCACCATACGGAGGGCCGTCGCGCGCGATGCCAAACGGCTCACACGGCTCGTGCGTGGCTCAGGCGCCTACGAGGGCAAGTACGCAGCCGCAGTCGCGGGCTACCGGGTGGGTCCTGACTACATCGAGGCCCACCGCGCCTACGTAGCCGTCGGCTCCGACGAGCATGGAGGCCGGATCCTCGGGTTCTACTCGCTCGTCCTCGCTCCACCGGAGCTCGACCTGCTGTTCGTCGCCGACGAAGCGCAGGGACGGGGTATTGGACGACTGCTCGTCGCGCACATGCAGTCCGAGGCCCGTGCCGCCGGGCTCGACCGTGTCGTGGTCGTGTCGCACGTTCCCGCCGAGGACTTCTACCACCGCGTCGGTGCGGTACGCGTCGGGACCGCCCTCGCGAACCCGCCCGCCGTCCTGTGGGACCGTCCCCAATTCGAGTTTCGCATTCCTTCGGAATGACGCGGTGCGCCGGTTCGCAGGACACCGGCTCACCGGCTTCGCCTGCATGGCGCGCTCCGTGTGTGCCGTCGTCTCTGCCCTGGCGAGGGGATCGCCTGCGCCGACACCGAGCCGTCGCTTTCCCCACCCGCGGCCACGCCGGTCACCCGATCACGTACGTGCCCGGCCCCGTCCTTGTGCGGCTGTGCTTGGTCGGCGGGGAGGTAAGGCGCATGGTCCGGGACACCGATCCCCTGCTGCCGGCAGCCTGGCGAGCAGACCCGCAGCGGGTGGGTCGGCACGGTCCGGAGATCGTGAGGCCATCGCACAGGCCGTCGATCGTGATGTACCTGCGGCAGAAGCAGACGCACACTCAATGGAGGAAAACTGTCATGGCGACAGTAGACATTCCGTCGTCGCAGGGTTAGCGTTGTCTTCGTACCCAGAGGTCGAATTGGGCACAGCAGGCACGAACTGCTGTGCAGGTAGAACAGAAGGACACAGCCCCAGTGGGCTGTGAGCGGTATCCGCGAAATCGAAAGGTAAGGAGCAGAACGCCATCAGGATCGCCCGGGCGAGGAAGCAGTCCGCCCGGGTACCGCAAGGCCCCGGATTGGAAGGTGGTCCCCGGTCACGCATTCGCGATCCCCGCAACCCCGCCCTCCCAGGCGGCACGTGCGGAAAAAGAAGGCCGGCGCAGCGCGCCGGTAGATGGTGTTGAAAGCTCGGGGCCCGGGTGCCAGTACGGCACCCGGGCCCCCCGACGCGTCCCCGAAAGAAGAGGTCTATGCCGCCTGCCGGTTCCCGTCCCGTCGGCCCTCTCGACGATGATGACTACCCCGCCTACACCATGGGCCGGGCCGCCGAGATGCTCGGCACCACCCCTGCGTTCCTCCGTGCCCTCGGTGAACACCGCCTGATCACCCCGCTGCGCTCCGACGGCGGCCATCGCCGCTACTCCCGGTACCAGCTGCGCATCGCCGCCCGCGCCCGCGAACTCGTCGACCAGGGCACCGCCATAGAGGCCGCCTGCCGCATCGTCATCCTCGAAGACCAGCTCGAAGAGGCGCAGCGCATCAACGAGCAGCTGCGCGCCGAGGGCGGCGAGGCTCAGCCGAGGACATCAGCCTGATCAGAACGCCCGAAGCCGAGGCAACCGATGCACTGCCGACGGTCGAGGCCGCTGAGGGACCGCGCCGCCGTTCCGGAGCTCAGGCGGGCTCAACGCTTCTGGGGGCCGCGGCCGGAACGGCACCGTGCTGCCGGGCTACGGCTCAGGCGTCGATGATGACAGGGATGATGAGGGGCTTGCGGCGATAGGTGCGGAACGCCCAGTTCGCCACGGCGCGGGCGAGGAGCTGTTCGAGTTGGTGCGGATCCCCGACGCCTTCCTCGGCTGCGGTGGCCAGGGTCTTCTCGATGACAGGGATGACCGGCTCGAAGGTGGCGTCGTCGTGGACGAAGCCCCGGGCCAGGAAGTCGGGGGCCTCGGCGAGGGCGCCGGTGTCCGCGTCGACGATCGCCACCACCGTGACCACGCCTTCGGCGGCGAGGGTGAGACGGTCCTTGAGGGACGCTTCGGTGGCGCCTCCGACTTCCATGCCGTCCACGTAGACGTTGCCGGCGGGGACCTTGCCGGTGATGGATGCGCGTCCGTCGACCAGGTCGACGACGACGCCGTCCTCGGCGATGACGACCCGGTCGGGGTCGACACCGGTACGGATGGCGAGGTCGGCGTTGGCCCGCAGATGGCGCCATTCGCCGTGCACGGGCATGACGTTCCGGGGCTTGACGATGTTGTAGCAGTAGACGAGTTCGCCGGCGCTGGCATGCCCGGAGACGTGCACCTTGGCGTTGCCCTTGTGGACCACGTGGGCGCCCCACCGGGTGAGTCCGTTGATCACCCGGTAGATGGCGTTCTCGTTGCCGGGGATGAGGGAGCTGGCGAGGAGGACGGTGTCGCCCTTGCCGATGCGGATCAGGTGGTCGCGGTTGGCCATCCGTGACAGCGCGGCCATCGGTTCGCCCTGGGAGCCGGTGCACACCAGCGTGATCTTGTGGTCCGGGAGCTTCTCCAGCTCCTTCGTGCTCACGACCAGACCGGAGGGGACCTTCAGATAGCCCAGGTCACGGGCGATGCCCATGTTGCGGACCATCGACCGGCCGACGAAGGCGACCTTGCGGCCGTGCTGGTGGGCGGCGTCCAGGACCTGCTGGATGCGGTGCACGTGGCTGGCGAAGCTGGAGACGATGACCCGGCGCGGCGCGGTGCGCATCACCTGCTCGATCGCCGGGTTGAGCTCACGCTCGGAGGTGGTGAAGCCGGGTACTTCGGCGTTGGTGGAGTCGGTGAGGAACAGGTCCACGCCCTCCTCGCCGAGGCGGGCGAAGGCGCGCAGATCGGTGATGCGGTCGTCGAGAGGGAACTGGTCCATCTTGAAGTCGCCGGTGTGCAGCACCATCCCGGCCCGCGTGCGGATCGCGACCGCGAGGCTGTCGGGGATGGAGTGGTTGACCGCCACGAACTCGCAGTCGAAGGGCCCGAAGCCACGCCGGTCGCCCTCCCGTACCCGCACCGTGCGTGGCCGGATGCCGTGTTCCTTGAGCTTGGCCTCCAGGAACGCCAGCGTCAGCTTGGAGCCGACGACGGGAATGTCGGACCGCTCGCGCAGCAGGTACGGCACGCCGCCGATGTGGTCCTCGTGACCGTGGGTGAGGACCACGGCCACGATGTCGTCCAGCCGGTCCCGGATCGAGGTGAAGTCCGGCAGGATCACGTCCACGCCGGGCTGGGTCTCCTCGGGGAACAGTACGCCGCAGTCGACGATGAGCAGCTTGCCCGCGTGCTCGAAGACGGTCATGTTGCGGCCGATCTCACCCAGGCCGCCCAGGGCGATGACCCGCAGCCCTCCTTCGGGAAGGGGCGGTGCGGCTTTCAGCTCGGGGTGCGGATGACTCATACCCTGACGGTACCCGGAGATCGGGACAGGGTGATCCACTGCCTGTGTGATCCAACGAGTGCTCGGTACGACCCGACGCCGGAGACGTACTGGCGCTCAGGTCGGCAACCGTCCCATCTGCCCCCTGCCCGGGCAGCATCAGGCCGGGCGGTGTCCGGCTTGCTGACCTGTACCCGCGGCAGTGACCTGCTGCGCCGCCCGGCGCCCGCTTCAGGCCGACTCACCGTCCGCACCCGTACAAGATTCGCCTGAGGGGCGACTTGATTTTGCCGGCGCCAGCCCCTCCGAACCCACCTCGCTGCCTCAGCACCGGGCCACGACGCCGCCGGGCCTGAGCGCCGGCCTGGGTGATTCGGCGTGGAACACCGCCGCGTCTGCCACCACCGCGGCCGAACCGCAGGCCGCCGGCTGGAGGGCGGCTAGAGGGGCAGTGCGGGAGGGAATCGGTCGGCCGAGTGGAGTTCAGGCGTAGGCGTCCTCGACAGCGACTCGTCGCACCGTGCGCAGCGTCGACTGGAGACTGTCCAGATCGGTCGAGCCGAGAGCGAGGCGGAGCGCCTGTGGTGTGTGCTTCGAGGTGGTGAAGGGCTCCGCCGTGCTTACGGAGATGTGCTGACGTGCGAGGGTGGCGGTCAGGCGATCGGCGCGTGCGTCGTCGGGCAGCGGAAGCCAGGTGAAGTAGGACGAGGGGTGGCTGATGAGTGGTAGGCCTGCCAGTTCCTGTCTGGCGAGTGCTTGGCGGGCCTTGGCGTCGTCGCGTTTCTGCGCTTCCAAGCGGTCCACCGTGCCGTCCTCGAGCCAGCGGCAGGCGATCGCGGTGGTGAGGGCCGGGGTGTTCCAGGTGGTTGCCCGAATCGCGCGTTCGAGCGACGGCACCCTGGACGGCGGGGCGACGACGAAGCCGACCCGGAGGCCGGTCGCGACGTTCTTGGACAGTCCCGAGACGTAGACGGTGAGGTCCGGTGCACTTGCAGCCAGCGGCGGTGGAGGGTCCTCGACCAGGTAGGCGTATGCGGCGTCTTCGATGATGAGCGGACCGTGCTGCCGAGCGATCTCGATCAGACGGGTGCGGTCGGTCGCCGACATGACCCACCCCAGAGGATTGTGCAAGGTCGGCATGGTGTAGATCGCGCGCACAGGGCGGGTCGCGCACAGCTTCTCGAGGGCATCGAGATCGGGCCCGTCGGTGGTTGTGGGTATGGGCTCCAGGTCGAGATGAAAGGCATGCGCGAGCACCTTGAAACCCGGGTAGGTGAGTGCGTCGACCGCGACGACGTCGCCGGCGTTGAGCGCGGTCATGACGGTGATGGCCAGGCCGTGCTGCGCACCGTTGACGATGAGGATCTGATCCGCGTCAGGAGTGATTCCCCGACGCCTCAGGTGCCGTGCGATCGAGGCTCTGTCCTGTGGGCGCCCTCGATGTGGTTGGTAGCGCAGCAGCGAGTCGAGTTCACCAGAGGTGGCCACCTCGCGCAGAGCCTGCCGTAGGAGATCGGCTTGGTCGGGCAGCGAGGGATAGTTGAAGTTGAGGTCGACCGCATCCGTGGCGACGACTTGCTGATCGATGCCGTGACCGGCGGGAACCGCGATGTCACGCACGAATGTCCCGCGGCCCTGTTCCCGGCTCACCAAGCCCATCGCTTCCAGCTCGGCGTACACCCGGGTCGCGGTCACCACGGCGATGCCCTCGCGGGCGGCGAGCCCGCGGTGTGTCGGCAGCCGCACGCCTGCGGCGAGCCGGCCTGTCCGGATGTCGGATGCGAGCGCGTCGACCAGGATTTTGTACCGCGAGGCTGCCATGCACCGGATTGTATCCATGACAATTCTTTGACTGTCCCGTCCGTGGGTCCTTACCGTCATGGCCCACTCATCCGGAAGGACAGTCGCCGTGCACATCGCCATCCTCACCTTCGAGGGCTACAACGAGCTGGACTCCCTGATCGCGCTCGGTGTACTCAACCGCATCAAGACCGACGGCTGGCGCGTCACCATCGCCACCCCCAGCCCCAAGGTGACGTCGATGAACGGGGTGACCATCGAGCAGATGTCCACTCTTGAGGAGGCGTGCGCCGCTGACGCCGTCATCGTCGGCAGTGGCATCGCTACCCGCGAGGTCGTCGAAGACCAGGCGATCATGAACATCCTGCGCGGCCTGGACCCGTCCCGCCAACTCATCGCCGCGCAGTGCTCCGGCGCGCTCGTGCTGGCCAAGCTCGGCCTGCTGAACGACATCCCCGCCTGCACCGACCTGACCACCAAGCCCTGGGTCATCGCCGCCGGCGTCGAGGTGCTCAACCAGCCCTTCTACGCCAAGAACAACATCGCCACCGCCGGCGGCTGCCTCGCCTCGCACTACCTCGCCGCCTGGATCATCGCCCGCCTCGAGGGCAACGACGCCGCCGAAAGCGCACTGCACTATGTCGCCCCGGTCGGCGAGAAGGAGGAATACATCGAGCGCGCGTGGCGCAACATCACCCCCTACCTGCCCGCTCCCGCACCGGCGCTCGTCTGAATCGACCAGGCGCAGGCAGTGACTGGCCAGGAAGCCGTGCCTCGGCAGCCTGCCTGGTCGTTCGCGGGCCGCCTGCGATCGTTTCGGCGGACTGGCCAAGGGCTTCACGTGGCACCAGTTGGCTGATGCCGAATTCGGTCCACCGGAAGTCTTTCGCCGGTGGCTACTGCCGCGCTTCTCGGCAAAGGCGCCGGCTCCCTCGCCATCGCCTTGGCGGCGGTCTCCATGGCGCCACCGAGGAATGCAGCCTGACGACGGGCCGACGGTCGACCGCGCTGCGGCGTTGTGCCTCCGCCGCACCGATCGAGCTCGGGAAAGGCAGGGGCGAGGTTCTCGAATCGGTCCTGCCCGCCTGGGCATTGGCTGGGCAGGCAGCCCTGATGCCTTGTCGCGCGCCGACGGCTCGGTGACGGCGCGCGTCGATCTCACCCAGCGGTCGGCTCGCCGCCGAGGCCGAGCCGGCCGACGACGGAGCCGTTCATCGACAGCCTGCCGCTGCGCCTGTCTAGCCTGACTACCCTCGGCGGGCTGTCAGACCTCCCTTCCAGGCAGACGACTTGGCCGCCGCCAGGAGGGCTTCGCGGCTCATCGGCGCAGGGAATGAGGGACTGGGGCGGTCTTGACGTCGATCTGATGCTCCGTTGGGAAAGTCAGCAACGGGTCAGTGTGAGTCCTGAAACACCCGGGGACAGCTGACCGAACATGCGAATCGTTGTACGCTCCGAAGACCGCCCTTGACCTGCAAAAAGCGGGCAGGGAGCAGACAAACCGGGAGTTTCTCCGTGCTTCGTACCATGTTCAAGTCCAAGATCCACCGCGCCACCGTCACCCAGGCCGACCTGCACTACGTGGGATCCGTGACCATTGACGCGGACCTGCTCGACGCCGCGGATCTACTGCCGGGCGAGCTCGTGCACATCGTCGACATCACCAACGGCGCCCGGCTGGAGACGTACGTCATCGAGGGCGAGCGCGGGTCCGGGGTGATCGGGATCAACGGGGCGGCCGCCCATCTCGTGCATCCCGGAGACCTGGTGATCATCATCAGCTATGCCCAGGTCACCGACGCCGAGGCGCGGACGCTGAAGCCGCGGGTCGTGCACGTCGACGGCGACAACCGGATCTTGTCCCTCGGCGCCGACGCCTCCGAGCCGGTGCCCGGCTCGGACCAGCGACGCAGTCCGCAGGCCGTCCACGCCTGACCGGGAGGCGGCATCGGACTGGGCGGGGGAGCGTAACGGACCCGGCCGGGAGCGTGCCGCAGTGAGCGGAGCGGCATCGAGTCCCGCGACGGCCGGGCGCGGGCTCCGGTTGTCGACGCGCCGGCCGGTATCGAACGGGCGGCGGCTCCTCCTGTCGGGTGAGTGTCCGCACGGGGGTCGGGTAGGCGGGGGAGTAGTCCAGAGGCGACGTCCAGCGACTGCCGGAGGACACCATGACGAACCCGCATCCCGACCCGGTCCCGCCGGGGCCGACACCGGGTCCGGGTCCTACTCCACCGGACCCCTACCCGAGCCCCGTCCCACCCCCCGAACCGGGCCCTCAGCCCACGCCACCCCCACCGGGCCCCGACCCGACCCCACCCCCGGCACCCCCGGCCCCGGGGCCGCCCGAGCCCTCACCGTCCCCGATCCCGCCGGGCCCGGAGCCCGTACCGAACCCCGAGCCGGGACCGCCCCTGTCCTGAGAACTCCGAGAGCAGCACAAAGGGGCGGGGCGGGGGGAGGACCTGCGCGACACGCCACAGGCCACACAGCACGCGGCCGCAGGACGGTGGTTCCCTGCCGCCCCACCTCGGGCGCATCGCCCGGCAACACCCGCGGCCGCAGGGCGACGGTTCTCCGCGCGGAAACTTGTCCCCTCGGGCGCGCCGACCGGCTAAGCGGAAACCTCCGACCGGTCCCCGCCCCACAGCGTGTGGAACGCGCCCTCCCGGTCCACCCGCCGGTACGTGTGTGCACCGAAGAAGTCCCGCTGCCCCTGGGTCAGAGCCGCCGGCAGGCGGCTCGCCCGCAGCGCGTCGTAGTACGCCAGCGCCGCCGCGAAGCCCGGCGTCGGCACACCCTGCCGGGTCGCCGCGATCAGCACCTCCCGCCAGTCGTCCTGAGCGTCGGCGATCTCCCGTGCGAACGTCTCGTCCGACAGCAGGCTCGGCAGATCGGCGCGGGCGTCGTACGCGGCGCGGATCCGGTCCAGGAAGGCGGCCCGGATGATGCAGCCGCCCCGCCAGATCGAGGCCACCGCGCCGAGGTCGACGTCCCAGCCGTACTCCTCGCTGCCCGCGGCGATCTCGTGGAAGCCCTGCGTGTACGACACGATCTTGGAGGCGTACAGCGCCTGCTCGACCCGGTCGGCGAAGGCCGCCGCCTCCTCCTTGCCGAGCGGCACGGCCGTCGGGCCCGCCAGCCCGTGCGATGCCTCGCGGAGCTTCGCGTGGCCGGACAGCGACCGTGCGAACACCGCCTCGGCGATACCGGACACCGGCACGCCCAGGTCCAGCGCGATCTGCACCGTCCACCGCCCGGTGCCCTTCTGCTCGGCCTGGTCCACCACCACGTCCACGAACGGCTTGCCGGTCGCCACGTCGACGTGCGACAGCACCTCGGCCGTGATCTCGATCAGGTACGAGTCCAGCCGGCCCTGGTTCCAGGTGCGGAAGATGTCCGCGATCTGCGCGGGCTCGTACCCGGCGACATCGCGCAGGAGCTGGTAGGCCTCGCCGATCAGCTGCATGTCGGCGTACTCGATGCCGTTGTGGACCATCTTCACGAAGTGCCCGGCGCCGTCGGGGCCGCAGTGCGTCACGCAGGGCGCGCCGTCCGCCGCCTTCGCGGAGATCTTCTCCAGCATGGGGCCGAGGGACTCGTACGACTCCTTCGAACCGCCCGGCATGATGCTCGGCCCGTGCAGCGCGCCCTCCTCGCCGCCGGAGATGCCCGTGCCGACGAAGTGGATGCCCCGCTCGCGCAGCTCCCGCTCCCGGCGCCGGGTGTCCGCGAAGTGCGCGTTGCCACCGTCGATGATCATGTCACCGGGCTCGAGGAGCGGTGCGAACTCCTCGATCACCGCGTCGGTCGGCTCGCCCGCCTTCACCATGATGATCAGCCGGCGCGGACGTTCCAGGGCCGCCACGAACTCCTCGGCGGTCTCGGCCGAGACGAAGTCGCCCTCGCTCCCGAACTCCTCAACCAGCGCCTTGGTCCGCGCCACCGTACGGTTGTGCACGGCGACCGTGTAGCCGTTGCGGGCGAAGTTCCGAGCGAGGTTGCGGCCCATGACCGCCAGGCCCGTGACACCGATCTGCGCTGAAGTGCTCATACCGCCTGCTCCCTAGCTGCCTCGTTACTACGGCTCCGTCAGTACGGGTCCTCGCCCATCCTGACGTGCCGCTACGGCGAGCGCACATCCGACCCGCCACGCTTGTGTACGCGGCGACGGCGCTTTCCGCCTCACTCTCCGGCGATTCATGTCAAGCGGGGGCCGTTCCCGGCCACTTGGGCGGAGCGGGAGGCCGGTTTTCCGTCTTGTCATGGCCTGTTCGCGGCGCTTACTTTTTCCCCTCCTGACGCATGCCGAGGGGAATTCGGACATGGCCGAACGCGGTCGGCACCGCCGGTACCAGCCGAACAGGATCAACCGCGCCTCACTCACCGTCACGGCGGGCGGCGCCGGCCTCGCGATCCCGCTGGTCGCCGCCGGCACGGCCGACGCGGCCGACGCCTCCACCTGGAACAAGGTCGCCGCCTGCGAGTCCAGCGGTGACTGGAGCATCAACACCGGCAACGGTTACTACGGCGGGCTGCAGTTCACCCAGTCCACCTGGGAGGCGTACGGCGGCACGCGGTACGCCCCGCGCGCCGACCTGGCGACCCGGGACCAGCAGATCGCCGTCGCCGAGAGGGTGCTCGACGGGCAGGGGCCGGGCGCCTGGCCCGTCTGCTCGGTGCGGGGCGGGCTGACCCCGCCCCACTCTCACCCGGGTTCGAGCGGGGGGACCCCCACGGACGCCGACCCCGGCGTGCACCCGGACAGCGCCGCCACCCGGCCCGCGCAGGCCGCGAAGAAGAGCTCCGTACGGGACGTACGGCCACAGACCACTCCGCAGTCGCGCGCCGGCCGGGCCGAGATGTACACGGTGGTGCACGGCGACACCCTCTCCGCGATCGCCGACGAGCACCACGTGCGCGGCGGCTGGCGCGGCCTCTACGCCGGCAACCGCGCGACGATCGGTGCCGATCCCGACCTGATCCTGCCCGGCCAGCGGCTCAGCCTGCACGGCGGGGCCGCCGCCGACACCGCGTCCCGCGCGAAGGCCGGCACCAAGTCCCCGAAACGGAAGGCCCCTTCGGAGCACAGGACCACCACGCACCGGACCAGGTCCACCGGCCGCACGCTCGTCGTCCCGGTCGACGCGCCCATCGGCACCGGCTACCGCGTCGCCGGCTCGCACTGGTCGAAGGGCTACCACACCGGCATCGACTTCCTCGTGCCGACCGGCACCTCCGTGCAGGCCGCGGAGGCCGGGCACGTGGTGGCCGCGGGGTGGGGCGGATCGTACGGCTACCAGGTGGTGATCCGGCACGCCGACGGCCGCTACACGCAGTACGGGCACCTGTCGGCGATCTCCGTGCGGATCGGGCAGAACGTCACCGCCGGGCAGCGCATCGGCCGCTCCGGGGCCACCGGAAACGTCACCGGTCCGCATCTGCACTTCGAGGTGCGGACCGGACCCGGCTTCGGTACGGACATCGACCCGCTCGCCTATCTGCGGGCCGGCGGCGTCAGGATCTGACGCGTGGACGCCGCCGGTCGAGGACCGGCAGCGGGACCTGGACACCCGAGGGCAGCGCGGTGAAGGAGGCGGGGAGCACGGCGTCGGTGGGGTCCCCGCCGCCGGGCCCCGGCACGATCAGCTCGCGCAGCACCGGCTCGCCGCGTGTGCCCTCGCCCTCGCCCCGCTCCGCCTCCACCGGTGCCGCCCCGCGCTGCTGCGGCACGCCGGGGAACGCGTCCGCGGCGGAAACAGCCGCGGATACCGGTTTCGTGACGTCGGCCGGCCGGGAGGGCGCCTTCGTGCGGGCGGTGGGAACGGCGGGGGAAACCGGTTCCGTGCCGTCGGCCGGCAGGGCGGGCGTCCCGGTGCGCTCGATCCGTTCGGTGGTCAGCATGATCAGGCCGCCCGCCGCGACCACCCCGCAGCTCACGGCGAGCACCGTGCCCGTGCCGCCGTAGCGGAACGTCTCGCCGAACATCAGAATGCCGACGGCGGCCGCCAGCACGGGGTTGACCACGGTCAGCGTGGCCAGCGGGGCGGCCAGCCCGCCGCCCCGGTAGGAGGCCTGGGACAGCAGGACACCGCCGACCGCGAACACCGCGATCGCGGCGAGGGCGGGCAGGTCGTCCAGGTCGATGCCGTGGGTCCAGTCGACGGCGACGGTCTTGGTGAACACCGACGACATGCCGAACGCTGTGCCGGAGGCGGTGGCGAGCAGGACGCTGCGCACCGCCGGGTGCCGGTGCGCGGCCCGTCCCGCGCACATCAGCGCCACGACCGCGCCACCGGTGACCAGCGCGACCGCCACCCGCTGGGCCGGGTCGAGGGAATGCGCGTCGGAGGAACCGACCAGCGACAGCAGACCGGCGAGGCCCACCGTGGCCATGACCGCGCCGCGCCAGGCGGTCGCCCCGGCCCGGCGGCCGACGAACAGCGCCGCCATCGGCAGCGCGAAGACGATGGTGAGCGCGCCGAGCGGCTGCACCAGGCTGAGCGGGCCGTAGGCCAGCGCCACCACGTGCAGCAGACCGCCGAGACCGTTGAGCGCCAGGGCAGCCCACCAACCCGGCCTGCGCACCGGCATGTACGCGCTGTCCGGGGAGGACACCGCCACCTGCTCCTGCACGATGGCCCCGGCCGCGTAGGCGAGGGCGGACACGAACGACAGCAGCACGGACAACGCGAGGGAGCTCATCGGCATCTCCTCTGCGTGAGGCGGGGGCCCTGAGCCCGGCGCGGCGTACGGTCGGCTTCCATGGCCAACACTCTGCCCGCCCGCGCTCTTCCCGTCGTCGTCCCTGAGCACGCAATGCCTCCTACTGCCGATGGAGTACACCAGCCGGGCGATCATCCTCGCGACGGGTGACGCGCGGCCGGACACCCCCGACGCCCGGCCCGGAAACGGGTCTGCTACCACTACGTGCCGTGGACCTCGACCCCGGCCTCGCCGACCTCCGCCCGCTCGGCGGCTTCTTCGTCCTGCGGACGGTCCCGGACCCGGCAGGAGCCGCCGGCGCACCGGACCCCGGGCGGCTGCCGACCCTCGCGGAGGCCTACGAACGGGTGCCACCGGACGCACAGCGCGACGCCCTGACGGCACGGGTAGCCGTGGTCGCGGACCGGCTCCGCACCGCCGAGCAGCGCGTCGCCGCCTCCATCGCCCAGCAGGGGCTGGCCGCCCGGCTGTGGTCGGCGGCCCTCGGCTGCGCCGTCCTGTACGGCCGGGTTCCCGACCTCGACCCGCGCCTGCTGCGCTTCGACCCCCTCGCCTCCGCCCCCGACGATCTGTGGCTCACCGGACCGCGCCCGCTGCCCGGCGATGCCGCCACCGTCGCCGGCATCGTGCTGCACGGACACCTGGAGCCCCTCGGCGAGGCCCTGATGGCCCGTTACGGCAGCGCACCCGGACTGCTGTGGGGCAACGCGGGCTCCGCGCTCGCCGGGGCCGCCCGGGAACTGGACCGCTGGGCCCGCGCCCACGGCCGTACCGACGCGGCCGGTCGCGCCCGCGCCCTGACGGACGAACTCTTCGCCCACCCCCTGCTGCGCACCACCGGCATCCGCACGGGCACCGCCTTCCGCCGTCGCAGCTGCTGCCTGTACTACCGGGTGCCCGGCGGCGGGGTCTGCGGCGACTGCTGTTTCCTCCGGCCGCCGCGCTCTTCCCCGGGAGCCGCTTCTGGGTGACCATGAGGGGAACCTGCCGCCGGTACAAGGGGGTTGTCGGGTGCGAGTGGGACTGCTGACCCGGGAGTACCCCCCGGACGTGTACGGCGGCGCCGGTGTCCATGTGGAGTTCCTGGCCCGGGAGCTGACCTCGCTGGTGGACCTCGAGGTGCACACCTGGGGCGAGGGCCGCGGCGTCGGCGTCGTCCGCCACCGCCCCTGGTCGGCGCTCGACGGCGCCAACGACGCGCTGCGCACCTTCTCCGTGGACCTGTCCATCGCCGCCGCCCTCGAAGGCCGCGAACTCGTCCACTCCCACACCTGGTACGCGAACCTCGCCGGCCACGTCGCCAAACTCCTGTACGGCGTTCCGCACGTGGTCACCGCCCACTCGCTGGAGCCGCTGCGGCCCTGGAAGGCGGAGCAACTGGGCGGCGGATACGCGCTGTCGGGCTGGGCCGAACGCACCGCGATCGAGGCGGCCGACGCGGTGATCGCCGTGTCCGGCGCCATGCGCGCGGACATCCTCGCCTGCTACCCGGCGCTCGACCCGGCGGCCGTGCACGTCGTGCACAACGGCATCGACACCCGCCTGTACCGCCCCGACCACGGAACCGACGCCCTCGCCCGGCACGGCATCGACCCCGCCCGCCCGTACGTCCTGTTCGTCGGCCGGATCACCCGTCAGAAGGGCGTGCCCCATCTGCTGCGCGCGGTACGGGAGATCGAACCCGGGGTGCAGGTCGTGCTGTGCGCGGGCGCCCCCGACACCCCGGAGATCGACCGGGAGTTCCGGGAGCTGTTCGAGGAACTGAGCCGGATCCGCGCCGGGGTGTTCTGGATCCCGCAGATGCTGCCGCGCCCGGAGGTCGTCCAACTCCTCACGCACGCGGCCGTGTTCGTCTGCCCCTCGGTGTACGAACCGCTGGGCATCGTCAATCTGGAGGCGATGGCCTGCGGCACACCGGTCGTGGCCTCCCGGGTCGGAGGGATCCCGGAGGTCGTGGCGGACGGCCGTACCGGTCTCCTGGTCGACGTGGACGACGGGTTCGAGGCCGAACTCGCGCGGGCGCTGGACACCGTGCTCGGCGATCCGCAGGCCGCCCGGCGGATGGGGGAGGCCGGACGGGAGCGCGCGGTGGGGGAGTTCGGCTGGGACGCCGTGGCCCGGCGCACGGCCGCGCTGTACGAGGAGATCCTCAAGCAGGCTTAGTCCCGTCTGCTCGGGGCAGCCATGGTTCAACCAGGGTGAGGGGAGCGGCCATGCGTCGTGGAGGGCCTTCCGTACTCGGGATCGTACTGGCGGGCGGCGAGGGAAAGCGTCTGATGCCGCTGACCGCCGACCGCGCCAAACCAGCCGTCACCTTCGGCGGCACCTACCGACTCGTCGACTTCGTCCTGTCCAACCTCGTCAACGCGGACGTGCTGCGGATCTGCGTGCTGACCCAGTACAAGTCGCACTCGCTGGACCGGCACATCACCACCACCTGGCGGATGTCCAGCTTGCTCGGCAACTACGTCACACCCGTTCCCGCCCAGCAGCGCCTCGGCCCGCGCTGGTACCTGGGCAGCGCCGACGCCATCCTGCAGTCCCTGAACCTCGTCCACGACGAACAGCCCGAGTACGTGGCCGTGTTCGGCGCCGACCACGTCTACCGCATGGACCCGCGGCAGATGCTCGCCCAGCACATCGACGGCGGCGCCGGTGTGACGGTGGCCGGCATCCGGGTGCCGCGCGTGGAGTCCTCGTCGTTCGGGGTGATCACACCCGGCACGGACGGCCGTACGGTGGAACGGTTCCTGGAGAAGCCGGCCGATCCGCCGGGCCTGCCGGACGACCCGGAGACCGTCTACGCCTCGATGGGCAACTACATCTTCACCACCAAGGCCCTCATAGAGGCCCTGCACCGGGACGCGGAGGACGAGCGGTCCGTGCACGACATGGGCGGCTCGATCCTGCCCCAGCTGACCGCGCGCGGCGAGGCCCAGCTGTACGACTTCAGCGACAACCACGTACCCGGCGAGACCACCCGCGACCAGGGGTACTGGCGGGACGTGGGCACCCTGGACGCCTACTACGAGGCGCACATGGACCTCATCGCCGAGCGCCCCGCGTTCAACCTCTACAACCGTCAGTGGCCCGTTTACACCCACTCGGGCCAGCTCTCCCCGGCCCGCTTCAACGGGGGCGGCATCGCGGGGGAGTCCATCGTCAGCGCGGGCTGCCTGATCCGCGGTCAGGTCACCCGGTCGGTCCTCTCCCCGGGCGTCCGGGTCGACCCGGGCGCGGTGGTGCAGGGCTCGGTGCTGCACGACAACGTGCGCATCGGCCGGGGCGCGGTGGTGCGTGGCGCGGTCCTGGACAAGAACGTGGAGGTCCCGCCCGGTGCGACGATCGGCGTCAACCCGGAGCGGGACGCGGAACTGTACACCGTGTCCAAGGGCGGGGTGATCGCTCTAGGGAAGGGGCAGCGGGTGCCGTAGGGCCGGGGTGCCCGGCATGCGTTGCGTTGTGGGATGTGCGGCGCCGGCCGGCCGGCCGAGACGGTCGGTGAACTCGCCCCGGGGGAGCGGTCGTACGAGCGACGCCCCGCACCCTGGGACGCGCCGATCTGCCCGCCGCCCTTGCCCTCGGCGGCGGTCGTCGGTTCCCGGGCTCGGCCGGACGCTGCCGAGCGGGCACGGCCGCGTGGCTGCGCGCTCGTTCAGGTCACCGGCGACAAGCGCCGTGCGGACGCGCACCGCTTCCGCACCGCGCCGGGCTTCGCCCGCGGCCACGCGCGCTTCGGGCCGGCGCTCTGACGGGCCGTCACCGTCGGCCCCTGCCGGGCGCGACGCGTTCGCCCGATAACCGTACCTTGCCCGGTTCTGAGTCGTTCGACCTTCAGGATGCAGACAACGACGTCGAACCTGCGGAGGTCATCCGACATGAGAGGGACCCGGCGCACACGGCTGTGCCTGGCCGGTGTGATGGCAGCGTCCGCGCTGATCGCCACGCCCACCGCACGGGCCGCCGAGCGGACCGACGGCCACCTCACCGACCTGGTCAACCCGTTCATCGGGACCCAGGACGAGGGCAACACCTTCCCCGGCGCGGCCGTGCCCTTCGGCATGGTGCAGCTCTCCCCGGACACCGGGCACATGACCGGCTACGACTACACGCAGAACCGTATCCGCGGTTTCTCGCTGGTCCATCTCTCGGGCGTCGGCTGCCGCATCGGCGGTGATCTGCCCGTGCTGCCCACCACCGGCGACGTCACGCAGACGGACTACACCCGGTACGCGGCCGACTTCTCGCACGAGGACGAGACGGCGAGCCCGGGCTACTACCGCGTCGGCCTGTCCTCGGGTATCCGTGCCGAGCTGACCGCGACCGAGCGCACCGGCGTGCAGCGCTACACCTTCCCGGCCACCGACAAGGCCAACGTCCTGCTGAACGCCGCCCAGGCGCTGCACAAGCCGGTCTCCAGCACCGTCGAGATCCTCGACGACCACACCGTGCGCACCGAGATCACCGGCCACGGCTTCTGCCGGGACACCGGCCCCTACACCGTCTACACGATCACCCGCTTCAGCCGGCCCTTCACCGCATACGGCACCTGGGACGGCCAGACGGTCACGCCGGGCTCGCGCAGCGGCCCCGGCGGCGCCTACGTCCGCTTCGACGCCACCAGGGACCGTACGGTCGAGGCGACCACCGCCCTGTCCTACGTCGACGCGCGCGGCGCGGCCGGGAACCTCGGTGCCGAGGGCGGCAGGCCCTTCGACGCGGTACGCGAACGGGCCCGCGAGGAGTGGGAGAAGCGGCTCTCCGCCGTCCGGGCCCAGGGCGGCACGAGCACCCTGCGCCGGACCTTCTACTCCTCGCTCTACCGGTCGTTCCTCGCGCCCAACCTCGGCAGCGACACCGACGGCCGGTACTTCGGCTGGGACCGCCGGGTCCACCACGCCCAGGGCTTCACGTACTACCAGAACTGGTCCCTGTGGGACACCTACCGCACCCAGGCCCAGCTCCTCGCGCTGCTCGCGCCCCGCGAGGCACGGGACATGGCCCGCTCGGTCCTCGCGATCGACGAGGACGGCGGCTGGCTGCCCAAATGGGGCTACGGCCCGGTCGAGACGAACATCATGAGCGGCGATCCGGTCACGCCGTTCCTGACCACGGCCTATCAGATGGGGCTGCTCAAGGGCTTCGAGGAGCGGGTCTACCGCGCGCTGCGGAAGAACGCCGACGGGGTCCCGCCCACCGACTACCCGGGCATCGGCCGGGAGGCCAACGCCGAGTACCTCGCGCACGGCTTCGCCCCGTACGACAAGGCCCGCCCCTACACCAAGATGGGCGACTCCGACTACCACCACGGCGCCTCCGTCACGCTGGAGTACGCCCTCGCCGACGCCATGCTGGCCCAGATGGCCCGCGGCCTGGGCCACCAGGACGACGCCGCCCGCTATGCCGCCCGCGCGCAGAACTACCGGAACATCTTCGACCCCGGCACCGGCTTCTTCCGCGCCCGTGACGCCTCCGGGGCCTTCGCCGGCTCGGCCGACCCGGCGGCCGGCGCCGGGTTCCACGAGGGCACCGCCTGGCAGTACCAGTGGCTCGTGCCGCAGGACGTGCCCGGCATGGTGCGGCTCATCGGCGGCGAGCGTGCGGCCAACGACCGCCTGGACTCCTTCTTCGCCTACGACCGGCTGCTCGCCGACCCCGCGAGGACGGCCCGCGAGGTGTGGGTGCACGGCGACGCGTACGCGTACTACAACGCCGACAAGTACAACCCGATGAACGAGCCCGACCTCATCGCGCCCTACACCTATCTGGCCACCGGTCAGCCGTGGAAGACCACCGACGTGGTGCACGCCGCCCTGACCCTCTTCACCGACGGACCCACCGGCATCACCGGCAACGACGACCTGGGCACGATGTCGGCCTGGAACGTGCTGTCGTCCATCGGGCTCTTCCCGATCCAGCCCGGCTACGACACCTGGGGCCTGTCCACCCCCGTCTTCGACCGCGTCGACCTCACCCTGGACCGCCGGTACTGGCCGGGCGGCCGCCTGACGATCGCCGCGCCCGGCACGTCCGCGACCGACCGCTACATCCAGACCGTCCGCACCGACGGAACACCGCACGGGCGTACGTATCTGACGACGGGTGGGCTGCGCTCCCTGCGCTCGCTCACGTTCACGGTCGGCCCGCGCCCGTCTGAGTGGGGTACGTCACCCGAGGCGGCGCAGCCAGTGCTGAAGTGACCTCACCTGTCACTTGGGTCCCGCCCCTTTCGGAGGGGCGGGTCTTAATCTGCTGTTAACTGAGCGTAGCCTGATCGTACTTGACCGTAATCGGGTGGCGGAGTTTGACTGCAGATCCACCCGTCGTCGACGCGCGAGGCAAGCCCTTGACTTCCGACCTGCTGGCTCCACTCGACCTGGCGTTCTGGAACATCGAGTCCGAGCGGCATCCGATGCACCTCGGTGCGCTGGGCGTCTTCGGTGCCCACTCACCGACCGCCGGCGCCCATGCCGCCGACCTGCTCGCCGCCCGGGCCGCCGCCGTGCCCGGGCTGCGCCTGCGCATCCGCGACGTCTGGCAGCCGCTCGCCTTCGGCGGCGCCACCCGGGAGACGGACCCGGACTTCGACCCGCTGAACCACGTGCGGCTGCATGCCCCGACCGACGACTTCCACGCGGTTGCCGGCCGGCTCATGGAACGGCCGCTGGAGCGCGGCCGGCCCCCGTGGGAGGCGCATGTGCTGCCCGGCGAGGACGGGGTGTCCTTCGCGGTGCTGTTCAAGTTCCACCACGCCCTCGCCGACGGGTTGCGCGCACTCAAGCTCGCCGCGGGCGTCCTCGATCCGGTGGACCTGCCCGAGCGGGCGCCCCGGGTCATCGAGCCGCCGCGCGGGCTGCTGCCCGACGTGCGCCGGCTGCCGGGGCTCGTGCCGTCACTGGTCAGGGGCGCGCTGTCCGACGTGGGCCGGGCCCTGGACATCGGTGCCTCCCTCGCCCGGTCCACGCTCGGCATGCGGCCCACCTCCGCGCTCACCTCGGCGCCGAGCGGCACCCGCCGTACGGCCGGGGTCGTGGTCGACATCGACGACGTGCACCGCGTGCGCAAGACCGTCGGCGGCACCGTGAACGACGTGCTCATCGCCGTCGTCGCCGGTGCGCTGCGCAGCTGGCTGGAGGAGCGGGGGGAGGGCACGAAGGGTGTGGCCCCGCGCGCCCTCATCCCCGTCTCCCGGCGCCGTCCGCGCACCGCGCATCCACAGGGCAACCGGCTCTCCGGCTATCTGATACGGCTCCCGGTGCACGAGCCCGATCCGCTCGGCCGGCTCGACACCGTGCGCACCGCGATGATCCGCAACAAGGACGCGGGGCCCAACCGGGGCGCCGGTGCCGTCGCGCTGCTCGCCGATCACGTCCCGGCCCTCGGCCATCGGCTCGGCGGACCGCTCGTCGGCCAGGCGGCCCGGCTGTGGTTCGACATCCTGGTCACCAGCGTGCCGCTGCCCGGGGTCGGGCTCAGGCTCGGCGGCCACGAGCTGAAGGAGGTCTATCCCCTGGCACCGCTCGCGCCGGGGCAGTCGCTGGCGGTGGCCATCTCGACGTACCGCGGCCGCGTGCACTACGGGCTGGTCGCCGACGCGCAGGCCGTGCCGGACCTCGACCGGTTCGCGTACGCGGTCTCGGCCGAGCTCTCGACGCTGCTGGCTGCCTGCCAGGTGTGACGTTCCGCCCCCGGCCACCAGGGGGTTTCCACCCGCACCACCGGTGCCGCTCGCGTCGCCGGGTGCGGGTGGCCCCTGCCGGGGGCGGACCCACCACCGGCGACCGCGGCCGCCGAGACGACCGAGGGACGCCTGAGCGGGGACGTGTGGTTTCGCGGGCCGGGGCGGCCCCCGCGAGGCGGCTTCGGACCGGCGGGGGAGGGGCGGGCGGGCGGTCTGGTGGGGGCGTGGCGGTGGTGAGTGGCTTCGTCGCTGGTCCGGGCGGGTTTGGCGGTGGGGCCGTGCGCTCCGTAAAATCCTCCGTTCGAAGCGGGCGCGAGTCGGAGCGCTGCGCGGGTGATCAGGGAAGCGGCAGCGCGATGACGGTGACAGAGGACGGCTCCATGGCCTCCATGACCACGGACGAGGTGGTCTACGGGCCGGGCATCGACCCCGAGCGGCTCGCCGTCTGCCTGAGCGTGCTCGAGGAACTCGACCGGATCGAAGTCGACCACCCGGACGCGATCAAGGTCCGCCGGGCCACCTCGCACATCTACCGCACGGTCAAGCAGCGCCGCCGCCAGGAGCGCCGGGCCGCCAAGACCGCGCACGACCGCGCCGTCACCGAGGCCACCGCCACCGGCTCCGCCGAGCGCATCGACGACGAGACCGAGGGCCTGCTGCCCTCGTCCAAGGTCGAGGAGGGCCGGATCGCGGGCATACTCCAGCGCCCCCGCTCCTGCTACACCTGCAAGGGCCGCTACGTCGAGGTCGACTACTTCTACCACCAGCTCTGCCCGGACTGCGCCCGCACGAACCGGGCCAAGCGCGACGCCCGCGCCGACCTCACCGGCAAGCGCGCCCTGCTCACCGGCGGCCGCGCCAAGATCGGCATGTACATCGCGCTGCGCCTGCTGCGCGACGGTGCGCACACGACCATCACCACGCGCTTCCCCAAGGACGCCATCCGCCGGTTCAAGGCGATGGAGGACTCGGCGGACTGGATCCACCGCCTGGAGGTCGTCGGCATCGACCTGCGCGACCCGGCGCAGACCGTCGCCCTGGCCGAGCAGGTCGCCGGGGCGGGCCCGCTCGACATCCTGATCAACAACGCGACCCAGACCGTACGGCGCCTGCCCTCGGCGTACGCGGCCCTGGTCGACGGGGAGACCGCACCGCTGCCCGCCGGCGAACTGCCCGCCCACTCGGTCATCGGTGCCTTCAACTCGGGCGCGGTCGACGGCATCGCCGCCCTGCCCGTCGGCACCAGCGGACTGGACGCACAGAAGGTCGCCGACCTCGCCCTCGTCGCGGGCAACGCCAGCGTCACCCGGCACCTCGACGGCACCGCCATCGACGCCGGCGGTCTCGTCCCCGACGTCGTCGACACCAACACCTGGGTGCAGACCATCGACCAGATCTCGCCCATCGAGCTGCTCGAGACCCAGCTGTGCAACTACACGTCGCCGTTCATCCTGATCAGCGCGCTGCGCCCGGCCATGGCCGACGCCGCGAGGAAGGCGGACAGCGGGCGCGCCTACGTCGTCAACGTCTCCGCGATGGAGGGCGTCTTCGGGCGCGGTTACAAGGGTGCGGGCCATCCGAACACCAACGCCGCCAAGGCCGCCATGAACATGGTCACGCGGACCAGCGCGCAGGAGATGTTCGACACCGACGGCATCCTCATGACCTCCGTCGACACCGGCTGGATCACCGACGAGCGCCCGCACTACGACAAGCTGCGCCTCGCCGAGGCCGGCTTCCACGCACCGCTCGACCTGGTCGACGGCGCCGCCCGCGTCTACGACCCGATCGTCCGCGGCGAGGCGGGCGAGGACCTGTACGGCGTCTTCATGAAGGACTACGCGCCCGGCAAGTGGTGACAGCCGCGGGCCCGCCGCCCGCTGCGGCGGCCCCCGCCCGGCTCGGGGGCGAGGCGGCCGTGCCGCACTCCCCGGCGGCCAGGTCACGCGTCCCTCCCGGTGCTGGGCCGGCGGCAGCCCCCGGCGGCACCGCGGGTCCCTCGCGGCGGACGCGCGGCCGACTGGGTGCCCGGGCTGCCCGCGCAGGCAGGATCGTCGCGGGGCCGTCAGCCCGCCCGACGCTCCGCGCCGGAGGTGTCAGTCAACGGCGCCCAGGCGTGAATTACGGGCCGCCACCAGCTCCAGTACCGTGCGCCAGTCCTCCAGGACGCCCGCGTCGAAGCCCGCCGCACGGCTCTCCTCGGCGGCCTGCCGCAGCCGCACCACATCGTCGTCGGCCGCTCCCGCGTCCCCGCGGACCAGCCGGAAGACCCGCTCCCCGAGCAGGGAGCGCACCGCCTCGGCCGCGCTGAGCGCCCGGCCGGGCTCGTCGCCGGGGCACAGCACCGGTCCCATGCCGTGGACCAGCCCCGCGACCTGGAGCTCCTTGTCGGCGGGGCGGCTGCGGCGCAGCAAAGCCGCCGTTTTCAGCGCGTGCTGGTGCCGGCCGGCGTACAGCAGATCCATCAGCTCCTCGACGCTGCGCAGCTCCATGCGTCAGTCCTTCCGCGAGACAGCCGTTGCCGCTCATCAGCAGATCATGGCGAGCTTGCGCCCCGGCCAACGGGACCTGAACTGCCTCGCGGTGACCGTGGACACCGGACCGATTCGAATAAAAGTTCGCAGCCATAGGCCGCGTGGGTGATTCGTCTTACTGGTCACGTGCTGCGCTTTGTTTCAAATAGCGGCATATTGAGGGTTATTGAGAGGGAGTGCGAAGCGCGATAGTTACACCTTGTTTGCACTCCCTATCGAGCGGCAGGCCGCTCATTTGGTTAATCTGGTAGGGACGGGCAGCAGCACGGGGTCCTACCCACACCCATCGTCCGTCCCGGGGCGAGCCGGCCGACAAGGGTCTGCTCCGCACGACGTACCGGCGCCACCGCGTCCGAACTGGCTTTTTATCCAGACCCGAGCGGGCGTTCAGTGCCGGAGCGCAGACTGTCCGGTACAGCCCCCGAGGGTGACCGACACATAAGGAGTGCGCGGTGACACCGGAGAAGACGAATCGCGAACAGCGCCCCAAGGAACGCACGGAGCGCTCGGGCCGGCAGCCCGGAGAACTCGGCAGTCTCGACGTGTGGGCCCGGTCCGCCCCGATCCGCCTGGCGGGCTACGAGGACGACCTCGCCGAACCCCACATCCTGCCCAGCGTGGACTGACCCCGCCGTCGGACCCTTCGTGATCGCCGCTCGCATGGGCGTGACCTGACAGACTCACGCCCATGCTGATCAGAGAAGCCGTGGCCGAGGACTGGCCGCGGATCTGGCCTTTCTGGCACCGGATCGTCGCCGCCGCCGAAACCTACGCCTGGGACCCCGGGACCCGCGAGCAGGACGCCCGCGCGCTCTGGATGGGCCCGGCCAAGCGTGTCTACGTCGCCGAGGACGCGACCGGAGCCGTGGTCGGCTCGGCCTACCTCACCCCCAACTACGGCGGCCCCGCCTCCCGCGTGGCCAACGCCGGCTTCATGGTCGACCCCGACCGCACGGGCGAGGGCATCGGCCGCGCCCTCGCCGAGCACGTGCTGGCCGAGGCCCGGGCCCACGGCTACCGCGCGATGGTCTTCAACGCCGTGGTCGAGACGAACCCGGCGGTCGGCCTGTGGACCTCCCTCGGCTTCACCGTCCTCGGCACGGTCCCGGAGGCGTACGACCACCCCCGGCACGGCCGGGTGGGGCTGCACATCATGTACCGGTCGCTCGAGTAGGCGCGGCTCAGCCGGCGGCCACCCGTGCCGTCCGCTGCCACGGACGCCGCTTCTCCAGTTCCTCCGCCAGCCCCAGCAGGGCCGCCTCCGCACCCGGGCGCCCGACGAGTTGTACGGCGCAGGGGGCGCCCGAGGGCAGGGTGCCGAAGGGGACCGACATCGCGGGCCAGCCGGTCAGGTTCCAGGGCGGGGTGAACGGGGAGTACGCGGTGTTGGCCAGGATGTTCCGCAGCCAGCCGCGTTCGTGCCACGGACCGGCCTCGGGGGAGCGCCGGGCCAGGGACGGGGTGAGCAGGACGTCGTGCTCGGTGAAGAACGGCGTCAGCCGGGCGCGCAGCCGCTCGCGGCCGTCACCGGCCCGGACCGAGCGCACGAACCGCCGGCCCACCGCCGCGTGCACCCGGGTCCGCCGGGCCAGCCGCGCCGCGTCCAGTCCCTCGGCGTCCACCGCCGTCCCCGCCGTCCAGTGCCGCAGCGCGGTCACCCCGAGGGAGAGCGGATACGGCGGCTCGGCCCGGCGCACCTGGTGCCCGGCCCGCGCCAGCACCCCGGCGGCCTCGCGGACCGCGGTCGTATACGACCTGCTCACGGCGACTCCGGCGAGCGGGCTGCGCAGGGCCACGGCGACCCTGAGCGACGAGGGCTCCTGTGCCTCGGCGGGACCGGTGTCCGCGAGTACCCCCAGCATCAGCCGCAGGTCCTCGACGGTGGTGGCCAGCGGGCCGTTCTCCGCCATGCCGAACCAGTCGCCGTTGCCGATCCCGGCCGGCACCACCCCGTGCCCCGGCTTCAGGGTGACCAGGCCGCAGTTCGCGGCCGGGATGCGCAGCGAGCCCATCCCGTCGTTGCCGAGCGCGAGCGGTACCAGGCCCGCGGCCACCGCGGCCGCGCTGCCGCCGGAGGAGCCGCCGGCCGTGCGGGAGAGGTCCCAGGGGTTGCGGGCGGTGCCGTACACGCCCTCCGTGGTGCCGAAGACGCACAGCTCGGGCACGTTGGTCAGGCCCACGACCAGGGCCCCGGCCGCCCGCAGCCGGGCCACCGTCGGGTGATCCGCCTCGGCCGGGGTGTCGGGGGTGGCGGCCGAGCCGTCCCGGTGCGACTCGCCGCGCACCGCCAGGTTGTCCTTGACGGCCAACGGCACGCCCGCGAGCGGCAGTTCATGCAGGTCCGAGCGGGAGGCCAGCTCGTCGGCCTCGGCGAGCGCGGCTTCGGCACGCACCTTGCGGAACGCCCCGATCCGACCGTCGAGCCGCTCGATGAGCGCGAGATGCTCGGCGGCCACCTCCCGTGGCGTCACCCGCTTCTCGCGTACGGCGGCGGCAATCTCGGCGGCGGTCCGCCCGGCCCAGTCACCCACGGGCACTCCTCGCTCGGTTCGCTCGGTCGTCGGCTACTCACTGGTACGAATGAAGGTGCGGGGAGAACTGTGCCCGGTCGGAGGCGGTACGTCGAGAGCCTCTCCGCAGTGACGTGTCGGTCGTCGGATCAATGTGTGAACTCGGGTTGCTCCGCAGGCCCGTTGACAGGTGATGAGCCCCGCCACAATCATCAGACGTCCGATGAATCGGAGTTTGTGGGAGCCGCTCATGAGCACGTATCCCAGACGTCTGATCCTGGGCGCGGCGGCGGGAGTGACCGCCGCGACCACCCTGCAGCTCACCGCCACGACACCCGCCCGGGCCGCCGGAGGGGCCGGACAGGCCCGACAAGCGGGTCGAGAAGGGGATTGGGCCGCCGTCCCCGATCCAGTACCCGTCCCGCTCGACGCCCTCTACGACAACGACGGCATCGACACCGCCTCCGCGCGCGGCGGCGACTTCGAAGGCTCCGGCTACACCTTCCCGGGCGAGGAACTCCCCGCGGGCCGTGTCGAGGTCGACGGCATCCCCTTCGACTTCCCCGCCTCGACGGCGGGCGCCCGGAACAACGTTGTCGCGCTCGGCCAGCGCATCGACCTGCCCCCGGGCCACTACCTGTCGGCCGTCTTCCTGACCGCCGGCAGCTACGGGGACGCCGCCGGCACGGCCACCGTCCACTACGCCGACGGCTCCACCACCACCGCCGGCCTCGGCGGCGCCGACTGGTACACGGCGGGCGGCGCGCTCTCGGCGCCGTACCGCTACAAGCCGGACGGCACCAAGGACGAACACGGCGTCGGGATCGGGACGTCGGAGGTGTGGACCGATCCACAGCGCGAGGCCGTCGCCATCACCCTGCCGGTCACCCATCCGGCGGCGGCGAACACGACGTCCCTGCACGTCTTCGCGCTCTCCCTGCAACCCGTCGCCCAGGGCCGGGCGTTGGTCCTGCGCGACGCGCACTCCACCGGCTCCCTCCTGGACCCCTCCGGCGCCCAGAGCGTCGAGGCCACCGTCGTCAACGCGGGCACCGTCGCGATCCTGAGCGGTGACGAGGTGTCCGTGCGCGTCGAGGTCCCCGGCGCCCGCACCGTCGAGCCCGCCCGCATCCGCCGCCTCGACCCCGGCGAACAGGCCCGCGTCCGCGTCGGCATCCGCAACCGCACCGGTACGGCCCCCGGAACCGAGCAGGACGGCACGGTGTCCGTGCGCGGCCGCGGCACCCAAGTCACCTCCAGCCGCAGCACGTTGAGGCTTGGCACCGCCGACTACCAGCCCACCGGCGACTCCCTGGCCGGCCATCAGGCGCCGTACTGGTTCCAGGGCGCCAAGTTCGGCATCTTCATCCACTGGGGCGTCTACTCCGTGCCCGCGTGGGCACCGGTGGGCGTGCAGTACGCCGAGTGGTACTGGGACCAGATGCAGGACCCCGGCAACCCCACGTACGCGTATCACCGGGACACCTATGGCGAGGACTTCGCCTACGACGACTTCATCCCCCGCTTCACCGCGGAGAGGTTCGACCCGCGCGCCTGGGTCGAGCTCTTCCGGGACGCCGGCGCCCAGTACCACGTACTGACCTCCAAGCACCACGAGGGCTTCGCGCTGTGGGACACCAAGGTCTCCGACCGCAACGCCGCGCGGCACGGCCCGAAACGGGACCTGGTCAAGGAACTGTTCGAGGCGTCCCGGCGGTACGCCCCCGGACTCCACCGCGGCCTGTACTTCTCCATGCCCGAGTGGTTCAACCCCGACAATCCCTGGATGGGCCACGCCCCGCGCAACCCCTACACCCTGGAGCCGGTCCCGTACACCGGATACGCCGCGGGCAAGGACTACGTGCGGGACTACCAGGCCCCGCAGATGCTCGAACTCATCCACGGCTACGACCCGGAGATCATCTGGTGCGACATCGGCGGCGCGAACGACAGCCTCCATGTCCTCGCCGAGTACTTCAACCACGCCAAGAACCGTGCCCGCCCGGTCGACGTGACCGTCAACGACCGCTCGGGGATCGCCTTCCACGACTTCACCACTCCCGAGTACACGACGTACGCCAACACGGTCGTCGCCAAGTGGGAGGCGAGCCGCGGCCTCGATCCGCGCAGCTACGGCTACAACCGGGCCACCCCGGACGGCGCCTACATGACCGCCGAGGAGGTCGTGCGCACCCTCGTCGACATCGTCTCGAAGAACGGCAACTTCCTCCTGGACATCGGCCCGCGCGCGGACGGCACCATCCCCGAGGTCATGCAGTCCCGGCTGCGTGAGACGGGGGAGTGGCTGAAGGTCAACGGCGAGGCGGTGTACGACACCACGTACTGGTCGCGGACGGCCCAGTCGGGGGAGGACCTGCGCTTCACGGTCCGCCCGGACGACGCCTTCTACATCCACTCGCTGTCCGAGCCGGGCGCGAAGCTGACCGTGCCGGCGCCGGTGCCGGTGCGGCCCGGGGACAAGGTGACGATGCTGGGCCACGACCGCCCCCTGACCTGGACCGTCACCGGCGGTTCACTGGTCGTCGACGTACCGCGGGCGGCCCGGAAGGCGGGCCGGCACGTGTGGGTGTTCAAGATCGACTGGCGGTCCTGAACGCGCCGGCGGGGCACACCCCGCGCACCCCGGGGACGAGGCGGAGCCGCGGCCGCCTTGATCCGCGGCTCCGCCTCCCGGCCACCGGCCGCGCCCCGAACGGCCCCTACAGCGACCCCCGTTCGGGTGGCCGGGCAGTCGCCTGAGCCGTGCTGCCCCGTCCCGTCAGCCGGGGCACCGGCACCCCCACCGAGCGGGCCGGGTCGCCGTCCAGCAGGACCAGCAGTTCGCGTGCCGCCGTCCGGCCGAACTCCGCGCTGTCCCGGGACAGCGCGGACAGCCGGGGGGTGACCATGCGGCACAGGGCCGAGTCCTCCCAGGAGACCACCGAGACGTCCTGCGGGACCCGGAAACCGAGTTCGGCCGCCGCCGCGAGGCCTGCCACGGCCATCACGTCGTTGTCGTAGATCAGCGCGGTGGGCGTGGGCGAGCCCCCGAGCACGCGGCGGGTCACGGCGGCGCCCTCGGTGTCGGAGTAGTCCGTGGTCACCGAGCGGACCTCGGTGAGCGAGCGCCGCTCCGCCTCCGCGCGCAGTGTCGCGACACGGCGCTGGGTGTGGGCCAGCTCCGGCAGTCCCGCGATGTGCACGATCCGGCGATGGCCGAGCGCGGTCAACTCGTCCACCACGGAGGCCATCGCGCCGGCGTCGTCCGCCCAGACCGTGGACAGTCCCGGATGGCGGACATCGGGTGCGCCGCCGATCACCACGGCGGGCAGGCCCAGTTCGTCCAGCAGCCCGGGGCGCGGGTCCTCGGCGCGCGGGTCGGCCACCAGCACCCCGTCCACCCGGTGCTCCGCCCACCAGCGCCGGTACACCACGCACTCCTCGGCCACGTCCCGCGCGACCTGGAACAGCAGGCCCAGATGCCGCTCCGCCAGCACCTCCTGGATGCCCGAGACGAGCTGCAGGAAGAAGGAGTCGACGCCCAGGGTGTGCGCGGGGCGGGCGAGGACGAACCCGACCGTGGCCGCGCCCTCGCCGGACAGGGCGCGGGCGGCCGTGCTCGGACGCCAGCCCAGCTGCTCGGCGACCCGCCGCACCCGGGCCCGGGTGGACTCCGAGACCCCCGGACGGCCGTTCAGCGCGAAGGAGACGGCGCTCTCGGAGACCCCGGCCCGCCGCGCGATGTCCTTCATCGTGGGCCGGCGCGCGGGAGACCGCTTGGTCGGCACGTTTCCCTCCCCGAAGCTGACGATGCTCGCTAATGCGCTTGAGTGTCAAGACCCTAAAGCGCATTAGTGATTGACCGCAAGGTCTCGGCCGAACATCTCTGACCTGCACTAATGAACTGCCTCTTTCTTTAGTTGAGAAGAACGCATTGACTTTCTTCGAATGGCGCGGGCAAGGTCTCTGGCGCCACCGACCGCCCGGCACAGCAAAGGAGCCGTGTCACCGTGCCCATGCCTCGCAGAGCCCTCGCCGCCGCTGCCGTCGCCCTCGTCCTGCCCCTGAGTTCCTGCGGATCGGGGGGCGACGACGGCGGCTCGACCGACGCCTCCGGAAAGGTCGAGGGCGACATCACCTTCCAGACCTGGAACCTGCGCGCCAACTTCAAGTCGTACTTCGACGGCCTCATAGCCGACTTCGAGAAGAAGTACCCCGGCACCCATGTGAAGTGGATCGACCAGCCCGCCGAGGGCTACCCCGACAAACTCAGCGCCGACGCCGGCGGCGGCACCCTCCCCGACGTCGTCAACGTCTCCCCGGACCTGGTCGCCCCGCTCGCCAAGGCGGGTCTCGCGCTCGACCTCGACAAGGCGGCCGGCACGTACAAGTCCGAGTACCTGGACGGGGCCTGGGCCAGCCACCAGGTCCCGGGCATGAGCGGCACGTACGCCTTCCCCTGGTACCTGAACACCGGCCCGCTCTTCTACAACAAGGCCCTGTTCAGGAAGGCCGGACTGAACCCGGACCAGCCGCCGAAGACGTACGGCGAACTCTTCGCCGACGCCCTGCAGATGGCACGGAAGAGCGGCGGCAAGGTCGCCACCCTCGCCAACGTGCCCACCATCGAGGACTTCGGGCGCTACGGCGTCACACTGATGAACGAACAGGGCACGGCCTTCGCCTTCAACGACGCCAAGGGGGTCGAACTCCTGACCAAGTACAAGGAGTTGTACGACGCCAAGGCGCTCGACCCGCAGGCGCTGACCGCGACCCCGGAGTCCTCCGGCAAGAAGTTCCTCACCGGCGCCGTCGCCATGAACCCCGGCAGCGCCCTCGACCTCGGCAACTTCAAGAAGAACGCGCCGAGCCTCTACCGCGACATCGGGATCACCGACCAGATCACCAGCACCGGGCACGTCAACATGTACGTCATGGGCGTGATGGTCAACTCCCGTACGAAGCACACCCCGGCCGCCGTCGCCTTCGCCCACTTCGTCACCGACGCCCAGAACCAGATGTCCTTCGCCAAGAAGGTCGCCATCTTCCCGAGCACCGCCGGCTCCCTGAACGACCCCTACTTCACCAAGGAGGACGGCACCGACGAGACCCGGGTGCGCATCGCCGCCGCCAAGTCCCTGAAGAGCGCGGTCAACTACACGCCCGTGCTGTTCAGCGACCAGATGAAGACCGCCCTGCGCAACGAGGTGGCCAAGGCGCTCCAGGGCAAGGAGAGCCCCAAGCAGGCTCTCGACAACGCTGTCAACGCCGCCAACCGCCTCCTTCAGCAGGGCTGACGGGCCATGGCCGCGCCCGTGCGCATCAGGCGCCAGCTTCCCTTCAGCCCCTGGCTGTTCGCCGCGCCCGGGCTGCTCGTCACCGGCGCCTTCGTGCTCTACCCCTTCGTCTCCACCCTGGTGAACTCCTTCACCGACCGCCGCACCCTGCTGCCGGGACACTTCGTGGGCCTCGCCAACTTCCGCGAGCTGCTCCACGACGACATGTTCTGGACCGGCCTGCGCAACAGCACCCTGTACATCGTCGGGGTCGTACCCGCCCTGGTCGTCCTGCCGCTGCTGCTCGCGCTGCTGGTGCAGAAGAACATCCCCGGCATCACGTTCTTCCGCTCCGCCTTCTACACCCCGGTCGTCGCCTCGATCGTGGTGGTCGGGCTGATCTGGGTGTGGCTGCTCGACGAACGCGGCCTGGTCAACTCGCTGCTGGAGACGGTCGGGATCGGCCGGGTCGGCTTCCTCAGCGACCAGTGGCTGCTCCTGCTGAGCGCGATGGCCGTCACCGTGTGGAAGGGCCTCGGCTACTACATGATCATCTATCTGGCCGCGCTGGCGAACGTGCCGCGCGAACTGCACGAGGCCGCCGCCGTGGACGGCGCGGGACCGGTGCGCCGCTTCCTGTCGGTCACCGTGCCCGCCGTGCGCTCCACCATGGTGCTGGTCGCCGCGCTCTCCTCGGTCGCCGCGTTCAAGGTGTTCTCCGAGGTGTACCTGATGGCCGGCCCGAGCGGCGGCCCGGCCGGCGAGGACACCACCCTCGTCATGCTCGTCCAGCGCACGGGCACCGGTCTGACCGGCCGCGTCGGCTACGCCTCCGCGCTCTCCGTCGTCGTGTTCGCCGTCACCGTCGCGCTGATGCTGCTGGTGCTGCGCGCCGACCGCCGGGAGGAGTCGTGAGCGTCCTGGAGAAGGTACGGCGGACCGAGCCGGTCACCGTGCCCAAGGAGCCGGGCGTCACCGACGAACACGGCCGCCGCGTCCGCCTCGGCGAGCTGGCCTGGCGCTATCTGCTGCTCCTCGGCGTCCTCGCGCTGACCGTGGGCCCCTTCCTGTGGCAGCTGTCCACCTCCCTCAAGGGCCCCACCGAGGACATCTACGGCTCGCCGCCCTCGTTCCTGCCCGCCCACCCCACCCTGCACAACTACACGCGGGTCGCCGACACCATCCCCGTCTGGGACTACGCGCTGAACTCCCTGAAGGTCGCCACCGCCAACGTCGTCACCAACTGCGTCGGCTCGGCGCTCGCCGGCTACGCCCTGGCCCGGCTGCGCTTCCGCGGCCGGCGCGTGACCACGCTGGTGTTCGTGCTGGCCATGCTCGTACCCGTCGAGGGCATCGTCATCGCCCAGTTCACCACCATGCGCGAACTCGGCCTGAACAACACGCTCATCGGGGTGGTCCTGCCCGGCGCGGTCGCCGCGATGAACGTGCTGCTGATGCGCAACGCCTTCCGCAACCTCCCCTACGAGATCGAGGAGGCGGCCTACGTCGACGGCGCCGACGTCTGGCAGCGGTTCCTGCGCGTCGCCCTGCCCTCGGTGAAGGGGACGCTGGCCGTCGTGGCGATCTTCGCCTTCATGGGCGCCTGGGACGACTTCCTGTGGCCGCTGATCGTGCTCAGCGACCCGTCCAGGTTCACCCTGACCATCGGCCTCAACTACCTGCACGGCACCTTCGCCAACGACGAACGCCTCGTCGCCGCCGGCACCGTGATCGCCGTGGCCCCGCTCATCGCCCTGTTCGCCTGCCTCCAGCGGTACTTCTTCCGCGGGGTCGGCGAGGGCGCCGTTAAGGGCTGAACACCCGTACGCCACAAGGACACTTCATGCCTCCTGCCGTGCGCTTCGGCGTCAACTACACCCCGAGCGAGGGATGGTTCCACCACTGGCTCGACTTCGACCTCGACTCCGTGCGCGCCGACCTCGACGCCATCGCCGCACTCGGCCTGGACCACGTCCGCGTCTTCCCGCTGTGGCCCTGCTTCCAGCCCAACCGGACGCTGATCCGCCCGCGCGCCGTCGAGCAGCTCGTGGCCCTCGCCGACGCGGCCGCCGAGCGCGGACTGGACGTCAACGTCGACGGCCTGCAAGGGCACCTGAGCAGCTTCGACTTCCTGCCCGCCTGGACCCGTACCTGGCACCGGCGCAACCTCTTCACCGACCCGGACGTGATCGAGGGCCAGGCCGCCTATCTGCGCACCCTCGCCGCCGCCCTCGCCGACCGGCCGAACTTCCTCGGCATGACCGTCGGCAACGAGGTCAACCAGTTCGCCGCCGGCCCCCACCCCGACCCCGACCGGATCACCTCCGGGGAGGCCGAGCGGTGGCTGTCGCGGATGCTGGCCGCCTGCACCGAAGGCGCCCCGGACCGGCTCCACCTGCACGCCTCCTACGACGCCGCCTGGTACCAGGACGACCAGCCCTTCACCCCCGGCCACTCCGCCCGCCTCGGCGCCGTCACCGCCGTGCACTCCTGGGTGTTCAACGGCACCGCCCAGATGCACGGCCGTACCTCGGTGCAGGCCGAGCACCACGCCGCCTATCTGGTCGAGCTGAGCAAGGCCTGGGCGGACGAACCGCACCGGCCGGTGTGGCTGCAGGAGGTCGGCGCGCCGGCACCACTCGTGCCCGCCGAGCACGCCGCCGCGTTCGCCGAGGCGACCGTCACCCATGTCCTCGACTGTCCCGACCTGTGGGGCGTCACCTGGTGGTGCTCCCACGACGTCTCGCGCGACCTCGCCGACTTCCCCGAACTCGAGTACGGGCTCGGACTGTTCCACAACGACGGACGGCCGAAGGACATCGCCCGCGCGCTCGCCGAGACCGCGCGCCGGCCGGGGCCCGCGCCCGCCGTGCGCGCCACGGCGCTCGTCGTGCCCGACGACCCGGCCCACCGCTCCCGCTGCGCCCCCGGCGGAGCCGTCTTCGACGCCTTCTTCCGGCTCACCGCCGACGGCGCCCGCCCCACCACCGTCCTCGACACCCGCGCGGACGACGAGGACCATCTCGTCGCGCGCGGTATCACCGAGGTCGTCACTCCCGATCAGGTACTCCCCACCCCACACGGAGGCACCCGCTCGTGAACCCCACCAGACGCACGGTCCTGGCCGCCGCCGCGGCCGCCCTCGCTCCCTCCCCGCCCGCCGCCGCGGCCGCCCGTCCCAGGACAGCCGCCACACCGCCGTACGCCTCCTACTGGTACCCGGACTCGCTTCCCTCCGGCAGCCCGGGCGCCGGCATCACCTGGCGCAGCCTGAAGAGCTGGCGGGCGGCGGACGACTCCGATCTCGCCTTCAACGCCGCGTCCGTGCCGCTCGCCGCCCGCTTCACCCCGGCCCCGGCGAACACCACGGCCCGCTCCGGTCAGGCCCGCATCCAGGCCCTGGTCTCCTTCGGGCCGACGTCGGGCAACCCTTCGCAGGGCTCGGCCTCCGCCGACTACTACGCCCTCACCCACTGGGCCTACCTGGACGAACTCGTCTTCTGGGGCGGCTCGGCCGGGGAGGGCCTGATCCTCGCGCCCAACGCGCCGATCGTGGACGCGGCGCACCGGCACGGCGTTCCGGTGCTGGGCAACATCTTCCTGCCCCCGGTGGCCTACGGCGGGCAGTTGCAGTGGACCCGCGACCTCGTGCAGCAGGACCCCTCGGGGCATCATCCGCTCGCCGCGCAGCTCGTCGCGGTCGCGTCGGCCCACGGCTTCGACGGCTGGTTCGTGAACGCCGAGACCGGTGGCGGCAACACCGCGCTCGGCCAGGCCATGCTCGGTTTCGTCACGGAGCTGAGGACACTCGCGGCGGCCCAGGGACAGCGGGTGACCTGGTACGACGCGATGACAGTCAACGGCACGGTCGGCTGGCAGGGGGCGCTGAACAGCCAGAACCAGGCGTTCTTCCAGGCGGCCGACACCATGTTCGTGGACTTCCGCTGGACCGCGGGCACGCTCGCCGCCTCGGGCACCAGGGCCGGTCAACTGGGCCGCAGCCGCTACGAGTTGTGGGCGGGCGTCGACGTGGAGTCGAACGGGTCCGGTACGCCGGTGGACTGGGACGCGATCGTGCCGGCGAGCAAGGGGCACGTCACCTCGATCGGCTTCTACCGGCCCGAGTGGACCCGCGACCACCTGCCCGCCGACCAGCGCGCTCCGGAGGACTTCCACGCCGCCGACGACCGGTTCTGGTCCGGGCGGTCGCTCGATCCGTCCCGGCCGGACGCCGGTGACCCGTGGCGGGCGCCCGCGGTGTCGGTCGCGGACCGGTCGACGGTGACCTCGGTGCCGTTCGCGACCGTGTTCAACACCGGGCACGGCCTGCGCTGGTACGAGGACGGGGCCGTCACCTCGGACACGGCCTGGAACCACCTCGGCCTGCAGGACCGGCTGCCGTCGCGGCGGTGGGCGGTGCGCACGGCGGGGGAGCGGCCGGCGGTCTCCTTCGACTTCGCCGACGCCTGGCGGGGCGGGAGCAGCGTGCTGGTCGCCGGTGCACCGGATCGACCGGTCGTGGTGGATCTGTACGCCACCCGGCTGCCGATCGGTGTGAACACGGCCGTCGAGCTGACCTCCCGGACCGACGAGGGCACCGTGAACGTCGAACTCGCCGTGGCGACGGCGGAGCCGAGCGGGGCGGGGGAGACTCCGCCGTACACGTATCTGGCCGTGAACCCGGTCAACAGGCATGCCTGCGTGAAGTCGGTCAACGGCTGGCGGACCGTGACGCTTCCGCTCGCCGGGACCGGGCTGAACGGCACCGTCCACGCCCTCGGTGTCCGGCTCACCGCCACCGCCGGCCCGGTGCGCTGGCGCCTCGGCGGCCTCGCCGTCCGGGAAGCCGTCACCGCCCCGGCGGCCCCCTCGGGCGCCCGCGTCACCGCGGCGAACGGCGGCGACCTCCGCCTCGCCTGGGACGCCGCCCCCGGCCCCGTGCGCCACTACGAGTTGCACCGCCTCCTGCCCGACGGCACCCGCCGCTTCCTCGGCGGCACCTGCCAGCGCGCCTGGTTCCTCACCGGACTTCAGCCCGAGCAGGGCGAGACCGCCGCACGATTCGAACTGCGCGCCGTGGGGGAGCTCTACAACGCCTCGACGCCCGTGACCGTCACCCACACCTGGTAACCGCCCGGAACCCGTGAACCGCAGGGAGCACCCCGCATGCATGACGACCGCACTCTGGTGGAAGCCCGCCTCAGGCGCGTCCTCGACGAACGCATCCGCCCCGCCGTGTACCCCGAGTCCGTGCCCCTGCGGGTCGCGGTGTGGCACGCGCCCGGAGAACCCGTACCGGTCGCGGAGGGGCTGGCCGCCGAGCCCGAGCCCATCGAGGTCGGCGCCCGGTGGGGTGCGCCCTGGGGCACGAGCTGGTTCCGGGTGTCCGGAACCGTGCCCCGGGCCTGGGCCGGGAAGACCGTCGAGGCCCTGCTCGACCTGGGCTTCGACGAGAACATGCCCGGCTTCCAGTGCGAGGGTCTGGTCTACCGTCCCGACGGCACCCCGGTGAAGGGCCTCAACCCCCGCAACCAGTGGG
Source organism: Streptomyces sp. NPDC048191 (assembly GCF_040652655.1). Lineage (NCBI taxonomy): Bacteria > Bacillati > Actinomycetota > Actinomycetes > Kitasatosporales > Streptomycetaceae > Streptomyces > Streptomyces sp. NPDC048191. The sequence goes on from NZ_JBEZMO010000026.1 coordinate 99,901, forward strand.
TGCGCGTCGGCGCCCCGGCGGCGGGCGGCGAGGAGGTCGTCCTGCACATCGAGGCCGCCTCCAACCCGGTCGTCCTGGACTACCACCCCTTCCGGCCCACCCGGCTGGGCGACAGGGAAACCGCGGGCCACGAGCCGCAGTACACCCTCACCCGCATGGACCTCGCCGTGTTCGACGAGTCGGTGTGGCAGCTGGTGCTGGACCTGGAGGTGCTCGGCGAGCTGATGGCCGAGCTGCCCGTGGACTCCGCGCGCCGGCACGACATCCTGCGCGCGGTCGAGCGGGCCCTGGACGCCGTCGACCTCCAGGACGTGAACGGCACGGCGGACCGGGCCCGGGAGCGGCTCACCGGTGTGCTGTCCGCCCCCGCCGTGCCCTCCGCGCACCGGATCAGCGCCGTCGGGCACGCGCACATCGACTCCGCGTGGCTGTGGCCGCTGCGCGAGACGGTCCGCAAGGTGGCCCGTACGACCTCCAACATGACCGCGCTGCTCGAGGACGAGCCCGAGTTCGTCTTCGCCATGTCCCAGGCGCAGCAGTGGGCGTGGGTGAAGGAGCACCGGCCCGAGGTGTGGGCACGGGTGAAGAAGGTCGTCGCGCAGGGCCGGTTCGTGCCGGCCGGCGGAATGTGGGTGGAGTCGGACACCAACATGCCGGGCTCGGAGGCGATGGCCCGGCAGTTCGTGCACGGCAAGCGCTTCTTCCTCGACGAGTTCGGCGTCGAGAACGAGGAGGCCTGGCTGCCCGACACCTTCGGCTTCGCCGCCGGGCTCCCGCAGATCATCAGGGCCGCCGGCTCCAAGTGGCTGCTGACGCAGAAGATCTCCTGGTCGCAGACCAACAGGTTCCCGCACCACACCTTCCAGTGGGAGGGCATCGACGGCACCCGGATCTTCACCCACTTCCCGCCCGTCGACACCTACAACTGCTCCATGAAGGGCAGCGAACTCGCCCACGCCGCCCGCAACTTCAGGGACAAGGGCCGGGCCCGGCACTCCCTCGCGCCCACCGGCTGGGGCGACGGAGGCGGCGGCACCACCCGGGAGATGGTCGCCAAGGCGGCCCGGCTGCGCGACCTCGAAGGCTCCGCGACCGTCGTCTGGGAGACACCCCGCGCCTTCTTCGAGCAGGCCCAGGCCGAGTACCCGGAGCCGCCTGTCTGGGTCGGCGAGCTGTACCTCGAACTGCACCGCGCCACCCTCACCAGCCAGGCGAAGACCAAGCAGGGCAACCGGCGCAGCGAACACCTGCTGCGGGAGGCCGAGCTCTGGGCGGCCACCGCCGCCGTACGCACCGGATTCCCCTATCCCCACGAGGAGCTGGACCGGATCTGGAAGACGGTCCTGCTGCACCAGTTCCACGACATCCTGCCCGGCTCGTCGATCGCCTGGGTACACCGCGAGGCACGGGCGACGTACGAGCGGATCGCCGGGGAACTGGACGGGATCATCGGCGCGGCTCAGCGGGCCCTGGCCGGAGCGGGGGACCGGGAACTCGTCTTCAACGCCGCCCCGCACGGCCGTGCCGGGATCCCCGCCGGTGGCGCCGGAGCCTGCCCGCCCTCCGGGCGAACGAGCCTCGCTTCCCGGGCCGGCGGCGGATACGTCCTGGACAATGGAGTGCTCCGGGTCGAGATCGACGCCCGGGGACTGATCGTCTCCGCCCTCGACATCGAGGCCGGCCGCGAGAGCATCGCCCCGGGCAGGGCGGCGGGTCTCCTCCAACTGCACCAGGACTTCCCGAACATGTGGGACGCCTGGGACGTGGACGAGTTCTACCGGAACACGGTCACCGATCTCACGGCCGCCGATGCGGTCCAGGCCGGCCCGGACGACCGGTCGGTCCTGGTCACCCGCTCCTTCGGGGACTCGCGGGTCACCCAGGTGCTGTCCCTGGCGGCAGGGGAGCGGCGGCTGGTGATCGACACCGAGGTCGACTGGCACGAGACGGAGAAGTTCCTGAAGCTGGCCTTCCCGCTCGACCTGCACGCCGAACGGTACGCGTCCGAGACCCAGTTCGGGCATGTCTTCAGGCCCACCCACACCAACACCTCCTGGGAGGCCGCCAAGTTCGAGGCGTGCAACCACCGCTTCGTCCACCTGGAGGAGCCCGGCTGGGGTGCGGCGGTCGTCAACGACTCGACCTACGGCCACGACGTGACCCGTACGGTGCGCACCGACGGGGACCGCGGCACGACGACCACGGTTCGCGTCTCCCTGCTGCGTGCGCCGCGCTTCCCCGACCCCGAGACCGACCAGGGTGTCCACCGCTTCCGGCACGCCCTGGTTCCGGGTGCCTCGATCGCCGACGCGGTCCGCGAGGGCTGGCGGATCAACCTTCCGGAACGGCGGCTGACCGGCGCCCACGACGTCGCGCCGCTGGTCTCGGCGGACAACGACGCGGTCGTGATCACGGCGGTGAAACTGGCCGACGACGGCAGCGGTGACGTGGTGGTCCGCTTCCACGAGGCCCACGGCGGCCGGGCCCGGGCCACCCTCACGGCCGGTTTCGCGGTCGCGGACGTGACCGCGACCGACCTGCTGGAACGGCCGGCCGGCGACACCGAGCCGCCGGAGCGCGACGGCGACCGGATCACCGTACGTCTGCGGCCGTTCGAACTGGTGACGCTCAGGCTGCGCAGGGCGTGACCCACGGTGGGCGAGGACGCCGGCGCGGCCGCTCCCGCCCACCGTCGGGGCTTTCCCCGGCGCGGGCACGGCCACCATGATGTGCCGATGAGACGAACAAGGGTCCCCGACAGCTCCTGGGCCGCGGAGCCGGATCCCCTGCTGGCCCTGGCCCGAAGGGATCTGACGTTCTACGCGAGGGCCTCCGACCGCGCCAGGCGGCTGCACCACGGGACCGAACTCGGCGCCCTCCTCACCACGTCGGTGACGGTCGTGGCCGCCGGTTTGCATGCTCCCGCCTGGCTGACCGCGCTGATCGCGGGCGGCGCCGTCTTCTTCACCGGTATGCGCCAGCTGTACGGCGCCGGCTCGCGCTGGGTGCTGGCCGCGCAGGCGCGGGAGTCGCTGCGCCGGGCACTGGACCGCTACGTGCTCCTGCCGGAAGCCGAACGTGACGCAGCGGCCCGGCAGGCGCTGCAGACGGTGATCGAGGAGGTCGGCGCGAACGAGCTGCGCGCCTGGTCCGAGGCACAGAGCGGACGCCCGGAACCGCCACTGCCCTCGGTGGGAGCCTGACCGAGGGGGCTGGTCAGGACCCCAGCTGCGTCCTGAGCCACTCCTCCACCTCGCCCACGTGGGCCGCTGCCGCCGCCCGTGCCGCCTCCGGGTCGCGGGCGGTGAGGGCACGGTGGATCGCCGCGTGTTCGTGGCGGGTGCGGGCGAAGGCGCCCTCCTCCTGGTAGCCGCGCCAGACGCGGGCGCGGAAGGTGCGCGAGGACAGGCCCTCCAGGATGGCGGCCATGGTCTCGTTGCCCGCCGCGGCCGCGATCTCGCGGTGGAACGCGAGGTCGTGGGCGAGGATCTCCTCGGGGTCGTCGGTGGCGTTCATCGCCGCCAAGTGCTTCCCCACCGCCGCCAGTTGGTCCTCGGTGATGCGCGCGGCGGCCAGCGCCGTCGCCGTCGACTCCAGGATCCGGCGCACCTCCAGCAGCTCCACCAGGCGCGGGCCCCGGGACAGGTCCGCGACCACCCCGAAGGTCTCCAGCAGGTCGCCGGCCTCCAGCGCGGTGACGTAGATACCGGAGCCGTGCCGGGCCTCCAGGACGCCCATCACGGTCAGGGCGCGGATCGCCTCCCGCATCGAACTGCGGGAGATGCCGAGCCGGGCCGCGAGATCCCGCTCGGTGGGCAGCCGCTGGCCCGGCTCCAGCCGGCCCCCGGCGATCATCGCCTTGATCTCGTCGATGGCCCGCTGGGTCACCGTGCCCTTCTGCGGCACTGCTTCCTCGTCCACGCCGTTCCTCCCTCCCCCGGTGCGCCGCAGTCTAGCCAGCCGAGTGGTCCGACCACTAGGGCTCATCTCCTCGAATTTTCCCTGCACGAGGGTGTTAACGCGGCCTATTGGTCTGATAAGTATGCGGCGTCTGCTCGAACACCCTCGACGAGGAGCCGCGAGATGCCCGCCAGCACTGTCAGGAAGCGCAGCAGGTCCCGGATCATCGGCGCGGCGGCTCTGGCCGCCGGCGCCTCACTCATGCTCGCCGCCTGCGGCAGCACCAAGGACACCGCGAGCGCGGGCGGCGGTGGCACCGGCAAGGTCGGGGTGATCCTGCCGCTGCTGACCTCGCCGTTCTGGCAGTCGTACAACGACTACGTACCCAAGATGGCCAAGTCCGAGGGCGTCCAGGTGCTGAAGACGGTCAACTCCAACAGCGACCCCTCGCAGCAGATCACCGACATCGACAACGAACTCACCCAGGGCGTCAAGGGACTGGTGGTCGCCCCGCTGGACAGCGCCGCCATCCAGGCCGGACTCGACCAGGCCGCGCGCAAGGGCGTCCCCGTCGTCGCCGTGGACGTCGCGCCCGACAAGGGCAAGGTCGCCATGGTGGTGCGCGCCGACAACGTGGCCTACGGCGAGAAGGCCTGCGACTACCTCGGACAGCATGTGAGCAGCGGCAAGGTCGTACAGGTCATGGGTGACCTCGCCTCGGTCAACGGCCGTGACCGCTCCGCGGCCTTCCGGTCCTGCGTGAAGAAGAAGTACCCGAAGCTGAAGGTGCTGGAGATCCCCGCCAAGTGGGAGTCCGACACCGCCGCCGCCAAGCTGGACACCCTGCTCAACGCCAACCCTGACATCAAGGGCATCTACCTGCAGGCCGGCGGTGTCTACCTCGCCCCGACCCTGCAGACCCTGAAGTCCAAGAACATGCTGAAACCGGCCGGGCGGAAGGGCCACATCGCGATCGTGTCGAACGACGGCATCCCGCAGGAGTTCGACGCCATCCGCAAGGGCCAGATCGACGCCACGGTCTCCCAGCCCGCCGACGCCTACGCCAAGTACGGCCTGTACTACATCAAGGCGGCGATGGCCGGGAAGACGTTCGAGCCCGGCCCGACGGACCACGGCTCCACGATCGTGAAGCTGCCCAGCGGCATCCTGGAGGACCAGCTGCCCGCGCCGCTGGTCACCAAGGCCAACGTCGACGACCCCAAGCTGTGGGGCAACACGGTCGGATGAGTACGCCGCTTGTTGAAGCCGAGGGCGTCGTCAAACGCTACGGCCCCACCCTCGCCCTCGCCGACGGCCGGCTCACCGTGCTGCCCGGCGAGTCCCACGCCCTGGTCGGCCGCAACGGCGCCGGCAAGTCCACCCTCGTCAACGTCCTCACCGGTCTTCAGGCCCCGGACGCGGGCACCGTCCGCTTCGACGGCGAGCCCGCGCCCCCGCTCGCCGACCGGGACGCCTGGCGCCGCAAGGTGGCCTGCGTCTACCAGAAGCCCACGGTCGTGCCGGAGCTGACCGTCGCCGAGAACCTGTTCCTCAACCGGCAGCCCACCGGCCGCGGCGTCATCAGCTGGCGCCGGCTGCGCCGCGAGGCCGCCGGCCTCCTCGACACCTGGGACGTGCGCGTCGACCCCGAGGCGCGCACCGCCGACCTCAGGGTCGAGGACCGCCAGATGGTGGAGATCGCCAGGGCGTTGAGCTTCGGCGCCCGGTTCATCGTGCTGGACGAACCCACCGCCCAGCTCGACAACCGCGAGATCGAGCGGCTCTTCACCCGCATGCGCTCGCTGCAGGACTCCGGCGTCACCTTCCTGTTCATCTCCCACCACCTCCAGGAGGTGTACGAGGTCTGCCAGACGGTCACCGTGCTGCGCGACGCCCGCTGGATCACCACCGCACCCGTCGCCGACCTGCCGAAGGCGGAGCTGGTGGAGGCCATGGCGGGGGAGTCCGTCGCCGAACTGGCCGTCCGGCCGAGGGAGGTCGACGAGGCCGCCCCCGTCCTGCTGGAGGCGCGCGGACTCACCTCACCGGCCTACGCGGACGTCGACCTCACCGTCCGCCGCGGCGAGGTCGTCGGGTTGGCCGGTTCCAGCGGCAGCGGCAAGACCGAACTGGCCGAGTCCTTCGCCGGACTGCACACACCGACCGGCGGCACCGCCCGACTGGACGGCACGGGCCTGCCGTTCGGGGACGTACGGGCCGCGCTGCGGGCCGGGGTCGGCTGTGTGCCGCGCGACCGGCACGAGCAGGGGCTGGTGTCCGCGATGAGCATCGGCGACAACGCCACGCTGAGCGTGCTGGACCGGCTCGGGCGGGCCGGTTTCGTCGCCACCGACGCGAGGCGCCGCTTCGCCGCCGAGCTGATCGCGCGCCTCGACATCCACGCCGAGGGCCCCGACCAGCCCGTGTCCGACCTCTCCGGCGGCAACGCGCAGAAAGTGGTCATGGCGCGCGCCCTCGCCTCCGACCCCCGCCTGCTGGTCCTGATCAACCCCACCGCCGGCGTCGACGTGAAGTCCAAGGAGTCGCTGCTCGCCCGCATGGACAGCGCCCGGGACGACGGCACCGCCGTGCTCGTCGTCTCCGACGAACTCGACGACCTGCGCCGCTGCGACCGCGTCCTCGTCCTCTTCCACGGCCGTGTCGTCGCCGAGCACCCGGCCGGCTGGCGCGACCACGAGCTGATCGCCTCCATCGAAGGAGTTGACCATGGCTGACACCCGGGCCGCCCCGCCGCTCGTGTCCCCGAAGCCCCCGGACGCCCGCTCGGCGAGGACCGTCCTGTTGCGCCGGGCTCGCGAACTCGCCCTGGTTCCCGCCCTGTTGCTGCTCATGGCGCTCGGCGCGGTGGTCAACGACTCGTTCCTCACCGAGCGGAACCTGATCTCGATCCTCGGCGCCTCCGCCGCGCTCGCGATGGTGGTCCTCGCCGAGTCCCTCGTGCTGATCACCGGCAAGTTCGACCTGTCCCTGGAGTCGGTGGTCGGTATCGCGCCGGCCGTCGGCGCCCTGCTGGTGCTGCCCGCGAGCCAGTCCGGCTGGGGCACCGGCTTCCCGACCGCGCTCGCCCTGTCGGCGATTCCCGTGGTCGGCGCGGCCATCGGCGCCTTCAACGGCGTCCTGGTCGTGAAGTTCCGGCTCAACGCCTTCATCGTCACGCTCGCCATGCTGATCGTGCTGCGCGGCCTGCTGGTCGGCGCCACCAAGGGCAAGACCTTGTTCGGCATGCCCGACAGCTTCTACTCCCTGGCCACCACCACCTTCCTCAACGTACCCATGTCGGTGTGGCTCGCCGCTGTCGCCTTCGCGGTCACCGGGTTCGTCCTGAAGTACCACCGCACCGGCCGCGCCCTCTACGCGATCGGCGGCAACGCGGACGCCGCCCGCGCGGCCGGCGTCCGGGTGGACCGGATCATGCTCGGCGTGTACGTCGTCGCGGGCGTGCTCGCCTCCGTCGGCGGCCTGCTGCAGACCGGGTACGTCGGCGCGATCAGCGCCAACCAGGGCCAGAACATGATCTTCACCGTGTTCGCGGCCGCGGTGATCGGCGGCATCAGCCTCGACGGCGGCAGGGGCACCATGTTCGGCGCGCTGACCGGCGTCCTCCTCCTGGGCGTCGTACAGAACCTGCTCACCCTCGCCCAGGTCCCGTCCTTCTGGATCCAGGCCATCTACGGCGGGATCATCCTCGTCGCCCTCGTGATCGCGCGCGTCACGACGGGCCGCGCCCAGGACTGACCCTCCTCAACCACCCGCCGACGGAAAGGTCTTCAGTGTCCCAGGCCCCCGCCCGCGTCACCGCGGTCGACACCCACGACATCCGTTTCCCCACCTCGCGCGAGCTCGACGGCTCCGACGCGATGAACCCGGACCCCGACTACTCGGCGGCCTACGTCGTGCTGCGCACCGACGCCGCCGACGGGCACGAGGGACACGGATTCGTGTTCACCATCGGGCGGGGCAACGACGTCCAGGTCGCCGCGATCGACGCACTGCGGGACCATGTGCTCGGCCGGGACGTGGCCCAGCTGTGCGCCGACCCGGGCTCGCTCTTCCGGGACCTGATCGGCGACAGCCAGCTGCGCTGGCTCGGCCCCGAGAAGGGCGTGATGCACATGGCCGTCGGGGCCGTCGTCAACGCCGTCTGGGACCTCGCCGCGCGGCGGGCCGGCAAGCCGCTGTGGCAGCTGCTCGCCGACGCCGAACCCGAGTGGCTGGCCGGGCAGATCGACTTCCGCTACCTCACGGACGCGCTCACCCCCGAGGAGGCCCTCGACCTGCTGAGGCGCGGCAGACAGGGTGCCGCGGAGCGCCGGGCCCGGCTGCTGGAGCGCGGCTACCCCGCCTACACCACCTCCCCGGGCTGGCTCGGCTACGACGACGACAAGCTCGGCCGGCTCGCCGCGCAGGCCGTCGCCGACGGCTTCACGCAGATCAAGCTGAAGGTCGGCGCCGACCTCGACGACGACGTCCGGCGCTGCCGGGTCGCCCGCGCGGTCGTCGGACCGGACATCCGGCTCGCCGTCGACGCCAACCAGCGCTGGAACGTGGACGAGGCGATCCGCTGGACCAAGGCGCTCACGGAGTTCGACCCCTACTGGATCGAGGAACCCACCAGCCCCGACGACGTCCTCGGGCACGCGGCGATCCGCCGCGCCGTGGCCCCGGTGAAGGTCGCCACCGGGGAACACGTGCACAACCGGGTCATGTTCAAGCAGCTGCTCCAGGCGGGCGCCCTCGACATCGTCCAGATCGACGCGGCGCGGGTCGCCGGCGTCAACGAGAACCTCGCCGTCCTGCTGCTCGCCGCCAAGTTCGGCGTCCCGGTCTGCCCGCACGCGGGCGGGGTCGGTCTGTGCGAACTCGTCCAGCACCTGTCGATGTTCGACTACCTGGCCGTCTCGGGCACCACCGAGGACCGGGTCATCGAGTACGTCGACCACCTCCACGAACACTTCGTCACCCCCGTCGTCATCCGCGACGGCCACTACACGGCACCCACCGCGCCCGGCTTCTCCGCCGCCCTGCGCCCGGAGTCCCTCGCGCGGTACACCTTCCCCGGCGGCACCTACTGGGCCGCCGACCCCGACACCCAGAAGGGACAGGCCGCATGAGCGACTTCGAGGGCCTCAGGGCCCTGGTCACCGGTGGCGCGTCCGGCATCGGCCGGGCCACCGCCGACCTCCTCGCCGCCCGCGGAGCCCGGGTCGCCGTCCTCGACCGGGACCCGTCGGGCGTCGACGAGCCGCTCCTCGCCCACCGCGCCGACGTCACCGACGACGCGTCGGTGCGCGCGGCCGTCGAGCGGGCGGCCGAGGACCTCGGCGGCCTGGACGTCCTGGTCAACAACGCCGGGATCGGGGCCCAGGGCACGGTCGAGGACAACGACGACACCGAGTGGCTCCGCGTCCTCGACGTCAACGTCCTCGGCATCGTCCGCGTCACCCGCGCCGCTCTGCCGCACCTGCGCCGCTCGGACCGTGCGGCGATCGTCAACACCTGCTCCATCGCAGCCACCGCCGGACTGCCCCAACGCGCCCTGTACAGCGCCACCAAGGGCGCCGTGTACTCCCTGACCCTCGCCATGGCCGCCGACCACGTCCGCGAGGGCATCCGGGTCAACTGCGTCAACCCCGGTACGGTGGACACCCCGTGGATCGGCCGGCTGCTGGACGCGGCCCCCGAACCGGCCGCCGAACGCGCCGCCCTGGAGGCCCGCCAGCCCACCGGACGGCTGGTATCCGCCGCCGAAGTCGCGGGCGCCATGGCCTACTTGGCCAGCCCCCTGTCCGGCGCCACCACCGGCACCGCCCTCGCCGTCGACGGCGGCATGCAGGGCCTCAGGCTGCGGCCGGCGGGCCGGTGACCGGGCTCGGCCGCAGCGGTGTCGAGGTCACCCCGCTCGGCTTCGGCGCCGCGACGCTCGGCAACCTCTACACCCCGCTGGACGACGAGCAGGCCCAGGACGCGGTCCGGGCCGCCTGGCAGCGGGGCATCCGGTACTTCGACACGGCCCCGCACTACGGCCTCGGCCTGTCCGAACGCCGGCTCGGCGCGGCCCTGCGGCAGTACGACCGCGCCCACTACGCCGTCTCCACCAAGGTCGGCCGCCGCCTCGACCCCGCCGAGGGCACGGGCGACGACCTGGCGAACGGTTTCGCCGTACCCGCCACCCACCGCCGTGTGTGGGACTTCAGCGCCGACGGCGTCCGCCGTACCCTGGAGGCGAGCCTCGCCCGCCTCGGTCTGGACCGCGTCGACGTCGTGTATCTGCACGACCCCGACGACCACGCCGAACAGGCCTTCCGTGAGGGCTACCCGGCCCTGGAGAAGCTGCGCGCCGAAGGCGTCGTCGGCGCGATCGGCGCGGGCATGAACCAGACCGCGATGCTCACCCGGTTCGTCCGCGACACCGACGTGGACGTCGTCCTGTGCGCGGGCCGCTACACCCTGCTCGACCACAGCGCCGCGGCCGAGCTGCTCCCCGCGGCCGCCGAGCGCGGAGTGTCGGTCGTCCTCGGCGGTGTCTTCAACTCGGGCCTGCTGGCGGACCCGCGCCCGGAGTCGACGTACAACTACAGCCGCGCACCACACCAGTTGCTGGTCCGCGCCCTGCGGATGAAGGCGGTCGCGGAGCGACACGGCATCACGCTGCGCGCCGCCGCACTCGCCTTCGCCGCCGCCCACCCGGCCGTCGCCTGTGTCCTGCCCGGACCCCGCTCCGCCTTCGAAGTCCACGACTGCGCCGACCAGTTCGCCTCCCCGGTCCCGCCGGGGTTCTGGCAGGAGCTGCGCGAGGCCGGCCTGCTGCCCCCGGAGGAGGGCCCGTCATGAGAGTCGCCCTGCACACCAAGGTCCACGCCGACCGGATCACCGCGTACGAGGAGGCCCACCGCGAGGTTCCCGAGGAACTCACCGACGCCATCCGCGCGGCCGGTGCCACCTCCTGGACCATCTGGCGCAGCGGGACGGACCTGTTCCACCTGCTGGAGTGCGCGGACTACGCCCGCCTGCTCGCCGCGCTGGAGGGGCTGCCGGTCAACGTGGCCTGGCAGGCCCGCATGGCCGAGCTGCTCGACGTCGTGCATGACTACTCACCGGCCGGCGCCGGAGCCGGGCTGCCCGTCGTCTGGGAGCTGCCGTGACCGTCGACGCCCACCACCACGTCTGGGACCTGTCCGTCCGCGACCAGGACTGGATCCGGGGCCCCGGACTGCGGCCGCTGCGGCGGAACTTCACCCTCGCCGACCTGGCGCCCGAGGCCCGCGCGGCCGGAGTGGACCGTACGGTCCTCGTCCAGACGGTCACCGTCGCGCAGGAGACTCCCGAGCTCCTCGCGCTCGCGGCCGGACACGAGCTCGTCGCGGGGGTCGTGGGCTGGACCGACCTCACCCGTCCGGACATCGCCGACGAACTCCGCCGGCTGCGCGCGCTCCCCGGCGGGTCCTTCCTGAAAGGCATCCGGCACCAGGTTCAGGGCGAACCGGACCCGAAGTGGCTGCTGCGGCCCGACGTCCTGCGCGGGCTGGCCGCCGTCGCCGACGCGGGCCTCGTCCACGACCTCGTCGTCCTGCCCCACCAGCTCCCGGCCTGCGCCGAGGCCGCCGCGTCGCTGCCCCGGCTGACCTTCGTGCTGGACCACCTGGGCAAACCGCCGATCGCCTCGGGGGAACGCGAACCCTGGGCCACCGCCCTGCGCGCACTGGCCGCCCGTCCCAACACGGTCGCCAAACTCTCCGGCCTGGTCACCGAGGCCGACCCGGCCTCCTGGACGACCGCCGACCTGCGGCCGTACACGGACACGGCCCTGGACGCCTTCGGCCCGGACCGGGTGATGTTCGGCTCCGACTGGCCGGTGTGCACCCTGGCCGCGCCCTACGCCCGGGTCGTCGAGACCGCCGGCGTGCTCACCGCGGGGCTGACCGCCGGCGAGCGCGAGCAGGTCTTCGCGGGGACCGCGACCCGGGTCTACGGCCTGTGAACGGACTACCGCGCAGGTTTACCCGGAGCCGAACCCTGGTTTGATGTGTCCCCGCCAGGCCGGTGCGTACCGTCGTCCCTGTCCACGGCCGAGCCGTCCGCACCGACCCGCGGACGGCACCGACAACACAGGGGGAAGTCATGGGTTTCGCACGCTGGAAAGCCGCCGTCGTGACGGCCGGCGCCGCCGGTGTCCTCGCCTCAGCGGTGGCCTTCGCACCCGCGGCCAGCGCCGACGCGTTCCGCTGCGGCTCCTTCGGCAGCGATCCGCGGGCCTGGTGCGCCTATGTGCAGAAGGCGCCGAACGGTCTGAAGGTGCGCACCAGGCCGAGCACCTCGGCCCCGGTCGCGTTCACGCTCGCCAACGGGGCCAAGGTCGAGGTGGACTGCTGGACCACCGGCAGCTCCGTCAACGGTTACAAGATCTGGGACCGCCTGTACTCGGCGGGCGGCGGCCACTACGTCAGCGACTACTACCTGACGACGGGGCACGTGCAGAGCTACGTCGACCACTGCTGACGGCACCGGCCCGGCGGGCGCCCACCGCCGCCGGGCCACCGGCTGCAGCCGCGGGCTACGACCGCTGAGCGACCCCCGCCAGCCGCGTGGGCGGCAGGTACTCGCGCACATAGGTGCGGTCCCAGCACGCGCCGGACTCCCGCAGCTCCCGCCAGGTGGTGTAGCGGTAACGGAACAGGCGGGCCCGCACGTAGCGGGGCGGGGTGTCCGGCGGGAAGGGGGAGCGGTGCAGCAGGCGCAGCGTGTCGCGGTCGTTCTCCAGCAGGCGTTCCACCAGGCCGCCGAACCAGTCGCCGGCATAGCCCGGGGACAGCGCCGCGAACCACATCAGCCAGTCCAGGCGCAGATGGTAGGGGGCGAACTGGCGCGGCCAGTGCCGGGTGTCCCCGGGCTTGCCCCGGAACTCGTACTCCCGCCACTCGGAGTCCTCGCGCGGTACGTCGTCCAGCGTGCCCTCGACCACCACCTCGTACCGGACCCTGCTGACGCTGCCGAACGCGCCGTAGGTGTTCACCAAGTGCAGCGGGTCGAAGGAGCGGTTCATGACCTGGCGGCGGGAGATCATGTTCAGCACCGGGCGGTGGCTCAGGAAGAGCAGCAGCGCGGCGAGAGCGAGCACCACGACCTCGTACCACAGCGGCGCCGCCGGCACGGAGGGCGCGGAGCCGGGAATCCGCAGCGCGGCCAGGGCCAGCACGATGGTGATCCAGTTCAGCCAGGAGAAGTTGCCGGACAGCACCAGCCACAGCTGGGTGACGATCATCAGGGCGGCGGCGGCCGAGGCGATCGGCTGCGGGGTGAACAGCAGGACCGGAACGACCAGTTGGGTCACGTGGTTGGCGGCCACCTCCACCCGGTGCAGCGGCGCCGGCAGATGGTGGAAGAACCAGCTCAGCGGCCCGGGCATGGGCTGCGTCTCGTGGTGGTAGTCGAGACAGGTCAGCTTCCGCCAGCACGCGTCGCCGCGCATCTTGATCAGCCCGGCGCCGAACTCGACGCGGAACAGGATCCAACGCAGCAGGAACAGGACGACGATCGGCGGTGCCACCTCGTCGTTGCCGAGGAACGCGGCCAGGAAGCCCGTCTCCAGCAGCAGCGACTCCCAGCCGAACGCGTACCACGTCTGGCCCACGTTGACGATCGACAGATACAGCGCCCACGGCACCAGCCACAGCAGGATCCCGGCCCACAGCGGCAGCAGGGAGTCCGCGCCGGCGAGCAGCGCCGCCGACACCGCGCACCCGGCCCAGGCGCAGCCCGCGAAGAAGCGGTCGGAGTAGTGCAGATGGAACAGGCTCGGCGCCCGCTTGAAGGGCGTCCACTCCAGGTAGCGGGGGATCGGCAGCATGCCGCGCTCACCCAGCAGCGCCCGGAACTGCAGCGCCGCCGTCAGGAACGCCACCAGGTACACGGTGGCCAGAGCCCGCTGGAAGACCAGCCGGGTGAGCCAGTAGTCGGGAGCGGTGAACCAGTTCACGGCGTGCGCGCCCTTCGTCGCGGCCGAAGCGCCGGTGGCCTCGTCATCGTCGCCGCCTCCCGAGTTGCCAGTCGAACGGGCGCAATGCACACAATGGGGAGAAGTCACCCACAGTGATGCGGAGTGTACGGTGCGGATACCCACCGGATCCATCGCCATGGCCTGCGCCCTCTCGGTGGCGCTCCTCGTCGTCGGCTGCGCGCGCCCCGGCGCCAAGGAGGCCGAGATGACCGAGGAGGTCTATCTCCTGCCCGCCGCGGCCCAGGGCCCCGAACCGTTCACCGGTTCCACGGTCACCGCGACCGCCACGGCCACGGCGCCCGCGGGTGCGAGTACCGGCCCCGGCGCACCGCCCGGCACCGGCACGGCGGACCTCTACGCCACCGGGCCGCTGCAGTACACCTCCGCCTTCACCTGAGTTCATTTCGTGTCCATGCCAGGGCAGTCTAGCGATCATGCTGGT
>NZ_JBEZMO010000027.1:0-109421 GCF_040652655.1 Streptomyces sp. NPDC048191
TGCATCCTGAAGACGGCTCGGTGGCCGACGACCAGGGTGCGGACGGGGTGTTGACCAGCGACAACCACACGGATAACTTCATTATACGGATTGTTGATTCCGTAGAGCGGAAAATTGGAGGGTGTGGGATGGGTCAGCAGGAGAAGGTGGCGACGAGCCTCGCGGGCGCCGTCAGCGAGGAGATCAGCGCCTCCCTCGCACGGGTCGACGCGGAGCTGGAGCGCCGCTACCCCGGGGACCCCGGCACCCGGCAGCCCGTCCACACCGTCTATGTCCCCGGTGACGCCTTCGCCGCCGACACGATCCGCTCGTGGGGCGACCGGGCCCTCGCCGCTCTCGACGAGCACGCCCCGGACGCCGCCTCTTTCGCGGCCGTCCTCGGCCTGTCCGACGAACTCGCCGAGCCGGTCTACTCCCGTGTCCGCGCCAAGCTGGAACGCGAACCGATCGAAGACCTGCGCGTCGACTTCGAGGACGGCTACGGCCCCCGCCCCGACGCCGAGGAGGACGAGACGGCGGCCCGCGCGGCCCGGCTGATCGCGGAGGCGTACCGCAACGGCACGGCGGCGCCGTACATGGGTATCCGCATGAAGTGCATGGAGGCCGCGGTACGCGACCGGGGCATCCGCACCCTCGACGTCTTCCTCAGCGGGCTGGTCGAATCGGGTGGCCTGCCCGAGGGCCTGGTGCTGACCCTGCCGAAGGTGACGTACCCCGAGCAGGTCACCGCGTTCGTACGCCTCCTGGAGGCCTTCGAGAAGGTGCACGGCCTGGACGCCGGCCGGCTCGGCTTCGAGATCCAGATCGAGACCAGCCAGTCCATCCTCGCCACCGACGGCACCGCCACCGTCGCGCGCATGATCCAGGCCGCGGAGGGGCGTGCCACCGGGCTGCACTACGGCACCTTCGACTACAGCGCCTGCCTCGGCGTCTCCGCCGCCTACCAGGCCAGTGACCACCCGGCCGCCGACCACGCCAAGGCGGTCATGCAGGTCGCGGCCGCGGGCACCGGCGTACGCGTGTCGGACGGCTCCACGAACGTCCTGCCCGTCGGCCCGACCGAGAAGGTCCACGACGCCTGGCGCCTGCACTACGGCCTGACGCGGCGGGCGCTGGCCCGCGCCTACTACCAGGGCTGGGACATGCACCCCGGCCACATCCCGACCCGCTACGCGGCCGTCTTCGCCTTCTACCGCGAGGGCTTCGAGCAGGCCGCCGGCCGTCTCGCCCGCTACGTCAACCGGGCCGGCGGCGACGTCATGGACGAGCCCGCCACCGCCAAGGCCCTCAGCGGCTATCTGCTGCGCGGCCTGGACTGCGGCGCGCTGGACATCGCCGAGGTCGCCCGTCTCACCGGCCTGACCCGCGCCGACCTGGAGGGCTTCGCGGCGCCCCGGCGCGGTGACCTGACGGCCTCCGCGAAGTAGAGGTACCGGACCGGTCACAGCCTCCGGTGGGGGGAGTGGACCGTCACCGCCGCCCCGTACGCTGGACGCCACGCATCGACCGGGCGGACGCGGCAGAGGACGACAGAGGAACGGGGCGGCGGTGTCTTCGGGGGAGCAGGGACCGAAGGAGTACGGGCACACGGACGACGGGGCCGGCCGGCTGCTGGCCGGGCGCTACCGCGTCACCGCACGGCTCGGGCGCGGCGGCATGGGCGTGGTCTGGCGGGCGGTGGACGAGGTCCTCGGCCGCGAGGTCGCCGTCAAGGAGTTGCGGACCTACACCGACACGGCCGGGCCCGAACTGTCCGAACTGCGGCTGCGGATGCAGCGCGAGGCCCGGGCCGCCGCCCGGGTCCGCCATCCCGGTGTCGTCGCCGTGCACGACGTCGCCGAGGTCGACGGGCGCCCGCTGATCGTCATGGAGTTGATCGACGGGCCCTCCCTGGACGACGTCCTGCGCGAGCGCGGCACCCTCGACCCGTACGAGGCGGCCCGTGTCGGCGCGGCCGTGACGGACGCGCTGGCCGCCGCCCATCGCGTCGGCGTGCTGCACCGCGACGTCAAACCCGGCAACATCCTCCTCGACCGCTCCGGCCGGGTCGTCCTCACCGACTTCGGCATCGCCACGATCGACGACCCCGGCGACGGCTCGGCCACCCGCCTCACCCGCAGCGGCGAACTCGTCGGCTCCCTGGACTACCTGGCCCCCGAGCGCGCGCAGGGCGCCGAGCCGGGCCCGCCGTCCGACGTGTGGGCCCTGGGCGCCACGCTCTACGCGGCCGTCGAGGGCGCCTCGCCGTTCCGCCGTACGTCCACCTACTCGACGCTCACCGCGATCGTCCTCGACCCCCTGCCCGAGCCCCGCCGGGCGGGCCCGCTGGCACCGGTCCTGCGGCGCCTGATGGACAAGCGCCCGGACGCCCGCCCGGACGCCGAGGAGGCCCGCGAGGCGCTGCGCGAGGTGGCGCGGGCACGGACCGCGGACACCCCGACGACCACCCTGCGCGCGACCCCGTCCCGGCCGTCCGAGCCCACGGACCGCGGCACGCCGCCGGGGTTCGGCCCGGTCCGGCCGGGACCGGCGTACCACTCGGCACCCGGGGCCGGTGCGGCGATGACGCCCTCGTCGGCCGCAGGCGCCGCTCCCCCCACCGGACCGACCTCCGCGTACCTGCCCGGCGCCCCCACCGGCCCCGTGGGCCCCCGCCGCAGGGGCCGAGCCCTGCTCGCCGCCGCTGCCGTGGCCGTCGTCCTCGCCGCGGCCGGGGCCACCGTCGCCCTGATGCGCGACTCGCAGGCAGCGAAGACGGACTCGGCGCCGCCCGCGTCCCGCACGTCGACCACGGTGACGTCCACACGGGCCGGGACCGAGCGGTCCACGTGGCCCGCGGACGCGCGCGGGGGCGGAAAGAAGCGCGCCGCGCCCACCGGGAAGCCGGGCGGTACGGGTGGCACCGAGCCGTCCTCGCGTGCCTCCGCCTCCGCTACGACGCCGGGAAGAACCGCCAACAGCCCAGAACCCACAGCCGGTTCGGAGCACAGCTCCGTCCCGGCCACCGCGTGCCGGTCCGCCGGCGGCGGCAGGTACGACTGTCAGGTGTGGCGCACCGCCAAGTCCTACACGGCCTCCGGCGCCGAGGCCGGGACCCTGAACGCAGGCACGAGCTACTTCTACTGCCAGTCCGACCTGCGACGCCGGGAGACCTACGGCCGGTGGACGAACGTGTGGTGGGCGAAGACCGACGACGACAGCGGCAACACGGGGGTGTACGTCAGCGACGTCTACCTCAAGGGCGGGAACAACGACGAACCGGTGCCCGGGCTTCCGGTCTGCTGACCGTCGGCGTACGGCTCGAAGCCCGACTCCGTCACCCACTTCATCTCGGCGAACAACTGCGTACCCCGCGCGCACAGCCAGGCGTCACGGCGTGCCCGTGCGCAGAACTCCTCCGGTGTGACCCCGAACAGCTCCCGCAACCGCGCCGATCCCGCGAGGAGTTCGCTGAGCAGGGCGTGCTGGTCGCCGGGATGGCGGCGCGGCGTACCGGTGCCGTGGCGCAGCACGCCGTGCCGGTTGACATAGGCGTACGCCCCGGGAAGCGCGGAACCGTCCGGCAGCTCGATCCGCACGACCGGGGCGGGCAGCCAGGACCGCCAGAAATTGGGCTCGCTGGCGTCGATCACGTCCAGCTGCCGCCGGTCCAGCCAGA
The DNA here is from genome assembly GCF_040652655.1 of Streptomyces sp. NPDC048191. NCBI lineage: Bacteria > Bacillati > Actinomycetota > Actinomycetes > Kitasatosporales > Streptomycetaceae > Streptomyces > Streptomyces sp. NPDC048191. The sequence continues at coordinate 3,659 of NZ_JBEZMO010000027.1, forward strand.
TGACGAACAACTCCCGTAAGGCCTGTGCGGACTTGACCGGGGACGCCGAGACATAGCCCAGGCGGCTGACGTGCGCCGAGACGCCCGTGTCGAGCCCGGACACCCGTGTCCGCACCATCGGCACCGGGGAGTCGATCTCGAACTCCGCCATCTTGTGGCGCAGTTGGCCGGGGCAGGCGTTGGAGCCGACGGCGATCACCGGCACCCGGTCGTCGTACACCAGGCGCTCCAGGGGGAGCATCCGGTCGCCGTCGAGCAGTCCGGAGTCAGCGGGCCACGCGCCGGGATAGGTCAGCGGATGGTCTCGGGGAGCCCCGGCGAGGCCGAGTTCCTCCAGGGTGCGGCCGGTCATCGGCGGCTCAGTCGGCCGGCGGCAGCTCGCCCGAGCCGCGCGTGATCAGCCGGGTGGGCAACTCGATGCGTTCCGGCGCCACGAGCCCGCCGTCCAGCCGGCGGAAGAGGCGCTCGGCCGCGGTACGGCCGAGGGCGGCCGCGTCCTGGGCGACGACCGTGACGCCCGGCTGGAGCAGATCGGCCAGCTCGATGTCGTCGAAGCCGACGAGGGCGACCTGGCGGGAGCGCTCGGCCAGCACCCGGATCACGGTGACCGTCACCCGGTTGTTGCCCGCGAAGACCGCGGTGACGGGGTCGGGCCCGGAGAGCATCTCCTCGGCCGCCCCGCGCACCCGCTCCGGATTCGTCTGCCCGAGGGACATCCACGCGTCCTCCACGGTTATCCCCGCGTCCTCCATCGCCGCCCGGTAGCCGCGCAGTCGCTCGGCGGCGGTGTGGATGCGCGGCATGTCGCCGATGAACCCGATCCGGCGGTGGCCGTGCGCGATGAGATGGGCGACGCCGTCCCGGGCACCGCCGAAGTTGTCGGACAGGACCACGTCGGCGTCGATCCGACCGGCCGGGCGGTCCACGAACACGGTCGCCACGCCGGCCCTGATCTCCGGCTCGAGATAGCGGTGGTCGTCACCGGCCGGGATCACCACCAGACCGTCCACCCGCCGTGCGCACAGGGCCAGCGCCAGCTCCTGCTCGCGCTCCGGGTCCTCGGCGCTGGAGCCGTTGATCAGCAGGGCGCCGTGGGCCCGGGCCACCTCCTCCACGGCGCGGCTGAGCGGGCCGTAGAAGGGGTCGGCGAGATCCTCCAGCACGAGGCCGATGCTGGCGGTACGGCCCTTGCGCAGCACCCTCGCGCTGTCATTGCGGCGGAAGCCCAGGGCCTCGATCGCCTCCTGCACCCGGCGTTCGGTGTCCGGGGTGACGCCGGGCTCGCCGTTGACCACCCGGGAGACCGTCTTCAGCCCGACCCCGGCCCGGGCCGCCACGTCCTTCATGGTGGGGCGGTTGCCGTAACGGTTGCCGGGGAGGCCGGCTGTGCGGCGGGTGCTCTCGGGCACGATGTGGCGTCCTGTCCTGTCGTCCGTCTCGGCCACGGAACCGACGCGCTGTGGGGGTGCGCCGCTGCACGAGAGGTCACGTCCCCCGGGTAGTGCGCCGATCCGTGGTTTGTATGAGGATGTGGCGTCGAGCATAGAGCCTGGACAACGTTGTCAGATGCGCGAGAGACTGTCCACCGCTGATGTCGGCCTGCGCCCCCACCGCTCGACCGGCCTGTTTCTTTGGTTCGCACGCTTCAACGGGGAGATCTGACTCTGATGCACACCGACCTCGTCGCGGCCCTGGACATCGGCGGCACCAAGATCGCCGGCGCGCTGGTGGACGGCGACGGACGGATACTGGCGCGGGCCCAGCGCGGCACGCCCGCCCAGCAGGACGGGGAGACGGTCATGCGGGCCGTGGAGGAGGTGCTCGGCGACCTCGCCGGGGCGCCGCTGTGGGACCGCGCCGGTGCCGTCGGCATCGGCAGCGCCGGTCCGGTGGACGCCTCGGCGGGCACCGTCAGTCCGGTGAACGTGCCGGGCTGGCGTGACTTCCCGCTGGTCGAGCGCGTGCGGTCGGCCACCGGCGGTCTCCCGGTCGAGCTGATCGGCGACGGTGTCGCGATCACCGCGGCCGAGCACTGGCAGGGCGCCGCGCGCGGCCACGACAACGCGCTGTGCATGGTGGTGTCGACCGGTGTGGGCGGCGGCCTGGTCCTGAACGGTCAGCTGCACCCCGGCCCCACCGGCAACGCCGGGCACATCGGTCACATCAGCGTCGATCTCGACGGCGATCCGTGCCCGTGCGGCTCGCGCGGCTGTGTGGAGCGGATCGCCAGCGGGCCCAACATCGCCCGCCGTGCCCTGGACCGGGGCTGGCGTCCCGGCCCCGACGGCGACACCTCGGCCGCAGCGGTGGCCGCCGCCGCGCGCGGGGGCGACCCCGTCGCCGTGGCCTCCTTCGAGCGGGCGGCACAGGCGCTGGCCGCCGGCATCGCGGCCACCGCGACCCTGGTCGAGATCGACATCGCGGTGATCGGCGGTGGGGTCGGCAACGCGGGCGACATCCTCTTCACGCCCCTGCGCAAGGCCCTCACCGACTACGCGACCCTGTCCTTCGTCCAGCGTCTGACGGTCGTCCCCGCGCAGATGGGCACGGACGCGGGCCTGGTCGGCGCCGCGGCGGCCGCGCTGTCCCGTAGGCCGGATGCGACGGCGGGAGTGTGATGCGCGGCGTCCGGTGGGCTCTGGCGGCGGGCGTGTGATCGGCGGCGGAGTGGTGTGCCGGTTGCGTCTGGTGGGTTGTGGCGGCCGGGGCCGGGGGCGCCCCGCAGGCGGCGGTGCCGTGGTTTGGCAGGGGTGCGTGGGAGCTGAGCGGTCATGCCCCCACGCACCCGTGGGCGCGGACGGTCTCCTCCGCCTCTGCGGCGGGGGGCGCCGTCAGCAAGTCAGGCGTGCCTCCGCCCAGTCCGCGTGGTCGGAGTCGTTGCCGTCTCCCGCGTCGGTGACGACGAGGTCGATCACCCGGGCGCCGGCGATGTCGGCGGTGAGGGGTTGCGCGGGCATCGTGTTGGTCAGGGTGCCCGTCGAGGCGACCTTCGTGCCGTCCGCCCAGATCTCGAAGGCGACAGTGCCCTTGGTGCCCTTCTCGTCGTCGACGCCGACGTCCGCGGTGACCTTCGAGCAGGCCTTGCCGGTGTAGAAGGAGACGTCGCTCGGCGCGTGCACGCCGAGGCCCTTCGCGTACACCGTGCCGCCGATGGTGATCGGGTGGCCGTCGCCCGCGTCGCTCTCCCCGTTGCTGGTGTCGCGCTCCACCGGCCCCCAGCCACTGCTCGCCGACAGCCAGGTGAGGTCGCTGAGGTACGACGTCCCGGAGGGCGGCCGTACCACCACGGAGGCGGTCGGCGTCAGGGTGCTGGTGACGCGCTGTCCGTCCGGTGACCGGTATCGCGCCTGGAGCGTGAGGCCGTAGGAGCCGGTCGGTGTCCCGGCCGGCGCGGTGACGCTCCAGCCGGTGCTCAGGGTCTTGCCGGTGGCGAGGCCGTCGGACGTGGTCGCCGAGGTGGGCCGTACGGTCCACCCGTCGGGGGCGGTCAGCGACACGGACACCCGGCGCGCGGGGGTTCGGCCGAGGTCGGTGACGGTGCTGTTCAGCGTCGCCGGCGCACCGGCCTCCAGCAACGGACTGCCGTCCAGGCCCAGTTCGACGGCGGGCGGGTGCGCCGCCCAGTGCGGGTCGGCCGAGACGCGCAGCAGGACCGTGCCGTGGGCGGGGACGGTGGCCGCGAGGGTACCGGCGGTGTTGTAGTCGCGGTGCTGCCACAGGTCCCGCAGGGTGTAGGCGGAGGCGTCGGGCAGGCCGACGGCGGCCGCCGTGGTGGTGATCCGCTGGGTGGTGCCGGACTCGTTGAAGAGGGCCACGGCCCGGCTGCCGTCCTTCATCTCCTTGGCGATCACCCAGCGTCCGCCGGCGGAGGAGACGACGGTGCCCTGCTTGCCGAGCGGATCCTGGTCGACGGCTATGACGTCCTTGTTGTCCAGGATGTCGAAGGTGGCCTGGGAGGCCTTGCGCAGGTCGGTGCCGATGAGCAGCGGCGCCGCCATGACCGACCAGAGGGAGAAGTGCGAGCGGTACTCGGTGTCCGTCATGCCGCCGTTGCCGACCTCCAGCATGTCGGGGTCGTTCCAGTGGCCGGGCCCCGCGTACGGGGCGAGCGGCAGGTTCTGCTTCAGGATCGACAGCATCGAGCCCCAGTTGTCGCTGATGTCGCCCGTGGTGCGCCACAGCTGGCCCACGCCCGACGCCCACTCCCAGGGCTTGTTCTCGCCCCACTCGCAGATGCTGTAGACGATGGGCCGCCCGGTCGCCCTGAGCGCGTCCCGCATGGTGGTGTACCGCTTCTTGGCGTCGACGCCCTGGTTGTTGCAGTTGTCGTACTTCAGGTAGTCCACGCCCCAGTCGGCGAACTGCTGCGCGTCGCTGTACTCGTGGCCGAGCGCGCCCGGAAAGCCCGCGCTGTTGCAGGTCTTGGTGCCGGCGCTGGTGTAGATGCCGAGTTTGAGTCCCTTGGAGTGGACGTAGTCGGCGACGGCCTTGATGCCGTTCGGGAAGCGGGCCGGGCCGGGCACCAGCTTGCCCTCGGCGTCGCGCTGCGGCAGAGCCCAGCAGTCGTCCAGGTTGACGTACTGGTAGCCGGCGTCCTTCAGGCCCTTCGCCACGAAGAGGTCGGCGATGCCCTTGACCATGCTCTCGTTGAAGTCGGCGCGGCAGTGCGTGGAGTTCCAGTTGTTGAAGCCCATCGGCGGGGTGAGGGCCAGTCCGTCGGCCAGGGCGGGCGCGGCGGGTTGCCGGGCGGGGGCCGCCAGGGCGGGGGTGGCGAGGCCCGCCGCGCACAGCAGGCCTGCGGTGAGTGCTCCGAACAGTCTTCGGGCGGTTGTGCGGGTATGAGGGTGACGCATCGTTGACGTTCCTCCGACTCGCGAACGGTGGCTGACGAGACACACCTGCCTGGGTGTCATGTGTGGGTCAGCTGTGCGCGTTTACGGTAGGACCTGTCGGAGTGTGTTGGAAGAGGAGCGGCTCTATTGTTCGATGTCGCGTCAAAAGCCTTGACAATGAGGCTGCTTGGCCCTGTGGGCCCGCTGAGTGTTCGGAAGTGTTTGCTTCCGGGGCTATGCCTCGTCGTCGACGCGGCCCCAGCCGGGCAGTGGGGGCTGGGGCCACGCGGGCGGGAGCGGCAGCGGACGGCCCGGGTGGTCGGTCGTCAGTGCGTCGGCCGGAGTGCGCCCGCTCAGCCAGCCGAGCACCTGGTGCCCGGCCCCGGCGACCGAGGGGCCCTCGGTCGCGACGGTCCAGCGGCGGCCGAGGTCCACGGCCTGGACCGAGGCGAGCGGGAAGCCCTGGGCGCGCAGTGTGGTGAGGGTGTCGTCCAGCGCCCAGGAGACGTAGGCGTCGGGCCACTGCTCGGTGCCGTGGCCGAGACCCAGGTCGAATCGGTGGGTCTCCAGCTCCCGCAGACAGCGCAGCAGGAGGTACCAGGCCGGGTGCCGCCAGCCGGCCAGTGCCGCGACCGGACGCTCCCAGGCCGGGGCGGGCATCTCGCGCGCCTGCGCCGTGAACCGGTCCAGGCTCTCCCGCAGCCGGGTCACGAGCCGGTCGGCGGACAGGGCCGCGTCCCGCTCGATCGCCGCGGACAGCGTCGCCGCGTTCGCGCGCGGACCCGGTTCGCGGCCGGTGTGCGCGAGCCGCATGAGCCACACGTAGGCGTCGACGCTGTGGGCGACGTGGGCGAGCACCTTGCCGCGCGTCCACCCCGGCAGCTCCGACGGGACGCGGAGCCCCGCCCCGGACAGGCCGGCCGCGGCGCGCAGGAGCCGGTCGCCGGAGCGCCGGACGCCCTCGATGTGGTCGCCTCCGGCGCGGAGGGCCGCGAGCTCGCTCACCGGAACTCCCGAACGACTTCGATCCGGCCGACGATGTGGGCGTTGAACTCGTCCAACTCCTTCGCCGGGACCCACAGTTCGAGGATCGTCTCGCCACCGGCCCGCCGGACCGGATAGCGGCCGAGGAACTCCCTGTCGACCTCGAAGCGGGTCACGAAACCGGCGCCGTCGTGCCTGACGTTCCAGTCCCGGGCGATCCGGGTCGCGTAGTCCTCGTTGAGGACCGGGTAGAAGATCGGCTGCTCCGGGAGCCGGGGCGGCCAGGCCCGCCAGTCGAGCGCGCGGACCAGCTCCAGCTCCTTGGGGCCCGTCGGTCGCCAGAGGGTCGTCGTCGGGGACGAGCTGGTCATGATGCCGCATTTCTGGTCGGGGCCCGCCACGGGAGCGGGCGGACCGGCGCGTCGGACGATACCGGCCCCACGGGAGAGCGGACCAGCGGGTTTCGGCGGGCGCCGCACCCTCACGGTGCCGCGAACCGCCGCGCCAGATCGCGGTGTTGGGCCGCGGCCCGCTCCACCCGGGCCCGGTCGGCGGTCGGCCCCGGCTGCCCGGCCAGCCGCTCGAGCCGGTCGGCGAGCCGCTCGTGCCGGTCCCGGGCCTGCTCGCGGCACGGCAGGCAGGTGACGCGCTCGGGGTGCCGGGAGACGAGGGCGCGGGACACGCGCAGCCCGCACCCCGTGGTGGCCTCGGCGGAGAGCGTGCCGATCAGACCGAACGTCGCGGCGATGACGTTGCGCACGGCCGCCGCGTCGCCCTGCGCCTCGACGTGGATGTGACCGTCGGACTTCTCCATGTGCCCTCCCACCGGGACGGTAGCCCCTGTGGCCCGCTCGCGGGTATACGCGTGACCCCTGGGCCGGTCCGTAGTTGATCAGCGCATGAAGAAGCGCAGCATGCTCGCCATCGCCACCCTGGCCACCGGATTCGTCGTGGCCGCCGTCACCCCCTCCCACGCGGCGGACGACGGTTCCCTCGCCGACTTCCCCGTCCTCAGCGTCGTCGACTCGCTCGGCCAGTTGGTGGGCCAGAACCCCTTCGCGGACGACGACGCCTCCCGGGGCCATGAGAACGGCGCCTCCCAGGGCCATGAGAACGGCGCCTCCCGGAGCCATGAGGACGGCGCCTCCCAGGATCATGATTAGGCCACGGTTCACGGTGTATGCCGGTCTCCACGGGCCCACGTGCCGGTGTCCCCGCCGAGGGGGCACCGGCTCTCCCGTTCCGGCGCCCTCACCGGGGCGGGGTTTCCGTGGCAGGGTGGAGCGGGCAAGCCTCAGGGGGCCAACACAAGAGGGGGAGTCAGTGACCGTCGTCTGGATCAACGGCGCGTTCGGTGCGGGGAAGACCACCACCGCACGGGAACTGATCGACCTGATCCCGAACAGCGCGCTCTTCGACCCCGAGGTCGTCGGCGGGACGCTCACACAGTTGCTGCCGGCCAAGCACCTCGCCGGGATCGGCGACTTCCAGGACCTGCCGATCTGGCGGCGGCTCGTGGTCGACACGGCGGCCGCGATGCTCGCCGAGCTGGGCGGGACCCTCGTGGTGCCGATGACCCTGCTCCGCCAGGAGTACCGCGACGAGATCTTCGGTGGCCTCGCCGCCCGCAGGATCCCCGTGCACCATCTGCTGCTTGCCCCGGCTGAAACGATCCTGCGCGAGCGGATAGCCGGGCGGGACGTCCCGCCCGATCTGCCCGACGGCGAGATACGGCAGCGGCAGTGGGCCTACGACCACATCGAGCCCTACCGCGCCGCCCTCGCCTCCTGGCTCACCGCCGACGCCCACCTCGTGGACACCAGCGCCCTCACGCCGTACGCCACCGCCGCCCGCATCGCCGACGCCGTCGGCAGCGGGGCCGTACCGCCGTGCGACATCGTGCAGACCCCCGAACCCACCGCCGAGACCCTCGCCGCCGGCGTGCTGCTCTTCGACGAGGACGACCGGGTGCTGCTCGTCGACCCCACCTACAAGCCCGGCTGGGAGTTCCCCGGCGGAGTGGTCGAGCGCGGCGAGGCGCCGGCCCGCGCCGGGATGCGCGAGGTCGCCGAGGAGACCGGGATACGGCTGAGCGAGGTGCCCCGGCTGCTCGTGGTGGACTGGGAACGGCCGGTGCCGCCCGGCTTCGGCGGACTGCGGCTGCTCTTCGACGGCGGCCGGCTGGAGTCCGGCGAGGCGTCCCGGGTGCTGCTCCCCGGGCCCGAACTGCGCGGCTGGCGCTTCGCCACCGAGCAGGAGGCCGCCGACATGCTGCCACCGGTCCGCTACGAGCGGCTGCGCTGGGCCCTGCGGGCCCGCGAACGCGGTTCCGCGCTCTATCTGGAGGCGGGCGTGCCGGTCGGCTGACCGCCACCACGGCGCCGGAGACAGGCCAGGCCGACGGGGAAACGCAACAGGTGCGGCCGGGGGGAGCGGTTCGATGACGTCCGTGCGGCGACCGCGGGGCGCGCCCCCGCCCGTGGGCGAGGGCGCTGTGCCGTCGGCAGAAGGACTCAGCCCCCCGCGTAGTTGCGCAGGAACAGCGCCTCGGCGACCGACAGCCGCTCCAGCTCCTCGGGGGACACGCTCTCGTTGACCGCGTGGATCTGCGCCTCCGGCTCGCTCAGGCCGATGAGCAGGATCTCCGCCTGCGGGTACAGGCTCGCGAGGGTGTTGCACAGCGGGATGGAGCCGCCCTCACCGGCGTACTGCATGGTCTCGCCGGGGTAGGCGACCGCCATCGCGTCGGCCATCGCCTGGTAGGCCGGGCTGGAGGCGTCGGCGCGGAAGGCCTGGCCCTGGCCGATCTGCTCGGTGGTGACCCGGGCGTCCCAGGGGGTGTGGGCCTGGAGGTGCGCCTGGAGCAGCTTGGTCGCCTCCGTGGCGTCCACGCCCGGCGGCACCCGCAGGCTGATCAGCGCGCGGGCACTGGAGTGCACCGAGGGGGTGGCGCCGACGACCGGCGGGCAGTCGATGCCGAGTACGGTGACGGCCGGACGGGCCCAGAGGCGGTCGGCGACCGAGCCATCGCCGATCAACCCGACCCCGTCGAGCACCTTGGCGTCGGCGCGGAACTGCTCCTCGGTGTACTCCAGGCCGTCCCACTTCCCCGTGGCGTCCAGCCCGTCGACCGTCGTCGAGCCGTCCTCGGCGCGCAGCGAGTCCAGCACGCGGACCAGCGCGGCGAGCGCGTCCGGGGCGGCGCCGCCGAACTGGCCGGAGTGCAGGTTGCCCGCGAGGGTTTCGATGCGCACGCGGACCAGGGTCATGCCGCGCAGCGTGGTGGTCACCGTCGGCAGCCCCACGCGGAAGTTGCCCGCGTCGCCGATCACTATGGTGTCCGCCTCCAGCAGCTCCGGGTGCTCCTCGGCGTACCGCTCGAGGCCACCCGTGCCCTGCTCCTCCGAGCCCTCGGCGATCACCTTGATGTTCACCGGGACGCCGCCGTTCGCCTTCAGGGCGCGCAGCGCGAGCAGGTGCATGATCACGCCGCCCTTGCAGTCGGCGGCCCCGCGGCCGTACCAGCGGCCGTCGCGCTCGGTCAGCTCGAACGGCGGGGTCGTCCAGCCCGCCTCGTCCAGCGGCGGCTGCACGTCGTAGTGCGCGTAGAGGAGAACCGTTTTGGCGCCCTCCGGGCCCGGCAGGTAGCCGTACACGGACTGCGTGCCGTCCGGGGTGTCGAGCAGGGCCACGTCGACGAAGCCCTCGGCGCGCAGCGCGTCGGCCACCCAGCTCGCGGCGGCCTCGCTCTCGCTCTTCGGGAACTGCGTGAAGTCCGCCACCGACTTGAAGGCGACCAGCTCGGCCAGCTCCGCCTTGGCGCGGGGCATCAGCGAGGCGACGGTCTCGGCGACCGGATTCGACGACATGGGCACGCTCCTCGTGGGTGCGACGTTGAACAGCTTGAACAGGGTGTGTGTCCCGATACTCCCACAGTGGCCTGCGACGACGGCCGCCGTAGGATGCGAGGGACACTACGGCAGCGGCTTGATCGGAGCGGTAGACCATCGTGAGCGGCGAGAACTCTTCGGCGGACGACGTGCAGCGGGTGTGGGACGTCGTCGTGGTGGGCGCGGGACCCGCGGGCGCGTCGGCGGCCTATGCGGCCGCGGTCGCGGGACGGCGCGTGCTGTTGCTGGAGAAGGCCGAACTGCCCCGCTACAAGACCTGCGGCGGCGGCATCATCGGCCCCTCGCGCGACGCGCTGCCCCCGGGCTTCGAGCTGCCCTTCCGCGACCGGGTGCACGCGGTCACCTTCTCGAACAACGGCCGCTTCACCCGCACCCGCCGTTCCAAGCAGATGCTGTTCGGACTGATCAACCGGCCCGAGTTCGACCAGCAGCTGGTCGAGCACGCGCAGAAGGCGGGCGCCGAGCTGCGTACGGGCGTCACGGTGCAGCGGGTCGAGCAGCACGGCTCGGCCGTCCCCGACCGGCGCACGGTCGCCGTCGTCCTCCAGGGCGGGGAGACGGTGCTGGCCCGCGCGGTCGTCGGCGCCGACGGCAGCGCCAGTCGCATAGGGGCCCACGTCGGCGTGAAGCTCGACCAGGTGGACCTCGGCCTGGAGGCGGAGATCCCGGTCCCGGAGCCGGTCGCCGAGGACTGGAAGGGCCGGGTCCTCATCGACTGGGGACCGATGCCGGGCAGTTACGGCTGGGTGTTCCCGAAGGGCGACACCCTGACGGTCGGCGTGATCTCCGCGCGCGGTGAAGGCGCCGCCACGAAGCGGTACTTGGAGGAGTTCACCGCGCGGCTGGGCCTGTCCGGCTTCGAGCCGGCCGTCTCCTCCGGGCACCTGACCCGCTGCCGCGCCGACGACTCGCCGCTCTCCCGGGGCCGGGTGCTGGTCTGCGGTGACGCCGCGGGGCTGCTGGAGCCCTGGACCCGCGAGGGCATCTCCTTCGCGCTGCGCTCGGGCCGGCTCGCGGGGGAGTGGGCGGTGCGCGTCGCCGAGGCGCACGACGCGGTCGACACCCGGCGTCAGGCCCTGAACTACGCCTTCGCGATCAAGGCCGGGCTCGGGGTCGAGATGAGCGTCGGCAAGCGGATGCTGGCCGTGTTCGAGAAGCGCCCCGGCCTCTTCCACGCGGCCCTCACCGGTTTCCGCCCGGCGTGGAGGGCGTTCCGGGACATCACCCAGGGCTCGACCTCGCTGGGCGAGCTCGTCCGCTCCCACCCGTTCGCCCAGCGCGCCCTGACCGCGATGGACCGGGGGCAGGCCGTCCCGGCGGAGGAGCCCGCCGGTTCGTGACGGTCCGGGTCCCGGGGGTTCAGTTCGTGACGGCGATCCGGAAGACCGGGTGGTCGCCGGCGCAGGCGATGATCTCCTCGTCGGAGGACTTGGCGGTCACGCCGGCGAAGTACTGGTTGACCTCCCAGCCCCACTTCTCCAAGTAGGTCCGCAGGACGGGGAGCTTCTCGGTGTCGGGCAGCTCCACCGCGGTGAAGGTGCGCACCTTGCGCCCGACGCGCAGCTCGCCGCCGCCCGCGACCCGCATGTTCCGCACCCACTGCGAGTGGCCGCGCGCCGAGACCAGGTACTGCCCGCCGTCGTAGGAGTGCGGGTTCACCGGAACGCGCTGCATCTGACCGCTCTTCCGGCCCCGGACGGACATCTCGGCGCTGCCCGCGAGGCTGATGCCGTGCCGGGCGAGCCAGCCGATGACGCCGTTGAGACGGACGTTCAGGCGGCTGCTCTTGAGGTAGTACGGCGAAGAAGACGACGACATGGTGACCCCCACTGTTTGGGAGAGCGATGCTCTCGGTTGACTCCAGTGTGGAGTATCCCGCCCTGAGAAAGCAAGAGCGATGCTCTCTTTTGTGTGCACCGCTCTCCTTCATGGCACACTGCTGACATGAGCACCCCCCAGGGCGCCCGCGCACGGGCCAGGATCGAAGTCACCGCCGCCATCAAGGAAGCGGCCCGCAGACAGCTGGCGGAGGAGGGCGCGGCCAAGCTCTCGCTGCGGGCCGTCGCCCGCGAACTGGGCATGGTCTCCTCGGCCCTGTACCGCTACTTCCCCAGCCGGGACGAGCTGCTCACCGCCCTGATCATCGATGCCTACGACTCCCTCGGCGAGGCGGCGGAAGGGGCGCGGGACGCCGTGGCCGACGCCGCTCCCGTGGCCCGGTGGACCGCGGTCTGCGAGGCGGTGCGCGGCTGGGCGCTCGCCCACCCGCACGAGTACGCGCTGATCTACGGCTCACCCGTGCCGGGCTATGCCGCCCCCCAGAGCACCGTCCGGGCCGCCGCCCGCGTCGGCCTGGTCCTCATCGGCATCGTCCGCGACGCCCACGAGGGCCCCGGCCTCGCCGGCCTGCCGCTGCCCGCCGAACTCCGCCCCGAGGCCGAGCGCATGGCGGCCGACCTGGCCCCCGAACTGCCTCCCGAGGTGGCCGCGGCGCTGGTCGCCGCCTGGGCGCAGCTGTTCGGGCTGGTGGGTTTCGAGCTGTTCGGCCAGTTCAACAACGTGGTGGAGGAGCGGGAGACCTTCTTCCGGCACGCGGTGACGGGGCTGGCGCACGGGGTGGGGCTGCGGTAGTCGCGTGGTGGGGTTGCGGGGGCACGGGGTGTCCGGCGCACCGGGTGGGGCGGTAGTCGCGGGGCGGGTCGCGTGGGCACGGGGCGGATGCCGTAGTCGCGGCACGGGGCGGGGCTGCGGTGGTCGCGGGCCGGCGACGGGTGTGGTGGCCTCAGGGGGGCGGCCCGACGGCCAGCATGGGGGCGGCTGGACGGCAGAGAAGGCCCGACGCCTTGTGCCGACCGTCGGGCCACCCCCTGTGCCGGCCGCCGAGCCACCCCCTATGCCGGGCGACGTGCACCCCCGCCGGCCTCGTACTTCCCCGGGAGTACGCGTGATCACCTCGCCCGGCTGACGTCCTGCCCCGCCGTCGGCGTCTAGCGTGGCGGGCATGGATGAGCAGCATGCGCCCGCGCACTGGTGGCGGTACGGGCCTCCGTGGCGCAGTGCCCCGGACGGAGGTGAGGCGGAGCCGCGGCGCGGTCGGCGGTGGCCCTGGCGCTCCACCGTGCTGCTCACCGCGTTCGTGCTGATCGGCACCAACTTCGCCGAGCACAGCCAGCCCCAGCGTGTGCCCCTGAACGGCTACGCGCGCGTGCTGCTGCTCGTCGCCTCGGTCCTGCTGCTGTGGCGGCACCGGCACCCGGCCGCCGTGACGTTCGGCACCGCGGCGGTGACCCTCGGCTATCTGGCCGCGGGGTTCCCGTACGGGCCGGTCTTCCTGGCCGTGGCCGTCGGCTGCTTCAGCGCGGTCGTCGCCGGGCACCGGCGGGCCGCCTGGGCCTCGGTCGGCCTGCTGTGGGTCGGCCACGCCCTGGTCGCCCTCTGGCTCTACCGCTGGCTCCCGCCCTCGGGGGACAGGAGCGGGGGCCTCACCCAGGAGATCGTCATCGCCACCTGGGTGCTGGCGATCGTCGCCCTGTCCGAACTGGCCCGGGTGCGGCGCGAACAGTGGGCCCGGGAGCGTGCCGACCGGGCCCAGGCGGCGCGGCGCCGCGCGGACGAGGAACGGCTGCGGATCGCCCGCGAGTTGCACGACGTCCTCGCGCACAGCATCTCCGTCATCAACGTCCAGGCCGGCATGGGGCTCGCGCTGCTCGACAGCGACCCCGAACAGGCGCGCGCCGCGCTCACCACCATCAAGGCCGCCAGCAAGGAGGCGCTCGGCGAGGTGCGCCAGGTCCTCGACACCCTGCGCGCCCCCGGCGCCGCACCGCGCGCCCCCGCCCCCGGCCTGGACCGGCTGCCGGAACTCGTGGAGCAGGCGGCCGCGGCCGGACTGACCGTGGAGATCGAGGGCGAGCCGCCCCGGCTGTCGCCCGGCGCCGACCTCGCCGCCTTCCGCATCGTGCAGGAGGCCCTGACCAACGTCGTACGGCACTCCGGATCGCGGCACGCGCGCGTGCGCTTCGCCCGCGACGCGGAGGCGCTGCGACTGCGCATCGACGACGACGGGCCGGCCACCGGCGCCGACGCCGGCGGCAGCGGGAACGGGCTGGCCGGGATGCGGGAGCGGGCCGCCGCGCTCGGTGGCACCATCGAGGCGGGCCCGCGCGCCGACGGCGGCTTCCGGGTGCTCGCCGTACTGCCGTCACACACCGGGGAGGATCAGTGATCCGCGTACTGCTCGCCGACGACCAGTCGCTCGTGCGGGCCGGTTTCAGGGCGTTGCTCGACGCGCAGCCGGACATCGAGGTGGCCGGGGAGGCGGCCGACGGCGAGGAGGCGCTGCGGCTGGTGCGCGAACTGCGGCCGGACGTCGTCCTGATGGACATCCGCATGCCCCTGCTGGACGGCCTCGCCGCGACCCGGCGCGTCACCGGCGATGCGGAGCTGAAGGACGTGAAGGTGGTCATGCTGACCACCTTCGAGCTGGACGAGTACGTCTTCGAGGCGATCCGCTCGGGCGCCTCCGGCTTCCTGGTGAAGGACACCGAACCGGATGAACTCCTGCGCGCCGTGAGGGCGGTGGTGCAGGGTGACGCGCTGCTGTCGCCGGGCGTCACCCGGCGCCTCATCGCCGAGTTCGCGGCCCGCTCCAAGGAACCCGCGGCCGCGGACGCCCTGGCCCAGCTCACCGAGCGGGAACGGGAGGTGATGGCGCTGGTCGGCATCGGTCTGTCCAACGAGGAGATCGCCCGTCGGCTGGTGGTCAGCCCGCTCACGGCCAAGACCCACGTGAGCCGCACGATGGTGAAGCTGGGCGCCCGCGACCGCGCCCAACTCGTGGTGCTGGCCTACGAGTCGGGGCTGGTACGGCCCGGCTGGCTGGGCTGAGCCGCCCGCCGGAAGCGCATCAGCACGCTGACCACCCGGGCCACGAACACCACCGGCGCGACCGTCATGCCGAGCCGCAGCAGGGCCTTGGACAGCAGGTGCGGCAGTTCGAAGAGCAGGGCGGGACCGGTCAGGGCCCCGAACAGCACCGCCGCCGCGAAGGCCGCGCTCACCAGCGCGTAGCCGATCTCGACCGTGGCCGCGTCCTGTTGGGCTTTGGTGCGGCGTCCCCCGTATGCGTGCATTCCCCCAGTTTCACAGACGCGCGCCCGGCGGGACAATCAGCCCCGCCGGGCGCGCAGTTGGAGGCTTCCCCCTCTGGGACCTGCCATTTGGATCACGCCGCAGACGCGGGGCCGATCAGTCCCGGCGCTGTCCCGCGACCTGATCCAAACGACCGGGCCTAGTCGCGGACCGCCACGCGCTCCGCTTCCGCCTCCTCCACGGTGGACCTGGCGACCACGAGCGACGGCCCGGTACGGCGGCCGCGCAGACCGGTGAGGGTGATCAGCAGGCCGACCGCCGCGATGCCCGTGACCACCATGAAGCCGGGCCGGTAGCTGTCGAGGACGGCCTGCGGGGTCGTGTGCGCGGGAGCGCCCGCGGTCACCACGGCCGTGACCACCGCCAGGAAGATCGCGCCGCCCACCTGTACCGAGGTGTTGAGCAGACCGGAGACCATGCCCTGCTCGTGGTCCTCGACCCCGTTGGTGGCCTGGATGTTGAGAGACGGGAAGACCAGCGCGCAGGCGGCGCCGATCAGCAGCATGGACGGCAGGACGACGGCCGCGTAGACCGGGTCGAGGTCGACGCGCAGGAAGAGCGCGTAGCCGAGGACCATGAAGGCGAAGCCGGTCGCGATCAGCCGCGGCGTACCGAACCGGTCGACGATCGCGCCGACCTTGGTGGAGGACACCGCCACCAGCGCACCCGCGGGCAGGAACGCGAGTGCCGTGTGCAGCGCCGACCAGCCGAGCAGGGACTGCATGTACAGCGTCGTCAGGAACTGGAACCCCACGTACGAGCCGAAGAAGGCGATCGCGCCGAGCTGGGCGCGGACCTGGCTGCCCGAGCGCAGTACGCCGAGCCGGATCAGGGGGCTCGGCGAGCGCCGCTCGACCAGGACGAAGGCGGTCAGCAGCACGGCGACGGCGAGGAACGACAGCAGCGTGCGCGCCGAGGTCCAGCCGGCCTGGGGGGCCTGGACGACGGTGAAAACCAGCAGCAGCATCGACGCGGTGCCGAGGACGGCGCCGGGGATGTCGTAGCCGTCGTGGTTCTCCTCGCGGGCGCTGCGCGGCAGCAGCCGCAGGCCGGCCAGGAGGGCGATCACCGCGATCGGCGCGGGCAGCAGCATGGTGAAGCGCCAGCTGGCCTCGGTGAGCAGGCCGGAGAGCACGAGGCCCATGGAGAAGCCGGTGGCGGCGCAGGTGGTGTAGATGGACAGGGCGCGGTTGCGCAGCGGGCCCTCGGGGAACGTCGTGGTGATGATCGACAGGCCTGCCGGTGCCGTGAAGGCCGCGCTGAGGCCCTTGATGAAGCGGCTGGCGATGAGCAGCGGACCCGAGTCCACGAGTCCGCCGAGCAGCGAGGCGAGCGCGAAGACGCCGAGGGCGACGAGGAAGACCTGACGCCGGCCGAGCAGGTCGGCGGTGCGGCCGCCGAGCAGGAGCAGGCCGCCGTAGCCCAGGATGTAGCCGCTGACGATCCATTGCAGCGTCGACGTGGACAGGTGGAGGTCGGAGCCGATGGACGGCAGCGCGACGCCGACCATCGACACGTCCAGCGCGTCCAGGAACATCGCCGCGCAGAGCACCAGCAGGGTGCCCCACAGCCGGGGAGTCCAGCGAACCGCCGAGGACGCGGACGCGGAGGGGGTGAGCGGAGAGGTCATGCGGACCACACTACATGCGCATGCATCAGATGCAAATGCATTTAATTCCGATGCAATAATCTTGTTTCTCTGCTACGGTGCGCTCATGGCGTCCAACAGGGCCGAGCAGGCGCTCGTGGAACAGTGGCGGGACATCCTCGCGCTGCATGCCCGCACCCAGTGCGAGCTGGACCGGGCGCTGCACGGACACGGCCTGTGCGCCAGTGACTTCGAGGTCCTCGACCTGCTGGCCGAGGGGGCGGCGGCGGACGGCGGCTGCGCCTACCGCGTGCAGGAGATCTCCGAGCGCGTCCATCTCAGTCAGAGCGCGCTGTCCCGGCTGATCGGCCGCCTGGAGAAGGACGGTCTGGTCGAGCGCGCGATGTGTGCCGAGGACCGGCGCGGGGTGCGCGTCGGGCTCACCGCGAAGGGGCGCGCGCTGCACGGCGAGGTACGGCCGGTGCAGCGCGCCGTGTTGACCCGGATGCTGACCGACGCCGACTGATCCGGCGTCAGATCCCGCTCTTCTCCCGCCACAGCGCGGCGAGGGAGCGGTCACCCGACACGCTCGGCACGGGCCTTCGGTTCCACAGCGCCAGATACAACTCGTCGGCGGGCCCGGCCAGTTCGGCCTCGGCCTCTTCCGCCGCGTGCGGTACGGCCACCGGCGGCTCGGCCGTGAGCCGTACGGTCCACACCGCGTCCGCGTCCACCGCGCGCACCCCCAGCACCCGCGGCTCGGGTGTACGCACACGGCTCCTGGAGCGGGCGTGGAAACCGCGCAGCAACTCGTCGATGCCGTCCACCGCGAAGTCCGGCGCGATGGGTGACGCCGGGCCACCGCGGGCGGCCTCGGCGTCGTACCGGTGGACGGTCGTCTCGTGCGCCTGCCGGCGCGTCCAGAACGCCAGCGGTGAGGGGCTGGGTGCCGGATGGAAGGTCCAGCACTCCAGGTCGGCGGGCGCGGCGGTCAGGGTGTCGACCAGGAGGCGGTGGCTGTCCCGGTACCAGTCCACCAGTTCGGCACCGTCGAGGTCCGGGGGGTCGCCGAAGGGGCGGGGCTCCGTGCACCCGCCGGCGACGATGCCCGCGGCCCACCGGTGCACCGCTCCGGTGTGCCGCAGCAGGTCCCGCACCTGCCACTCCGGGCAGGTCGGCACCTTGGCCTCGGTCCCCGCCACGGCGGCCGCCGCCGCGAGCAACCGGCCCTCGCGGTCCAGGGTCTGAAGGAAGTCGGCAGTGTTCATGGTCGAGAGTGTGCCGGATGCGGGGCGCTCGGCGGCCGGGATTTTTCCGGCGCCGCCGCGTCCGTGCCGCTGGGCTGCCGCCGCACGTGCCCGTCCGGCGCGGTGGCAGCGCTTGTCGGTACGGCGCTGTCGGGCAGGCGGTGGTGCGTGGCCGGCGGTGTGGCGGCTCTCGGAGTGGCCGGGTGCGTACGTTCCGGCGGTCGGCTCAGGTGCCTGTCCGGTGCGGTGACCATGTGCTCGTCGGTGCGGCGCCGTCGGGCGAGGAGCCGTGGGTCGCAGGCCGCGCCGAGGCCGTGGGCGCCGCCGGGGTCCTGCCCCGTCGGGTGTTCCCTCAGGTGCCCATCGTCCGTCGTGTGGACACCCCGATGAGCGCGGCGACGGCGGCCAGTGCCGCCACGCTGGTGAGCGCGGTCGGCAGGGAGAACCAGTCGGCCATGAAGCCGATCGCGGGCGGTCCGAGGAGCATGCCGCCGTAGCCCAGCGTCGAGGCGACGGCCACACCCGACGGGCCGGTCAGGGCGCCCGCCCGTTCCACGGCGACCGGGAAGAGGTTGGCGAGACCCAGACCGGTGACGGCGAAGCCGGTCAACGCGGCCCACACGGAGGGGGCGAGCGAGCCGAGCAGCATCCCGGCCGCCGCGACGGTGCCGCCGGCGATCACCGTGCGGGCACGTCCGAGCCGCTCCAGAAGGGTCGTGCCGGTCGCCCGGCCCACGGTCATGGCCAGCGCGAAACACGAGTACCCGGCCGCCGCCACGCCGGACGACGCCGCCAGGTCCTGCTGGAGGTGGAGCGCGCCCCAGTCGGCCATGGCGCCTTCGCCGTAGGCGGTGCACAGCGCGACCAGCCCGAAAACGAACACCAGCGCGCGGCCGCCGGTCCGCTGCGACGCGGTGGGGCCCGGCTCCCGTTGGGCGGAGGGGGCCCGGTCGGCCGGCGCGGGCGGCTCCTGCCGCAGCAGGGTGCGTCCGGCGACGGCGGTGACGAGCAGCCCGATCAGCGTGAGGCCGAGCAGGTGCCGCGTGGGGGAGAGCGCACCGGCGACCAGTCCGCCCAGCCCCGCGCCGATCATGCCGCCGAGGCTGAACGCGGCATGGAACGTGGGCATGATCGGCCGCCGCAACGCGGCCACCAGGTCGACGGCGGCGCTGTTGAAGGCGACGTTGATGCCGCCGTACGCGGCGCCGAACAGGAGGAGCACGGCGCCGAGGGCGGGCGCGGAGTGGGTGAGCGGGGGCAGGCTGACGCTGAGGGAGAGCAGCACCGCGCAGATGACGGTGACCGGATGGCTGCCGTAGCGGCGGCAGAGCCGGCCGGTGAGCGTCATGGTGATGACGGCGCCGACGGAGACGCCGAGCAGAGCCATGCCCAGAGCGCCGGTAGAAGCGTCGGTCTGCTCCTTGATGGCGGGGATACGGACGACCCAGCCCGCGAAGACGAAGCCGTCGAGGGCGAAGAAGGCGGTCAGAGCGATGCGGAGGCGGATGAGACTCCGGTCGGTACCCGGCACGACGCTGTGCGATCGGGGTTTGTTTATTAGCGGCACAAAGTCAGGCTAGGCCGGGTCGCGGGGTGGGGCAAGAGGTGTCGCGGGGCGTGGAGCCGCCGAGGGCCGTACCGTGCCGCTCCGGCCGACGCTGTGCGCGATGGGCAGGGGTGCGGCGTTTTCCGTGCCCTGGCCGCCCTCATGTGCCTGTCCTCGTGTGGTGGCCGGGCCTCGCCGGCGTGTCCGCGCGCCCTCGCACGGCCGGCGGCCGCAACCCGCGAGCCGGCCCGTCCGCCACTCGACGTGCCCGAGTCCTCGCGCCGCTCCGCAGGGGTCCGGTAGGAGCCCTGCCGGGACGCCCTGTCGGCGGACCTGTCCGGCACCGGGCCGGGACCGGGCGCCCGTTACGAGGGACCGGAGGCGTCGGCGCTGTCGTTCACGGCCGAGCTTCGGTACCTGCCGCCACGGCAGCGCGCGGTCCTGGCGCTGCGCGATGTGCCGGCTTCCGTGCCGCCGACGTGGCCGAAGTCCTCGACAGCAGCGGGGTGTCGGGTGAACAGCGTCCTGCTGCGGGCGAGCGCGCTGAACGGCCGGCTGCCCGCGCCCGGACCGGGACCGTGCGCCGCTGCCCCGCTCGGCGCGCGAACGCGCGCTCGCCGGACGGTTCGTGGACGCGATGGAGAACTCCGGCGTCGACGGCCCCGCCGCGCTGCTCGCCGAGGACGCCCGGCCGACGACGCCGCCCGAGTCGCTCGAATACCAGGGGCACGAGGCGACCGCCCGGTTCTACGGTGCCCTGCCCTGGCGGGGTGGCCGGGTGCTCCTTCTGGTGGCCACGCGCGAACGGGCAGTCGGCGTCAGGCAGCCGTCTGCCTGAGCCCGGGGGCTCATCTGCGTAAACGCAGGGGTCCGTTCGCACACGCCTACGGACCGGTCGTTCTCACTCTGCGAGACGACCGGATCGGTGCCCTCACCCCGTTCGGCGAAACCGCCCCTTTCCCGCCACCCGGGCCGCCTCGGACACCCCGCGGCCCGAGCCCGGCGCCCCTCGGACCGCCGATGTGGCCCTGACCTGCGCCGACTTGTGCCGCCAGAGCGCGGGGCGGCGTCAACAGGGCGCTGCCGTACGCCCCGTTCGTGCGCTTCGAGGGTGTCCACGCCCCGCCTCGCGACGGGATACGGCTCGGTTAATGCTTGCTCACGACCTGGTTGCCGAGGGGTGAGCGGTCCATGATGGGCCCATGACGTTGGCCTCGCGCGCTCTCGCGCAACTGGCGATCTGGCCCGACCTGAGTCAGACGGACCCGAGCTGCGGCGTGGGCCAGGCGGTGAGTTCGGCCCAGGGCGAGATCGCCCACTTCCACTCGGACCGCGATGTCGATCTGCGGCTGACCGACCGGGCCATCCGGCGTTTCGCCAAGGATCTGCGGGACTCGGGTGCGATCAGGGTCGTTCCGGGCTCGCAGTGGGTGACCCTGCGCCTGGACGCGGCGAGCGACGTCGACCTGCTGCTCACCCTGGTGAGTGTGGCGCTCCAGGCCCAGCAGACCTGGCCGGATCCGCTCGACCGGCCGGTCACGGGCTGCAACGACCAGCGCGGCGCCGGTTTTGTGAAGGCCGATCTCGGCGGCATCTGAGCCGGAGCGTGCGAAGACCCGCCGGAGCCGGCCCGGCCGTCACACCGTGAGGACCCGGACACCCGCCTCCTCGAAGCGCCGTACCGTCTCCTGCCCCACCGCCGCGTCCGTCACGAGCGTGTTCACCAGTTCCGCCCCGCAGATCCTGGCGAACGCCCGCTGGCCCAGCTTGCTGGAGTCCGCGGCCACCACCACCCGCTCGGCGCGCTCGCACAGCAGCCGGTTGATCGCGGCCTCCGCCTCGTCGTGCGCCGCCGCCCCGTGCGTGACGTCGAAGGCGACGACACCGAGCACCGCCACGTCGAGCGTGATCTGCCCGAGCACCCCGTCCGCGAGCGGACCGATGAGCTCGTACGACTGCGGGCGCGCCACCCCGCCCGTCACCACGATCTTGAACTGGGGCCGTACGGCGAGCTCGTTGGCGATGTTGAGCGCGTTGGTGACGACGGTGAGCGCGGGCGAGCCGGTGGACAGGTCGCCGCGTACGGCGAGGGCGCGGGCCACCTCCGTGGTGGTCGTACCGCCGGTCAGCCCCACCGCCTCGCCCGGCGCCAGCAGATCCGCCACGGCCTTGGCGATGCGCTGCTTCTCCGAGGCGCGGCGGGCCGTCTTGTAGCGCAGCGGGAGCTCGTACGACACCCCGTGCACCACCGCGCCGCCCCGGGTGCGCACCAGCATCTGCTGCTCGGCGAGCTGGTCGAAGTCCCGGCGGATCGTCGCCGCCGACACCTCCAGCTCGGCCGCCGCCTCCTCGACGTCCAGCCGGCCGCGCTCGACGAGCAGTTCCAGCAGCGCCTTCCAGCGGGCGTCCCGGGACATCCGCAGCCTCCGTTCTGAAGTGTTCCCGGCGACCCTAGCGCACCTCCCTCTGCGCACGAATGCTTGATTGTGCTCGAAAGCTCGCTATATCTTGCAGGAACAAGCAGTCAGGGGAGGGGTGTGGGCGATGACCCATGTCGAGGACGAGCTGAACAGCCAGCCGGAGTGCTGGATACGGGCGGCCGAGGAGGCGGGGCGGTACCGGGACGCGCTGCCGGGGCCGGGGGAGCGGGTCGCGATCGTGGGGTGCGGGACCTCGTACTTCATGGCGCAGGCGGTGGCCGGCCTGCGGGAAGGCGCCGGTCTGGGCGAGACCGACGCGTTCGCGGCCTCCGAGTTCCCGTACGGGCGCTCGTACGACCGGGTCGTGACCCTCACCCGCTCCGGCACCACCACCGAAGTGCTGGAGCTGCTGGGCGAGTTGAGGGGCAGGACGCGGACCACGGCCGTCACCGGCGATCCGGACACCCCGGTCGCGTCGGCCGCGGACGACCTCGTCGTGCTGGACTTCGCCGACGAACGCTCCGTCGTCCAGACCCGGTTCGCCACCACCGCCGTCACCCTCCTGCGCGCCCACCTGGGCCTGCACGGCGACTCCGTCGTCACCGACGCGCGCTCGGCCCTCACCACTCCTCTTCCCGAAGGGCTGGTCGGCTGCACCCAGTTCACCTTTCTCGGGCGCGGCTGGACCGTCGGGCTGGCGAGCGAGGCCGGGCTGAAGATGCGCGAGGCCTCGCTGTCCTGGACCGAGGCCTACCCGGCGATGGAGTACCGCCACGGCCCGATCAGCATCACCACCGAGGGCACGGCCACCTGGATGCTCGGTGAGGCACCGGACGGGCTCGCCGAACAGGTCCGCACCACCGGTGGATTGTGGATCGCCGGTCGCCTCGATCCGCTCGCCGAACTTGTCCGGGTCCAGCGGCTCGCGGTGGCCGTCGCCGCCGCGCGCGGACTCGACCCCGACCAGCCGCGCCATCTGACCCGCTCGGTGATCCTCGCCCCCTGAGCCCCGACCCGCGCCCGGAAGGACACCTCACGTGCCCCTTGCGTCCACCGGCGGGCTGGTCACCGCAGCCGCCGAGAACCGCTCCGCCGTCGCCGCGTTCAACGTCATCACCCTGGAACACGTCGAGGCCGTCATCGCCGGTGCCGAGTCGGCCGGCGCGCCCGTCGTCCTCCAGGTCAGCGAGAACGCCGTCAAGTTCCGCTACGGACGGCTGCTGCCGCTGGCCCGCGCGGCCGTGGCAGCGGCCGAACGAGCCGCCGTACCGGTCGCGTTGCACCTGGACCACGTGCAGAGCGACGACCTGCTGCGCCAGGCGCCCGGCGCCGGATTCAGCTCGGTGATGTACGACGCGGCCCGCCTGCCCTACGCCGACAACCTCTCGGCCACCCGGGCCGCCGCCGACTGGGCGCACTCCCAAGATCTCTGGATCGAGGCCGAGTTGGGTCAGATCGGCGGCAAGGACGGCACCCGTCCGCTGGACGCCCACGCGCCCGGCGCCCGCACCGACCCCGACCAGGCCCGCGACTTCGTGGCCGGCACCGGCGTCGACGCGCTCGCCGTCGCGATCGGCAGCGTGCACGCCATGACCACCCGCACCGCCACCCTCGACCACGGCCTGCTCAAGCGGCTGTCCGCCGCGCTGGCCGTCCCCCTCGTCCTGCACGGCTCCTCCGGCGTGCCGGACGACGGTCTGGTCGCGGCGGTGACGGGCGGCATCGCCAAGGTCAACGTGGGGACGGCGCTGAACGTGGCCATGACCGGGGCGATTCGCGCGTTCCTCGCGGCCCACCCGGAGGCCGTCGACTCGCGCAAGTACCTGAGTGTGGGCCGGGAGGCGATGGCCGACGAGGTGGGCCGGATCATCGGAGTCCTCCGCGGGACGGCCTAGCCCTTCTTGACCGCCCTCAGCACCACGAACTTCGGGTCGAAGGCGACCAGTTCGCTGTTCCCGAACAGTCGCCTCAGCTTCACGTGGTACCCCAGGTGCCGGTTCCCGATCACCCACAGCTCGCCTCCCGGCCGAAGCGAGCGCAGTGCCCCCGTGAACATCCGCCACGCCGTCGCGTCCGTCGTGGCCTGGTGGGAGTGGAACGGCGGGTTGTTCAGGACCAGGTCCACACTGCCAGGCGCCACCCCGGCCAGCCCGTCACCGACCCGGAACTCCGCGTGCCCCGGTACCCCGTTGGCCTTGTACGTCGCCTCCGCCGAGGCCACCGCCTGGAAGGACTCGTCCACGAACAGCACCTCGGCCGACGGGTCCGCCAGGGCCACCGCCGTGCCGACGACGCCGTTGCCGCACCCGAGGTCCACCACGCGGCTCGCCCCCGGTCCCGGCAGGTGCCGGAGGAAGAAGCGGGTGCCGATGTCGAGGCGGTCGGCGCAGAAGACGCCCGCGTGGTTGACGACCGTACGCCCGGAGACCGCGCCGACGCCCTCCGGGAGCGCGTAGCTGTACGGCCACGGGTTCACGGGCCGCTCCAGCGCCGGGTCGGGGCTGCACAGGATCAGCCGGGCCTTCTGCCGCGCCAGCGAGGTCCGGGTCGGGCCGAGGACGCGCTCGAACAGCTGGAGCGTGGAGGTGTGGATCTCCTTCACCATCCCCGTGCCGACGACCACCGTGCCCGCGTGCACGGCGGGCGCCAGCCGCAGCAGCTGGTCCTCCAGCAGCGCCAGGCTCTTCGGCACCCGCACCAGGAGCACGTCCACCCGCTCCGGCGGCGGATCCTGGGTCGTCAGCAGCCGGACGGCACCGGGCGCGACACCGGCGCGCGCCAGATTCGCCCGGGTCGCCTCCTGGCTCAGGAAGGAGTCGGTGATCTGCGTCGGCCGGTGCTCGGCGAGCGCCGTGACCAGCGCACCCCAGCGGTCCCCGACCACCACGACCGAGCCCGTGAGCGGCACCCCCTCCTCGGCCAGGTGGCGCAGCAGATACGCGTCGGAGGCGTCCCAGGCACGCAGCCGGTCACGCGGATCCTCGGGGAAGCGGGACAGTTCGACCTCGCCCCACGGTGTCGTCATACGCTCGCTCATCGTGCCTCCCAGGCTAGCGGAGCCGCAGCTCAGGAACGGTGGCGCGGGCCTGCGGCAGGATGGAGCGTGTGGACGCGGAACTGTTTCCCCGGGAGCGCGCGGAAGTCGCGCCGGGCGCCGTGCACGTCCCGGACTGGCTGGACGCCGGCGGGCAGCGCGACCTGCTCGCCGCCTGCCGCGAGTGGGCGCGGCCACCGGCCGGGCTACGCACGGTCCGCACCCCGGGCGGCGGCACGATGACCGCGCGCCAGGTCTGCCTGGGCTGGCACTGGTACCCGTACGCCTACGCCCGCACGGCCGTCGACGGCGACGGCGCACCCGTGAAGCCGTTCCCGGCCTGGCTCGGCGAACTGGGCCGCCGCGCCGCCGTCGCCGCGCTGGGCCCGCAGGAGCCGTACGCGTACGACATCGCGCTGATCAACTTCTACGACGGCGAGGCCCGCATGGGCATGCACCGCGACGGCGACGAGCAGGCGGACGCCCCGGTGGTCTCCCTCAGCCTCGGCGACACCTGCGTCTTCCGCTTCGGCAACCCCGAGACGCGCGCGAAGCCGTACACCGACGTGGAGCTGCGCAGCGGTGACCTGTTCGTCTTCGGCGGGCCCTCCCGGCTCGCGTACCACGGCGTGCCGCGCGTGCACCCGGGCACGGCACCGCCCGGGCTGGGGCTCGCCGGACGGCTGAACATCACCCTGCGGGTGAGCGGGCGGTAGCCGACGGCGCGGGCAACCCGGAGTGCGGATCATGGGAGACTCGCCCTCATGAGCGGCAAGGCGGATCCCCGTACGGCGGGGGAGAGGACCACCTCGAGAGCGCGGCTGGACCGCGGGCGCGGCGCGCTCGGACCCGCGCTGGAGCTGGTGCACACCGGGCGGGCGCCGACCCGCGCCGTGCTCACCGCGGAGCTCGGTGTCACCCGGGCGACGGCGGGGGCGGTGGCCGCCGAACTGGAGGCGCTCGGGCTGATCCGGGTGGACGCCCGGCCGGGTGCCGCGGCCGGCTCCCAGGGCCGCCCCTCGCACCGGCTTCTGGTCGCCGAGGACGGCCCGGTGGCGCTCGCCGCGCAGGTCCACGCCGACGGCTTCCGGGCGGCGCTGGTCGGCCTCGGCGGGCGGATCGTCGCGACCGCGCCCGGCTGCGAGACCGTCGACGCCGACCCGGCGAAGGTGCTCGGCTCGGTGGTGGAAGCGGGCGCCGAACTGCTGCGCACCACCGGCCGCCGCTGTGTCGGCGCCGGACTCGCCGTACCGTCCGCCGTGGCCGAACCCGACGGCCTCGCCCTCAACCCGCTGCACCTGGCCTGGCCCGTAGGCGCCCCGGTCCGCACGATCTTCGCGGAGTGCGTACGCTCGGCCGGCATCACGGGCCCGGCGTTCGCGGGCAACGACGTCAACCTCGCCGCCCTCGCCGAGCACCGGCACGGCGCCGGCCGGGGCGCCCGGGACCTGCTGTGCGTGGCCACCGGACACCGGGGCGTCGGCGGCGCACTCGTGCTGGACGGCCGTCTGCACACCGGCAGTTCGGGCCTCGCCCTGGAGGTCGGACATCTCACGGTCAACCCGGAGGGCCGCCCGTGCCACTGCGGCAGCCGCGGCTGCCTGGACGTCGAGGCCGACCCGCTGGCCCTGCTGATCGAGGCCGGCCGCGAGCCGGGCCCCGAGGTGTCGCTGCTCCAGCAGGCCAACGACCTGCTGCGCACCCAGTACGACGACCCGGCCGTCCGCAGGGCCGCCGAAGCCCTGATCGACCGCCTGGGTCTGGGCCTCGCCGGACTGGTCAACATCCTCAACCCCGACCGCATCATCCTCGGCGGTCTGCACCGCACCCTCCTGGACGCGGACCCCGGCCGACTGCGCGCGGTCGTCGCCGACCGCAGCCTGTGGGGCCAGAGCGGCGGCGTACCGATTCTGCCCTGCACACTCGACCACAACAGCCTCGTCGGAGCGGCCGAACTGGCCTGGCAGCCGGTGCTCGACGACCCGCTGGGGGCGCTGCGGTGACCCCCGCGGCCGTGGAGATCCTGCCCGCCGGGCGCATCCGCCTGGTCGAGACGGCCCTGCCGGAGCTGTCGGGCCGCCACCGCTCGGCGATGGACCGCGCGTGGGAGGAGGCGGTACGCGCCAACCCGGCCCTGTTCGACGGACCGGTGGCCGCGCTGACCGGCCTGGAGCGGGACGGCTCCGACGGCCTGGTGCTCTCCTGGGCCCGGGCCACCTACCGGTACCGCGCCCTGCGCCGGGTGCCCGACGCTCCCGAGTACGCCTCCCTGTTCGTGTCCGTGGTGCAGCCGGCCGACGACGGCCGTCTGCTGGTGGGCCGCATGGCACCCTCCACCGCGTCCCCGGGGCGCTGGCAGCTGCCCGGCGGAACCGTCGAACCACCGGAGGGCGACGGTGAGTTGGACTTCACGACACTGCGCGCGCACGCGGCCCGGGAACTCGCCGAGGAGACCGGAAGCGACACCCCGCCCGACTCCCTGACCGGCTGGCTGACCACCCGGGGCCAAAGCGGCAACGTCGGCGTGATGTTCACCGCCCCGCCCCGCCCCGCACAGGAGTTGTGCGACCGGTATGCCCAGTTGGTGAGGACGGAGACCGCGCACGGTGACGAGCCCGAGTTCGACCGGATCGACCTGATCGGCTCACCCGCCGACCTCGAACGGCTCGAAGGGCCCCTCGCCGACTATCTGAGGCCCGTCGTAGGCGCTCACGCGGCCGCCTGAGCCGCACCCGGGCAGGTACTGGGCGACGGTCCGTCACCGCCAGTCGACCGCGAACGCCCGCCCCGGATGCTCGGCAAGGATCCGCCTCACCAACTCCGCGCCCAACTCGGCCTCCAGCCGCGGCCTAACCCCGCGCAGCAGGTACGGCATGCCGGGCCCGCCGTCGACCGAGCGGGCCCCGGCGACCACCGTGTCCCCGCCCAGCAGCAGCCGGTCGCCGAAGCCGGCCTCGGCCAGGGCCCGTACCGCCTCCGGCATCCGCCAGTCGGTGGCGTGATGGGCACGGGAGGGGCCGTCGAAGGCCAGCCAGCAGCCCGACGATGCGGCCTGGCGCTGCACCACCGGGTCGGGGCAGCGGTTCAGGTGTCCCAGGATCACCCGGTCGCCGGGCACCCCCAACTCGCCGCAGAGCAGGTCGAGTACGTCGAGCGCGCCGGTGCCCAGCTCCAGGTGCACGGCGATGGGCGCGCCGGTGGCGTGGTGCGCCTCGGCCGCGGCGCGCATGGTCCAGCGGGCGTGCGCGTCGAGCGTGTGGAAGCCGCCCGCCACCTTGATCAGACCGGCCCGCACCCCGGTCGTACCGATGCCGTCGGTCAGCTCGGACACGAACAGCTCGCCGAGGTCGCCGCCGCGCAGCCTGGCGAGCAACTCGGAGTCGTAGTGCGCGGCCTGGTGCAGTCCCGTGGCGCAGACCAGCCGCACGCCGGTGGCCCGGGACAGCTCCGGCAGGTCCGCGACCCGCCGTCCCATGCCGTACGGCGTCCACTGCGCGACGGCCGCTCCGCCCGCCGCCCGGAACGCGGCCAGCTCGGCCCGCGCGGCCGACAGGTCCTCGAGCTCCCGGCCCGGCAACCGGGGACTGTGCAGGAAGAGATGGTCGTGCGCGTCGCACACGCCGAGCTCCTCGGGCCTCGTGTCGCCGAGAACCGTACGGACGTGGCTCACCACTGCCGCCCGCGCGGGAGCCGGCCCCGGCCGGGGGCGGACAGGTGCAGCACCTGGAAGAGGTCCCCGTCGGCCTTCGGTGCATCGTGCTCCCAGAGCGAGAAGTGCACCAGTTCCCACGCGCGCGTGTCCACGGCCGCCGCCGCGAGCACCGCGCCGTCCTG
Source organism: Streptomyces sp. NPDC048191 (assembly GCF_040652655.1). Lineage (NCBI taxonomy): Bacteria > Bacillati > Actinomycetota > Actinomycetes > Kitasatosporales > Streptomycetaceae > Streptomyces > Streptomyces sp. NPDC048191. Next base: position 32,206 of record NZ_JBEZMO010000027.1, read on the forward strand.
CGCGGCAAGCCGCCCGGCCTCGGCCGCGGCGTCCGCCATGAACGCGGCCAACTCCACGCCCTCCGGCACCGGTTGGCGTCGGCGTACGGCGAACGCGGGCGCCGCACCGGCCGCTGCGCCCTCCTCGAAGGCCAGACCCGTCCACTGCCGGATCGCCGGCCGCCCGAAGTCGTCGACGGGCCCCTGGAAGGCTCCTCCCCACAGGAACCTGTTCATGCCCTCCAGGGTGTTCCAGAGGTAGAACGGCCCGTACTGGTTCACCGGTGAGCCGTGCACCCCGCGCTCGCGCAGCACGTACGTCTTGATGCCGAGGCCGTCCCAGTCGTCCAGCAGATGCGCCACGCGGGCGACGCGGGAGCGGATGACGCCCATGTCGTAGTCGGCGGGCAGGGTGTACTCGTACTGCATGGCGTGCATGTCGGGTTTCCCTTCTCGGGTGTGGGGCCGGGCGGTCGTCCGCGTGCGCGTGCCGCTCGGTCGTCGTGCCGTCCTCGGCGGCCTCCACGTCGCCGGGCCCGCCGCCCCGTCCCGGCCGCGCGTGTTCAACGTCCACTTCGCTCCGGGTGCTCACACCGGCTGGCACCGGCATCCGCACGGGCAGGTGCCGCGAGCAGGGAGAGCAGCCCGCGGACCCCGGCGTCGAAGGCGGCGGGGGAGCCGGAGGCGCGGGCGAGGACGTAGCCGCCCTGTACGGTCGCGAGGACGGCCGCAGCGATCTCCTCGCCGTCCAGCGAGGGCGCGAACTGCCCCTCCCGCTTGCCCTCCTCGACGAGCTGGGCGATCCGTGCGCGGATGGCGGCGATCGTCTCGTCCACCGGCGCGCGCAGCTCCTCGCTGGCGATCACGTCGGGGTCCATGGTCAGGCGCCCGACCGGGCAGCCGCGCAGTACGTCACGCTCGCGCAGCAGATACGCCTCGATGCGCTCGTACGGCGTGCCGGGCCCGCCGAGGACCCCCTCGGCGGCGGCGCGCAGCTCCTCCGCGGTCCGCCGGATCGCCGCCAGGGCGAGGTCCGGCTTTCCCTTGAAGTGGTGGTACATGCTGCCCTGGCCGGCGCCCGAGCGCTCCAGGATCGCCTTCGGGCTCGTGCCCACGTATCCGCGCTCCCACAGCAGCTCACGGGTGGACTCGATCAGTCGTTCCGGGGTGCTCATGCGGCCACTGTACATACTAGTAGTTACAGCGCGCCAGTCCGCCGGGAGCAGTTCGCCGCCCACGCCGTACTCCCCGGGAGGTACCCGCACTGCCGCCGGCCGCACGACGACCAGGACCCCTTCCCGGAGGGAGTCTCGTGGCATCCCCGCAGAGCGAACCGACAAGGGAGATGACCCGAGATGCAGACCCTGGCCGACTGGGACGGCGGTCCCGGCCCGTGGATCCTTTTCTTCCCGCTGGTCTGGGCGGCCGTCGTGATCGGCGCCGTCACCTTCCTGCGCCGCACGGCCTGGCGCGGGCGCGGCGGCCCCTGGCGGCCCGTGGACGGCGCACGCCCCGCGGGTGACTCGCCGCTCGCGGTCCTCGGCCGCCGCTTCGCCTCCGGCGAGATCGACGAGGACGAGTACTGGCGCCGGATGTCCGTCCTGGAGGAGCGGTTCGGCGGCACGGGCAAGGGGGGCGCGGCATGACCACGACGGCACTGCGGGTCGCGGCCCGCGTGGTCGGCGCGGTGAAGGTGTACGGCGGTGGCGACACCGCCGTACGTGCCCTGGACGGCGTCGACGTCTCCTTTCCCGCCGGGCGCTTCACCGCGATCATGGGTCCCTCGGGCTCCGGCAAGTCCACCCTCATGCACTGCGCGGCCGGCCTCGACACGCTCACCTCCGGCGCCGCCTGGATCGGCGACACCGAACTCGGCGCCCTCGACGACCGGCGCCTGACCCTGCTGCGCCGTGACCGGGTCGGCTTCGTCTTCCAGGCGTTCAACCTGGTGCCCACGCTGACCGTCGTCGAGAACATCACGCTGCCCCTGGACCTGGCCGGCCGGCGCGGCGACCAGGAGTGGATCGACGCGCTCGTCGACGTGGTCGGGCTGCGCGACCGGCTGCACCACCGGCCTTCGGAACTCTCCGGGGGCCAGCAGCAGCGCGTCGCCGTGGCCCGGGCATTCGCCGGACGGCCCGACGTGGTCTTCGCCGACGAGCCGACCGGCAACCTCGACTCCCGCTCCGGCGCGGAGGTCCTCGGCCTCCTCGGCTCCGCCGTCCGGGAGATGGACCGTACGGTCGTCATGGTGACGCACGACCCGGTGGCCGCCGCGCACGCCGACGAGGTGCTCTTCCTCGCCGACGGACGGCTCGTCGACCGCATGCAGGCGCCGACGGCGGACCGGGTCCTGGACCGCATGAAGGCCTTCGAGGTGCGGTCGTGAACGCGTCGCTCCGGCTCAGCCTCACCTCCCTGCGCGCACACCGGCGCCGCTTCGCGGGCACCTTCTTCGCCGTGTTCCTCGGCGTCGCCTTCCTGACCGGCACCCTCGTCATGGGCGACACGCTGCGCGCGAGCTTCGGCAGCATGTTCGGCGAGGCCACCAGCGGCACGGACGCCGTCGTACGCGGCGCCGACGCCATCACCACGCCGGGCGAGGCCCAGGGCGTACGGCGGCCGGTCGACACCTCGCTGGTGAAGACCATCGAGCGGGTACCCGGCGTGGCGGCCGCCGCCCCGGACATCCAGGGCGCCGGCCAACTCGTCGGCTCCGACGGCAAACCCGTCGGCGGCCAGGGACCGCCCACCCTCGCGGGCAACTGGATCAACGACCCGGGCCTCAACCCGTACCGGATCGCCGAGGGCCGCGCGCCCGCCCGGCCGGGCGAGGTCGTGGTGAACCGCGGTGCCGCGAAGAAGGGCGGTCTCAGGATCGGTGACACCACCACCCTGCGCACCCCCGACCCGGTCAGGGTCACCGTCGTCGGCCTCGCCACCTTCGGCGGCCAGGACGGCATGGCCCAGGTGACGTTCACCGGCATGACCCGGGCCGACGCCGAGAAGTACCTCACCGCGCGGCCCGGCCGGGCGGCGTCCATCGAGGTGCGGGCCGGACCCGGGGTGAGCCAGCAGGACCTGGTCCGGCGGCTGACCCCGGTACTGCCCGAGGGAGTCGAGGCGATCACCGGTCAGCAGTCGGCGCAGGAGAACACCGACATGATCTCCAGCCAGTTCCTGACCGTCTTCACCACCTTCCTGCTCGTGTTCTCCGGCGTCGCCCTGCTCGTCGCCACCTTCTCCATCCACAACACCTTCGCCATCGTGGTCGCCCAGCGCACCCGGGAGAACGCCCTGTTGCGTGCCCTCGGCGCGGCCCGCCGCCAGGTGACCGGGGTCGCCCTTGCCGAGGCCTGCCTCGTCGCGCTCACCGCGTCCCTCACCGGACTCGCGGGCGGCATCGGCATCGCCGCCGGGCTCCAGTCGCTGTTCCCGGCGATCGGATTCCCCTTCCCCGACGGCGACCTGGTGATCAAAACCCTGTCGATGGTCCTGCCGCTCGCGGTGGGGATCGTGGTCTGCCTGGGCTCCGCGCTCCTGCCGGCCCGGCGCGCCGGACGGACCGCGCCGCTCGCCGCCCTGCGCGAGACGGCCGTGGACACCTCCGGTGCCTCCCGGTCGCGCGCGGTCGCCGGAGCCGTCCTCGGCGCGCTCGCACTCGCCGCGAGCCTCGCCGGCGTGCTCGTCACACCCTCCGTATGGCTGGCGGGACTCGGCGCGCTGCTCGCCCTGGCGGCCTTCGTCGTCCTCGGCCCGGTCGCCGCCACCACGGCCGTACGCCTGCTCGGCGGCCCCCTGCACCGGCTGCGCGGAGTCACCGGCTCCCTGGCCCGGCGCAACGCCCTGCGCAGCCCGAAGCGGACGGCCGCCACCGCGAGCGCGCTGATGATCGGCGTGGCCGTCGTGTCGCTGTTCACCGTCTTCGGCGCCTCGCTGAAGGCCACGATGGACCAGACGGTGTCCCGCTCCTTCGCCGGCGACGTCGCCGTCAGCAGCCCGTCCTTCGGGGCGGGCGGCAGCGGACTCAGCCCCCGGCTCGCCCCGGCACTCCAGCGGCTCCCGCAGGTGGACACGGCCGTCGGGCTCGGCCGCGGCGTCGCCGAAGTGGACGGCAAGGGGCGCGCGTTGACCGTCACCGACCCGGCCGCGCTCGCCCGCACCTTCGACCTCGGCACGGTCACCGGCTCCCTTCGGGGCCTCGGCACCGACGGCATCGCCCTCACCCGGAAGGAGGCCGACCGGCAGCATCTGCGGGCCGGCGACACGGCCCGGCTGACCTTCACCGACGGCAGGAGCGAGGACTTCACCGTCCGGGCCGTGTACGGCCGGTCGGAACTCGCCGGGGACTACGTCATCACCCGCGCGGCCTGGGCCCCGCACCGCACCCAGGACGCGGACAGCCTGATCGCCGTCACCTTCAGGCCGGGCGTGAGTGCCGACGCGGGCAAGGCGGCGGTGCGGAAGGTCGCCGCACGGTACGGCAACCCCGAGGTGCAGACCCGCGACGAGTACGCGCAGTCGTCGGCGGGCGGCATCGACATGATGCTCACCCTCGTCTACGCCCTGCTCGTCCTCGCGGTCGTCATCGCCCTGCTCGGCATCGCGAACACGCTGACCCTCGCGGTGCACGAACGCACCCGGGAACTGGGCCTCCTGCGGGCCGTCGGCCAGACCCGCGCCCAGCTGCGGGCCATGGTCCGCTGGGAGTCGGTGCTGGTCGCCGCGTTCGGCACGGTCGGCGGCCTGGGACTCGGCGGCTTCCTCGGCTGGGTCCTGGTGAAGGCCTCGGACGGGGCGAGCGACACCGCGTTCGCCTTCGCGCTGCCGCCCGCGCGGCTCGCCGTGGTGGCCCTCGTCGGCCTCGTCGCCGGCGCCCTCGCGGGACTGCGCCCGGCCCGGCGGGCGGCCAGGCTGGACGTGCTGCGGGCCATCGCCACGGAGTGAGGAGCGGGAGCCACCACCGTCGTACCGGGGAGGTCACCGCCCGGTCAGCCGGAAACGGCCGACCGGGCGGGAGCCTGTGCCCCGGTTCCCACCGGGGCGCGCGCCACGGCGGGAACGGGCGCCACGGCCGGAGCGGCCTGCACCGCGGGGGCCGGCGCCGCGCTCGCGACCGGGGCCCCGGCGCCGATGGGAGCCCCGGCGCCGACAGGTGTCCCCGCGGTCCTGGGTACCGTGGCGGCCACGGGCACCGTCGACCGCACAGGGACGGGCCCGGCCGCCGGCCGGGGCTCCGCAGCGCGGCGCGGTGCGTGGGCCGGATGGGGCCGTACCACCGCCGGGGCGGTCAGCGTGAACCAGACGACCTTGCCGTGGTCGCCGTCCGGACGGGCACCCCAGCTCTCGCTCACGGCCGCCACCATCGCCAGCCCCCGCCCGCACGTGGCCAGCGGGCCGCCGTCCGGGACGGTCGCGACCTCGGCCGGCACGGGAAGACGCGGATCGTTGTCCCGTACCGAGACCGTGAGCCGGTCCGGGGCCAGCTCCAGCTCGACCGTGCACGACTTGTCGGGCCTGGCATGCCGGTGAACGTTGCTCAGCAGCTCGGTCACACCGAGCGCGGCCCGGTCTATCAAGGCGTCCATGTGCCAGTAGCGCAACTGCGCAGATACGATTCTGCGGACCTGGCCGATCCGCGACGGCAAAGCTTGGAGCTCCACCGTGCAGTGCCTGCTTGGGTGACTGATCACGGCTGCGACTCCCCGATGTAGAGGTCCGAAGGGACCGGAAGAACACGGAGAACAACGGATCCAGCAGGGTGCTTGCGTCCAAACGGCCGCCTGCTGTCATGGCCGGCGGGCTGGTTCGCAGCGTTATCGCCGGTAAACCCAGAGTGACGTGAGACCAGCGTGACGCAGCGGATGCGCTCCCGCAACTCGCCGCGACGGACCGCTGCTCGGAGTAACGCGACCGGCCTCTGCCCGGCCGGGCCGCCGTGACGGCTCTCAGCCGCCACGGCCGGCGGCCCGGCGCACCGCCTCGATGAACCGCCGTGCCGTGGGCGGACCGGCCTCGCCCGGAGCCGGGTCCTGCTCGCCCAGCGTCAGCTGGTACCGCGTGCCGTTGACGTCCGCCAACGCCTTGCCGTCCGGCCCGAACCACGGCCTGGAGGCGCGCACCGCCTGCACCGGAGCGCTGTCGATCTCGCTGCCGTAGCTGTTGAGCAACTCCAGCCTGCCGTCGTTGATCCGGACCTGCCCGGCCCGGGTGAGCGAACGCAGCCGCTTGCCGATCCGCACGCCCTTCGCCGTGAACTCCGGCTCCGCCATCCTTCGCCGCCCCCTTGCCCTGTGCCTTCGCGGTCCAGTGTGCGCCCCCTCGTGGCCCGTCCGGCGATTCTCTCCCCTGACCCCGCGCCGTCCGGTACGTGCGAGCGCGAGGCGCCGTGGGTCCCGCCCCCGGGCGGGCGGCGGGAATCGCCGGACAGGTCCTGGGGACGATCGTCCCGTCGCGTGCAGTCTGCCCCGCTACGGCCGGGAGCACCAGTACGCGCGGGGCGCGTACGGCGGTCGTCCGGAGCACTCCCGCCAATGCGCCCCCGGACATCTCGCACGCCTGTGCCCCAGGACGGCTTTGGGTGGCTGAAAGATGCGTTTATGCAGGTGGGAAGCGGTGTGAAAGATGCCTATGCTCGAAGTGCCGGCCGCGTGAGGCGCCGTCGGCGCCGAGCCTAAGGAGCACCGCCGTGAGCACCATCCACCAGACCCGGACCGGCGCCACCCTCGACGTCGACCGCAGCGACGCCGCCTACCGCGACTGGCTGAAAGAAGCCGTCCGCAAGGTCCAGGCCGACGCCAACCGCTCGGCGGACACCCACCTGCTCCGCTTCCCCCTGCCCGAGCAGTGGGGCATCGACCTCTACCTCAAGGACGAGTCGACGCACCCCACCGGCAGCCTCAAGCACCGCCTCGCCCGCTCCCTCTTCCTCTACGGCCTGTGCAATGGCTGGATCCGTCCCGGCCGCCCTGTCATCGAGGCCTCCAGCGGCTCCACCGCCGTCTCCGAGGCCTACTTCGCGAAGCTGATCGGCGTCCCCTTCATCGCGGTCATGCCGCGCACGACCAGCGCGGAGAAGTGCCGACTCATCGAGTTCCACGGCGGCCGGTGCCACTTCGTGGACGACTCCCGGAAGATGTACGAGGAGTCCTCCCGCCTCGCGGTGGAGACCGGCGGCCACTACATGGACCAGTTCACCTACGCCGAGCGGGCCACCGACTGGCGTGGCAACAACAACATCGCCGAATCCATCTTCCGCCAGCTGGAGTTGGAGCGGTTCCCGGAGCCGGCGTGGATCGTCGCCACGGCCGGCACCGGCGGCACCTCCGCGACCCTCGCGCGCTATGTGCACTACATGCAGTACGACACCCGCGTCTGCGTCGCCGACCCGGACAACTCCTGCTTCTTCGAGGGCTGGACCACCGGCGACCCGGAGGTCACCTGCGACTGCGGTTCCCGGATCGAGGGCATCGGCCGGCCGCGCATGGAGCCGAGCTTCGTGCCCGGCGCGATCGACCGGATGATGAAGGTCCCGGACGCGGCCAGTGTGGCTGCCGTACGGGCCCTGGAGCGGGCCATCGGCCGCAAGGCGGGCGCCTCCACGGGCACCGGGCTGTGGAGCGCGCTGAAGATCGTCTCCGAGATGGTGGCCGAGGGGCGCCGCGGCAGTGTCGTCACCCTGCTGTGCGACCCGGGCGACCGCTATCTCGACAAGTACTACTCCGACGCCTGGCTCGCCGAGCAGGGCCTGGACATCACGCCGTACGCGGCGGCGATCGAGACCCTGCTGGCGACCGGGGTGTGGCCGGACTGAGCCCGGGAGCGGTCAGGCCGACCGCCGGTCCAGCGCCGCGACGGCGTTCCGGAAGGCCCGGCCGACGCCGGGACGGATGAGCCTGCACACCTGGCGGAAGGCGGCCGTGCCGTCGAGGGCGAAGGTCATGCGCACCCGGGTCCCCGTACCGGCCGGGGCGAGCCGCCATTCCTCGACCCAGGCACGGGCCCCCGGCGTGTTCGTCACGTCGACCCGGTAGGCGTACAGCGCGGGAGCCTTCGCCGCCAGCACCGTCTCCTCGAAGCGGATGCCGCCCCGCAGCCGTACCTGGCGCCCGCCTCGCGTGGGCCGGACCGAGGCCACCGCCGAGAACCACTCCGGCCAGCCTTCCAGGTCCTCGGCGAGGGCCCGGAAGACCGTCTCCGGGCCGGCGGCCATGTCCCGGGTGAACACGAGCCGTACGGGCGCGGTCTCGACGAACTCCGGCCCGACCGGGCGCAGACGCTGAGCCATGGCGACGAATCCCTCGTGAAGTCCCGTGCGGAGGCGGGGCGTTGGCCGTCAGCCTAGTTGACGGGCCGTCAGATGTCCTCGGTGCCGGCGTCGTCGCCGGTGTCCTCGTCCGGCTCGCCCGCCACGAGCAGCCGCGGCAGATGCTCCGAGATCTCCGCGCGTGCCTCGGCCGGCAGCCCCGCGTCGGTGACGAGCGTGTCCACCTGCTCCAGTGCGGCGAAGGAACTCAGGCCCACCGTGCCCCACTTGGTGTGGTCCGCGACCACCACGACCCGGCGCGCGGAGTGCACCAGCCGCCGGTTCGTCTCCGCCTCCGCGAGGTTCGGCGTGGACAGACCGGCCTCGACCGATATGCCGTGCACACCGAGGAAGAGCAGGTCGAAGTGGAGGGCGCCGATCGCCTGGTCGGCCACCGGCCCCACCAACGAGTCCGAGGGGGTACGCACCCCGCCGGTCAGCACCACCGTGGCCGCGCCCTGCCGCTGGCCCGAGGTGCGCTGCGCCGCGTGGAAGACGTCCGCGACCCGCACCGAGTTCGTCACGACGGTCAGGTCGGGCACCTCCAGCAGGTGCTGCGCGAGCGCGTACGTCGTCGTACCGCCGGACAGGGCGATCGCCGTGCCCGGGGTGACCAGCTTGGCGGCGGCCCGCGCGATGTCCTCCTTGGCCGTCAGCTCCAGGCCCGACTTCGCCTCGAAGCCGGGCTCGTGGGTGCTCGCCTCGACCACGGGCACCGCGCCGCCGTGCACCTTCTCCAGCACGCCCTGGCGGGCGAGGGCGTCCAGGTCACGGCGTACGGTCATGTCCGAGACGCCGAGCTTGCGGGTCAGTTCGTTCACCCGCACACCGCCCCGGCGCCGTACCTCGTCCAGGATCAGGGCGCGACGCTGCTCCGCGAGGAGGTTCTGATTCTCACTCACGTACGCTCCGGTCCTTTCGCCGCCGTCGGTCCCACACGCCCGGCGCACCCTCTCCGACCAGGAGGTTCCATCCGGCCGGAGTGCGCGGGCGTCCCATCCTTTCACGGGTGGGTACCGGTTGCGCCAGCACCTGTCACGACGCGCGCATGTCATGCGCGCCCCGGCCCCGTCACCCGGATCGGGGAGATTCCGCGGCAACGGGTGTGCCCCGGCACCGGAGCGGAGATCCTGAAGCCCGCGTCGACACCTGCCTTCGGGCGCGTCACGGGGGTGCGAGAACAGTGGACCGCGCACAGCACACGGACGGCGTCGCCGGCCCGGAGCCCGAGCTGGAACTGCTCGTGCACGGGGTGGGCGGGACCACATCCGAGAAGATGCTCGACGACCCGCGCACCGTGCGGGTCACCGGCGACGACACGGCGGCCGTCTTCCGCCGCGCCGAGGACGTCGCGGACCCGGAAGGCCCCCGCGACGAACCGGTCCGGGAGGCGTACGTCTGGTGCAACCTGACCTCCGGCGACAGCAGCCGCGCCCTGTGGCTCCTGCTGCTGCCGTTCATGGTCGTCAACCTCGCCCACTGGATGCGCCCCGCCGCGACCGGCCGACACCGCGCCGTCCGCCTGTACGGCTCCTCGTGCGGCTGGCCGCCCTCACGCTGACCGTGCTGCTGGTGGCCGCCGCCTGCGAGGTGGCCCTCGACCTGGTCGCCTGGCAGTGCGCCGGGGTCCACGCCTGCGCCCGCCGGCACTCCTGGCTGGCCTTCCTCGCGGCCCGGCCGGCCGCGGCACCGGGCACCTGGTGGAGCCGGCCGGGCCGTCGGCTCGCGCTCGCCGCGCTGGTGCCGACCGCGCTGACCGTCCTCCTCTGGTACCTCTCGCGCCGCACCTGGAGCGCGTACGAGTCCCACCGGCCGCTGCCCCACGACCCCGAGCCGGACCCCGACGGCAGCGCGCTGGCCCTGCCCGGCTTCTGGTACGGGCGTCGCCTCGTGGCCCGGCTGCGCGCCGCGCACACCGCCGCGGCCCTGCTGACCGTGGCCGCGGCCGTCGCGACCCCGGCGGCCCGCTTCGACCACCGGCCCGGCGGCCCCGCCACCCTGGACGTGCTGAGCCGGCTGCTCACCGCGGCCCTGGTGGCCTGCGCTGCGGTGGCGGTCGGCGTCGTGTGCCGCCGCGGCCGCAGCGAGCACCGTCTCGACCAGCGGCTCGACCGGCACGTCGTACGACGGCTGCCACTCGGGGCGCTCGTCCTGCTGCTGCTCACGCTGATCTACGCCGGCTGGGACCGGCCCGGCTGGCGGTCCACCGGGCGACTGCCGGGCGACCCGGCCTTCGGCGCCCTCATGCTCGCCCAGGGACTGCTGGTCGTCGCGCTCGCCGTGGTGGCCCGGCACCTGTACCGGCGCGGTCCCGATCCGCGCGCCGGGATGCGGGGCCTGTGCGGTCCGGCCGTCACGCTGCTCGCCTGTGCGCTGGGCGGCGTGATGTCCGGCGGGGTCGCGCAGCGTGTCGCGGACTGGCTGGACGGCACCCGGGCCCTGCTCCCCGGACCGCCCGTCCTGCTGACCTGGCAGGCGTCCACGATCCCGCCGGTCCTCGCTGTCCTGCTGCTCCTCGCCGTCCGGCTCGGGTACGGCACCGCCCGGCTGGCCCGTGCCGAACGCGGCCGGGTTCGGCACGACCACCCCGGCGAACCCGAGGACCCGGGCCGTACCCGCGCCATCGCGCACGTCCGCGCCATGGCCACCCTCACCGACCGCGCACCCCTCGTCGTCGCCGTGCTCACCGTCGCCACCCTGGTGCTCGGCGGTGTGGCCCTGGCCGGTGCGCTGGCCACCGGGAAGACGCCCGAGGGCGCCGCCCGCCCCGCCCACGACGCCGTACAGGCCGTCGCCGAGACCTCGCAGACGCTCGGCTCCTGGCTGGTAGGCCTCGGCTTCGTGCTCTTCGTGACCTGGGGCAGGCGCGCCTACAAGGACGCCTCGGCGCGGCGCACGATCGGCATCCTCTGGGACGTCGGCACCTTCTGGCCGCGCGCCGCGCATCCCTTCGCACCGCCGTGCTACGCCGAGCGCGCGGTGCCGGACCTGACCTGGCGCATGGCCACCTGGACCGATCGCACCGGTGGCCGACTGGTCCTCTCCGGCCACTCCCAGGGCAGCGTGCTCGCCGCGGCCGCCGCCTGGCAGCTGCCCCCGTCGGTCCGTGGCCGGATCGCGCTGCTGACCTACGGCTCGCCGCTGGAGCGCCTGTACGGCCGCTGGTTCCCGGCCCACTTCGGACCGCCCGCGCTAGCCGCCCTGCACCGCGACGTCGCCTGCTGGGGCAACCTCTACCGCCGCACCGACCCCATCGGCGGCCCCGTTCGAATCCTTGACGACACCGCCCCCGAGGTCGACCACGCCCCCCTACCGGACCCCCTCGCCTACAGCCGCACGCCCGTGCACCCGCTGCCGGCGCCGATCCTCGGCCACTCCGACTACCAGGCGGACCCGGCCTTCGCCCGCGAACGCTCCCGCCTGCTGAACCGCCTGCGCCCGGCCCTGCCGGGGCCGCGCCCGCAACCGGGCCGGGTGGGAGAGAGCCGGAACGCCGACGGTTAGACCGTGGGACCACCCGCCGGGGAGCCCGCACCGCAGGTCGCTCAGGGCAGCTCCGGCAGGTCCTCCGCGAACAGCAGGGTCAGGTCGTCGGTGCTGGGGTCCGCCAGCTGTGCGACACGGCCCGCGTGCCGTTCCACCATGGCCTCGAAGGTCCGCCGGGCGGTGCGGCCGTTGCCGAACGCCGGGCCCTTCGGGAAGACCGTGAAGTACTTCAGCAACGCCTCGCACGCACCCTGCGTCAGCCGGTACTCGTGCTCGTCGGCCTGCTGCTCCACGATCCGCAGCAGCTCCTCGGGGCCGTAGTCGCCGAAGGTGATGGTCCGGGAGAAGCGGGAGGCGACACCGGGGTTGACGGAGAGGAAGCGCTCCATCTCCGACGTGTAGCCGGCGACGATCACGACCACCGCGTCCCGGTGGTCCTCCATCAGCTTCACCAGCGTGTCGATGGCCTCCTTGCCGAAGTCACGCCCCGCGTCCTCCGGAGAGAGCGCATAAGCCTCGTCGATGAACAGCACACCGCCGCGCGCCCTCTCGAACGCCTCCTGCGTGCGGATCGCCGTGGAACCGATGTGCTCGCCGACCAGGTCGACCCGGGAGACCTCCACCAGGTGGCCCTTCTCCAGTACGCCCAGCGAGGCGAGGATCTCGCCGTACAGCCGCGCGACCGTCGTCTTGCCCGTGCCGGGGGAGCCGGTGAAGACCAGATGCCGCTTGACCGAGGCCGCCTTCAGACCCGCCTGCTGCCGTCGCCGGCCCACCTCGATCATGTCCGTGAGCGCCCGCACCTCCCGCTTGACGCTGTCCAGGCCCACCAGCGCGTCGAGCTCCCCGAGCACGTCCGTCGACGTCCGCGCCGGCTTGCTCCCGGGCTCGGCGGCGGTGACCAGCGGCTCCTGCTCCGTGCTGCGCTGACCGGGGATCGAGCCGAGCAGCCCGGGGGAGTGCGACACCGTCTGTACGACGGTCTCACGGGTCGTGGGCGGCCGCGGACCGCCGCTCTCGTCGCTGGTGCAGTCCTCCACGACGGGACCCGTCCCGGACGCGGCGTCCGGGCCCGCCTCGGCGAACTCGTAACCGCCGCGCGCGCAACGCTCCGTACGGCACTTGCGCAGCGTCGCGCGGCAGCCGTCGATCACATGGAAGCCGTAGCCGCCGCTGCCGCTGACCCGGCAGTTCAGGAAGCTGCCGCGGCCGCCCGCGGAGACGTAGAAGCCCGCCTCGGCGGGGGAGTCGACCGTGCAGCGCTCGATGGTCGGGTCGGCGCCCTTGGTGACGATGACGCCGGTCTGGGTGCCGTCCAGGGTGCAGTTGTTCAGGGTGCCGCCGCTGCCGTGATCGCGGAACCACGCTCCGGTCGCCGCCTCGCGGATCCGGCAGTCGTCGAGCTGGGCGGTCGCTCCGTCGCTCACCGACACCGCCGTGTTGCGCACCTGCGACAGATCGCTGTCCACGACGTCCGCGCGCGAACCACGGTCCAGCACGAACAGGGCGTCCGGCACGTCGTGCACCCGGCAGGAGTCGAGGACGGCGGTGGCGCCGTCGCTGACCCACACCGCCGGATAGTCACCGGTGCTGTCGAAGATCTCGCACTGGTTGGCGTCGACCCGGGTCCCCGGATCCCACACCGACAGGCCGTTGCGCCCGAACTGACGGACCGTCGTCCGGGTCAGCGTGAGCACCGAGCGGGAGCGCAGGTCGACCGCGTTCTCGGGGATGTCGTGGAGGCGGCAGTCGGCCAGCGTGAGCACCGCGTCCGTGTCCAGGGTGACGCCGTCGGCGGTGGTGCGGTGCACGTCGCAGTCGGTCAGATGCGCCGTCGCCCGCTGGGTGACCTGCACACCGGAGCCGCGGACCTCGTAGATCTCACAACCCACGGCCTCCAGCGCGGCGTTCTCGCCCGTCACGGTCACCCCAGTGCCCGAGGCGTGGTGCACCCGGCAGCGCTCCAGCCGCGGATGGGCACCGCCCCGGACGGCCACGCCCGCCTGCCCGGCCGCGACGACCTCGCACTCCTCGAACACCCCGCCCCCGCCGTCGAGTACGGCGACACCGATGCCGGCCGGGTTGTCGATGGTGCAGCGGCGCACGGTGGGGCGGGCGCCGCCGCGCACCTCGATGCCCGTGGCGGACCGGGTGACGATCCGCACGTCCAGCAGCTCCGGCGTGCCCTCCTCCACCAGCAGCGCGGGCGCCGCCGCGTCCTGGCCCTCCACGTGCAGGTCCTGCACCACGGCCGAGGCGCGCACGGTGAGCGGCACGCCGTCGACGGGCGCGATCCGCACCGAGCCGGGGGAGCCCTCGGGGCCACGCAGCGTCACCGACCGCTGGACGACGAGGTTTTCCCGGTAGGTGCCCGGGGCGATGGTGAGGACGTCACCGTCGGTGGCGGCCTCCAGGGCGGCGGCGAGCGATGCGTACTCGCCCGTGCGGCGCCGCCACCGCGACGTACCGGTGTGCGTCACCTGGACCGTGCCCTGTGCCATGGCGTTGCTGTGCCCCCACCTCGTCGTGCTGATGGCTCGCTTCCGCAAGGGCCTTGCCGCCGGTGCCGGGACCGCGACCGTGCTTCAGCCCCTGGGCTGGTGTGCGTTCGCGTTCCCGAAAACCTGTGCGCGTCCCTGCGGTTCGCTCACCCGCGGGTTGTCGCCGAAAGCGCTTCGGCCGGTCCACCGTAGCGTGTGCGTGCAGGGTGGGTTGACCAGAGCGGGAAGGCGGTCAGCTGCCCGTGCCCGCCTTGCCCCAGTCCGGGCCCGCCCGGTCCCAGGCCTGGTCCCAGCGCGCGTACCGCCTGCGGACCAGGCGCCACACCGTCAGCCGCCGGACGCCCTCGACCAGGCCCATGACCGTCAGGGCCGCGCCGATCCCGGCCAGCACCGCGTGTGTCGTGGCGGTGGGGGAGTCCAGCGGGCGGGTCGTTATTCGGCCTTGCGGGTCCGTCCAGAGCCTGAAGTGGTCGCCCGCGTGCGGTGACTTGAGCTCGGCCAATGCCAGACCGTGGCGGTCGGAGCCGTCGGGCGCGGTCCACTCCGCGAGGACCCGGCTGCGGGCCTCGCGCGCCGTGGTCGTGTCGGGGTCGGTCTCCAACGGGGCCTCGCCCAGGTCACGTACGACCGTGGCGGTCACCAGGTGGCGTGTGTGCTGCTGCTCGCGCACGGCACGCTGCAGCGAGTCCTGGGCGGCGGCGCCGGCGAGGCAGCCGACCACGGGCGCGGCGACGGCGATCAGCACCAGCGCCACGAGCGCCACCCATGCCTCGGCCAGGTCGGTCGTGCGGCGCAGCGGATTGCGCCGCCAGCGCCACAGGCCACTGAGAGCGCGCATGTCCCCACCCCCCTTCCGCTCCGTCATAGCCACCGGAACGGGCGCGCATCCGCGCTCCGGGGCAAGAGAGAGCGACATCACGTCCACCGCGGACGGTCATGCACGCGGCGGCTCATGAATCTCTCATGTTCTCCCAACGACGGGGCCCCGCCCTCGGTTCCCCGCTCGTCCGACCGTCGTCGGGTGCTGCTCCGGCTACTCCAGCACGCGGACCGGGTCCCCGATCCTGATCGTGCCGGGCGAGAGGGGCACGAGGTTCTGGCCGAAGATCAGCCCCGAGCCGACCTTGCGATGGCGGGCCAGGGTGCGCAGCGGTTCCCGGCCGCGTACGGCCGTGTCCTGGTCGACGGTGGTGACGACGCAGCGCCCGCTCGGCTTCGCGACGCGGAACAGCACCTCACCGACGGATATCCGCGACCAGTGTTCCTCGGCCCAGGGCTCGGTGCCGGCGACGACGACGTTGGGCCGGAAGCGGTTCATGGGCAGCGGGCCCTCATGGGCGTGGGCACCCTCGGCGATCAGGGAGTTCAGGGCGTCGAGGGAGGCCGTCGTGGCGATCAGCAGGGGATAGCCGTCGGCGAAGCTCACCGTCTCGCCGGGCAGGGCGTACTCGGGATCGACCGGGCGGCGGGCGGCCGGGTCGTCCATGTGCACCAGGCGGACGTCCGCCCGTAGCCAGGCGCTGCACCAGGCGTGCGCGGCCTCCGCTGCCGGGACCGCCTCGACCTTCGTGCCGAAGACGTCCACCGGCACCGTCCCGGCGGGCTCGGGCACGGACACCGTCAGCGGCGTCTGGCCCGGCGCTGACAGACGAACGCCGCCGCCGGCCAGAAGCTCGGCGGCGGCCAGCGCGAGGCGCGGCTCCTGGCGCTGTGTGACGACCTTTCCCCCGTCGTCTACCAGTGTCCAGCGCCGGTCCCCGGCCAGGCCCCAGGGCTCCACCACAGCCTCCCGGGGTGAGAAACCCTGGAACGCCTTGACCGGATGGACGTGGATCGACTGCACTGCGACGTTTCCCATGCCGCCATCGTGCCAGGTGGCACCGACAGCGGCGGGGCGTCGGTCAGTAGCCGCGGTACTGCTGGTTGTTGTACGGATCCTGATAGGGAGTCGGCGCGGGGCGGGGCGCGGCCGGGCGCATGGCCTCGTAGCCCGTGCCCATCCCCATCGGGCGCTGCTGCTGCGGCGCCTGCGGGCCTGGATAACCGCGCGGGGCGCTCGCCTGTTGCGGGATGTACGCCGTGGGCGCCTGCTGCAGCGGCGCGGGCTGCGGCGTCTGCGGGTATCCGTAGGCGGGGGCCTGCGGGGAGGGGGCCGCCGGGAGGGCGGGCAGTGCCGACGGCAGGGCGGGCAGGCTGCTGCCCGTGTCGTAGGCGGCGGGGACCCGGATCGGGGCGATCTGCGGGGTACCACGCTCGGCGACGAGCGAGTCGTAGATCGGGGTGTCCGGGAAGGAGGCGGAGTAGTAGCCGCCACCATAAGTGGAGCGGGGGGAGGTCATGGCACATAAGTTAAGCCCACGATGTGCTCGTTGGGGAGACCGATAAGAGGGTTGTTTTCCGTGTCCGCTGTGACTGGGGATCCCCAATCCGAGCGAACTTGGCAAAATAGGACGCCGTCCGGCGTTTTAATCGTGTAAAGGCCGAGGTCCTGCGGGGGTTACCGGCAGTTGACCGGCGATCTTCCTGCGCCGGTCGTGGGAGTTCGCTGGGCCCGCGAATAGGTTGTGCGGGTAGGGATGACCCGGACGACCGGGGTGCCCGGAAGCCGAGACGGATGGGGGCGGACATGCCAATGCAGAAAGGTTCGAACACGCCGGTGCCGACCACGGCCCTGCGTGTAGAACTGGGCTGGACCTCCGGGCCCGGCGTGCCCGACGCGGACGCCTCCGCGCTGCTGCTCGCCACCGGCAAGGTCCGCTCCGACGGCGACTTCGTCTTCTACAACCAGCCCGACCATCCCTCCGGCGCGGTGCGCCACGAGGGCAAGCGGGCGGCCGGCGCCGGGGTCACCGACACCCTTTCCGTCGATCTCGCGCGGGTGGAGGGCGCGATCGAGCGGATCGTCCTGGCCGCCTCCGCCGACGGCGGCACCTTCGGACAGGTCCCCGGCCTCTACATCGAGGTGACGGACGCCGCGAGCGGCCAGGCGGTCGCCCGCTTCGAGAGCCCCGGCGCGTCCGTGGAGACGGCCTTCGTGCTCGGCGAGTTCTACCGCCGTCAGGGCGGCTGGAAGTTCCGGGCCGTCGGCCAGGGCTACAGCAGCGGACTCGAAGGCCTGGCGACGGACTTCGGCATCACCGTGGACGAACCCCAGCGCGCCGTACCGCCCGCGGCACCGCCTGTCGCGGCGGCCCGGGTGACGCCGCCCCCGCCCGCCGCGGCGGCTCCGGCGCCCCCGCCGCCCGGCACGGCCCCGGTGCCGCTGCCCCCGCCGCCGGCCACGGCTCCCTCACCGCCGCCGGTGACCGCACCGCCCCCGCCCGTGACCCCGCCGGCACCCCAGCCCGTCCGTCTGTCCAAGGTCACCCTCACGAAGGCGGCGCCCTCCGTCTCGCTCGCCAAGCAGGGCGGCACCTCCGGCGCGATGCGGGTGAACCTCAACTGGCAGATGCGGAAGAGCCTTTCCGGCCGCGGCGGCCGGTGGGGACGTGGGCAGGGGGACCTCGACCTCGACCTGTGCGCCCTGTACGAACTCGCCGACGGCCGTAAGGGGGTCGTCCAGGCCCTCGGCAACGCCTTCGGATCACTGCACCGGCCGCCGTACATCCACCTCGACGGCGACGACCGCACGGGCGCCGTGGCGAGCGGTGAGAACCTCACCGTCAACCTCGACCACAAGCAGGACTTCCGGCGCATCCTCGTCTTCGTGACCATCTACGAAGGCGCCAGCTCCTTCGCCGACCTGCACGCCACCGTCACCCTCCAGCCGCAGCACGGCGCCCCGATCGACTTCCCGCTCGACGAGTGCACCGTCCCCTCCACCGTGTGCGCGCTCGCCCTGATCACCAACACGGGCGGCGACCTCATCGTGCAGCGCGAGGCGCGCTATCTGGTGCCGGAGCGCGGAGTGAGCCCGCAGCGGACCATAGACCGCGTCTACGGATGGGGCATGAACTGGACGCCCGGCCGCAAGTGACGGGGTTCAGCCCTCGTCGGGCAGGGCGTCGGGACGGGCGTACGTACGACCCTTCCAGGCGGCCCCGCGCCCGCGGTAGTGCTGCACGGCCGAGTCGACCGTCATCAGGAGGTACAGCAGCGCGGTGAACGGCAGCAGCGGCGCGAGCCACAGCGGCTGCCGGTAGTAGCGCAGCATCGGCGCGTACGTCCCCGCCATCACCGCCCACGCCGCAGCGCCGGCGACCGTGGTCGCCGTACCGCCGCCCGCCGCTCCCACGACCACCGCGGCGGGCGGCACCAGGTACACCAGCACGAGCCCGGCTACCGTCCCGAGGAGCAGCAGCGGGTGGTGCCTCAACTGCGCGTAGGCGCTGCGCGAGACCATCCGCCACAGGTCGTGCAGCCGCGGGTACGGGCGCACGCTGTCCACCCGGTCCGCCAGTCCGAGCCAGACGTGCCCGCCGGCGCCCTTGACCGCCCGCGCCAGCGCCACGTCGTCGATGACGGCGTGCCGGATGGCGTCCGGGATGCGCGCCTTCTCCGCCATCCCCGCGCGCAGCAGGACACAGCCGCCCGCTGCCGCTGCCGTACGCGATCCCCTCCGGCCGATCCGGCGGAAGGGGTACAGCTGCGCGAAGAAGTAGACGAACGCCGGGACCACCAGCCGCTCCCACACGCTCTCCACCCGCAGCCGCGCCATCTGCGACACCACGTCGAAGCCCCCGGCACGGGCCGCCGAGACCAGCGCGCGCAGACTGTCCGGCGCGTGCGCGATGTCCGCGTCCGTCAGCAGCAGGTACTCGGGGTCACGCGCGCGTGCCAGGCCGATACCGTGCCGCACCGCCCAGAGCTTGCCCGTCCAGCCCGCCGGCGGCTCCCCCGGGGAGCCCACGGTCAGCGGCAGTCCGCCGTGCCGCCGGGACAGCTCGTGGGCCAGCTCCCCGGTGCCGTCGGTGCTCCCGTCGTCCACCAGGAAGACCTCGGCTCGTCCCGGATAGTCCTGCGCCAGCAGCGACGGAAGGCTCGCGGCCAGTACGGCGGCCTCGTCACGGGCCGGTACGACCACGCACACGGACGGCCACGCGTCGGGCTCCCGGCGAGGCGGCAGCCGGACGTCCGTGCGCCAGAAGAAGCCCTGGCACAGCAGCAGCCAGCACCAGGCGGCCAGTGACACGACGGTGATCCACATCAGGGCGCTCACGGCCGCAGTCTGCCCCACGGCACCGGCCCGCAAGGCCCGATCGTCTATCGTGGCCGGGTGAAGATCGCGCTCATGGACTCCGGAATCGGCCTGCTTCCCGCCGCCGCCGCGGTACGGCGGCTGCGGCCCGACGCGGATCTCGTGCTCTCCTGGGACCCGGACGGCATGCCCTGGGGCCCGCGCACTCCACAGGACATCACCCGACGGGCCCTCGCCGTGGCCGAGGCCGCCGCCGACCATGAGCCCGACGTCCTGATCGTCGCCTGCAACACCGCGTCCGTGCACTCCCTGCCCGAGCTGCGGGCCCGGTTCGAACCGGACCTCCCGATCATCGGTACGGTCCCGGCGATCAAGCCGGCCGCGGCGGGTGGCGGCCATGTCGCGATCTGGGCGACACCCGCCACCACCGGCAGCGCCTACCAGCGCGATCTCATCGATCGGTTCGCCGCCGGTGTGACCGTCACCGAGGTGCCCTGCCCGGGCCTCGCGGACGCGGTGCACCACGCGGACGAGAGCGCCATCGAGGCCGCCATCGCCTCGGCCGCCGCCCGCACCCCCGAGGACGTGACCACCCTCGTGCAGGGCTGCACCAACTACGAGCTGGTCGGCGAGCGCATCCGGGCGGCCGTCCAGCGGCCCGGCCGCCCACCGCTCGCCCTGCACGGCTCCGCCGGAGCGGTGGCCGCACAGGCCCTGCGCCGGATCGGAGCCGAGCCCGATCCGGCAGCCGTCGCCGACACCACGCTCACGGTGTTGCTCAGCGGCCGCGCGGCCACACTTCCGGACACGGCACTGTCCTACGCGGAAGGCCGTTTCCTGCAGGCGGTCAGCCCCGTCCGCTGACCGGCCTGGTCGCCGCGGACCACGCGGACGCCCGCGGTGGCCCACCCGGGTCAGTCACCCTCCGCTACGCCCTCCCCGCGCAGCGAAACATGAGTAACCTCATAAATATGAGGGACCACCCCCCGGCCGACGACGGCCGGCAGCCCGATGTGTGGACCGGGCGTGCCACGAACCGTGTCCAGTGGCTGCTGGCGCTGGTCGGGGCGGCCTGCATGGCGCTCGGCATCGAGCTGGCCGTGGACTCGGCTTGGAGCGCCGGTACCGCTCCGCTGGTGATGTCCGTCGTGGGCTGCATCGCCGCCGGCCTGCTGGTCCTCTTCGGCACGCTCGCCTTCGTCCACGTCGACCTGAGGCTCGACAGGGAGTGCCTCGAGGTGCGGTGCGGTCATATGGGGCTGCCACGCCGCCGCATCCCGCTCTCCCATGTGGCGGGCGCCGACTTCACCGCCCTCGTCACGCCCCGGCAATGGGGCGGCTGGGGATACCGCTGGCGCCCCGAGAAGGGGACCGCCGTCGTCGTGCGCCGTGGTGAGGGCATCGTGCTGCGCCTGTGGGACGGCCACACCTTCACGATCACCGTGGACAACGCGGAGTCGGCGGTACGGGTCATCAGGGCACGGCTGCGGACGATCACCCCGGGCTCGGCCCGCTGAGGCCGTCCGCCGTGTGTCGGCGCGCGGTATGACACCGCTCAGGGCCGGGGATCCGCGCCTGCCCGTGCCCACGGCCGCGCCGTCGCCATCCCGGCCAGCAGCCCCGCGCCCACGGTCACCGTGGTGAAGCTGAGCGCGTTGCTCACCGTGGCGAGGACGGCCAGTGCGGTGAGGGAGGCGCCCGCGGTCAGGGCGACCGGAGTGGACCGGGGAGAGCGCCAGAGCGCGTGCAGCACCCAGCAGAACGCGGCGACGAACAGGAGTACCCCGACCAGGCCCTGCTCCGCCGCCAGCTGGAGCAGCGCCGAGTGCGGCCTGCCGTCGGCGGAAGGGATCTGGGGCGCCGTGCCACCCAGCTCGCCGAAGCGTCCGGGACCGACGCCGAGCCCCCGGTTCCGTCCCGCCAGGCGAAGGGCGTCCTGCCACAGTGCCACCCGGTGCCCGGTCAGCCGGCCCTCGAGGACCCGGGCGAGGCCGCCCGGCAGCACGTCCGCCGCGAGCGCCCAGGTCGTCCCGGCCACGAGGGCCGCCGCCACGGCCAGACCCAGCAGGGCCACACCCCGGCGGGACACCGCTCCCGCGGCCAGCGAACACGACAGGACGGCCGCGCTCGCCGCACAACCGGCCGCCGAGCCCAGTGCGGCCCCGCTCAGCACGGTTCCGGCGGCCAGCAGCCGCAGCACCAGCCGCAGCTCCGGTGCCGGCGTCGCCCAGGCGGCACCGCACGCGGCTCCGGTGGCCAGCGCCAACAGGGCGGCCGTCGCACCGGCCGGGCCGAGCGGAGCGGCGTACCGGGGACCCGTGGAGAGCCCGGGCAGGGCCACGGCCAGCGCGAGTGCGGTGGCCGCACCGGCGATCGGCGCGGCCACCGGCAGCAGGGCCCCGGAGACCCGGCCGACGGCATGACCGGCGGTCACGGCGAGGACCGCGAGCAGCATGCCCTCGGGGCGTCCGTCGTGGGCCGCCGCGGTGATCAGCGACCAGCCGGCGCAGGCGCCCAGCAGCATCATCCCCGCGCCGTCAGAAACGTTTCGTCTGACGCCGGCCGCGTCCCCGTCCACGCCGACCAGGCCCCCGCCCGCGTCGGCCGCGCAACTCGTCCTGGTCGACCCCACCACAGCCCCTCGTCCCCGTCCCCGACCCCTGCCCCAGGCCACGGCCGGGCGCGGCGCCGGATCCGGCCGCACCGCCGAGGCTGGCCACACCGTAGCGGCTGATGACCGGTTTGGGCACGAGATGCGATGGAAAGTCGCGGTGAGCGGCGGCGGAACGCCGTTGGTACGGGACCGCCGGCGGAGCGGGCACCCCAGCCGTCGGACGCGCGCGGGCAAGGGGGGCGACCAGGTACAACGGTGGGCGGCCGAGCCGGTCCCGCCCCGCGTACCGCGCTGTCGGCGGCCCAGGAAGCGGCCGTACACTCACCCGGGTGACCGTCACCGCAACTTCCGTGGACCAGCCGGACCGACTCCAGCCGTCTCCCGCGCCCAGCGCGTTCCGCGGCCGCCTGCTCCGCCTGGTCCCGGCCGTCGCCTCCGCGCTCTGCGGAGTGCTGCTCTACGTCAGCTTTCCGCCGCGCCCCCTGTGGTGGCTGGCGCTGCCCGCCTTCGCCGGCTTCGCCTGGGTGCTGCGTGGCCGTGCCTGGAAGTCGGCGTTCGGACTCGGCTACGTCTTCGGGCTCGGCTTCCTGCTGCCGCTGCTGGTGTGGACCGGCGTGGAGGTCGGTCCCGGCCCCTGGCTTGCCCTCGTCGCCATCGAGGCGATCTTCGTCGCCCTGGTCGGTGTCGGCATCGCGGCCGTGTCCAAGCTGCCCGCCTGGCCGGTGTGGGCGGCCGCCGTCTGGATCGCCGGCGAGGCGGTACGCGCGCGTGTGCCGTTCCGCGGCTTCCCCTGGGGCAAGATCGCGTTCGGGCAGGCGGACGGCGTCTTCCTGCCGCTCGCCGCGGTGGGCGGCACACCCGTGCTCGGATTCGCGGTCGTGCTGTGCGGATTCGGCCTGTACGAGGCCGGCCGGCTGATCGCCGAAGGGCGCCGGACGCGGACCGTGCGGCGCGGAGCGGCGGCCGCCGCGCTGCTGAGCGTGGCCGTCCCCGTCGCGGGCGCGGTCGCCGCCCGGCCCCTGGTGAGCGACAAGGCCGAGGACGGCACGAGGACCGTCGCGGTCATCCAGGGCAACGTGCCGCGCTCCGGGCTGGAGTTCAGCGCCCAGCGCCGGGCCGTGCTCGACTACCACGTGCGCGAGACGCTCAAGCTCGCCGCCGACATCAAGGCGGGCAAGACGCCGAAGCCCGACTACGTGCTGTGGCCGGAGAACTCCTCCGACATCGACCCGTTCGGCAACCCGGACGCGGCCGCCGTGATCAACGAGGCCGCCAAGGCCGTCGGCGTGCCCATCTCGGTCGGCGCCGTCGTCGAGAGGGACGGCAAGCTGCTCAACGAGCAGGTCCTGTGGGACCCGGCCAAGGGGCCCACGCAGACCTACGACAAGCGGCAGATCCAGCCGTTCGGCGAGTACCTCCCGCTGCGCGGCCTCGTCGGCGCGGTCAACAAGAACTGGACCGGCATGGTCCGGCAGGACTTCAGCCGCGGCAGCAGGCCGGGCGTGTTCGACATCGACGGCGCCAAGGTGGGTCTCGCCACCTGTTACGAGGCCGCCTTCGACTGGGCCGTACGGGACACGGTCACCCACGGTGCGGAGATGATCTCGGTGCCCAGCAACAACGCGACCTTCGACCGCAGCGAGATGACCTACCAGCAGCTCGCCATGTCCCGCATCCGTGCCGTCGAGCACAGCCGCACCGTGACCGTGCCGGTGACCAGCGGCGTCAGCGCGGTCATCATGCCGGACGGGAAGATCACCCGGAAGACCGGCATGTTCGTGCCCGCCTACCTGGTCCAGAAGGTGCCGCTGCGCACGTCCAAGACCCCCGCGACCGAGCTGGGCATCCTCCCGGAGGTGACTCTCGTGCTGGTCGCCGCGGGCGGTGTCGGCTGGGCGATCGGGTCCGGCCTGCGCCGTCGGCGCACCGGTGGCGCGTAGCCGTACGACCGGCGTACGCGCCCTGAACCGGCGCGTACGGCCCCTGAACTGCCAGGAGAGCGCGGGCCCGGCCGGTTAGGGTCGGGCGCATGACTACTCCTGACTTCATCCGCACGCTCCGGGCGTCCGCCGGACAGCAGCTGCTCTGGCTGCCCGGGATCACCGCGATCGTCTTCGACGACGAGGGCCGAGTGCTCCTGGGGCGGCGGACCGACACCCGCAAGTGGTCGGTGATCGGGGGCATTCCGGAGCCCGGTGAGCAGCCCGCGGCCTGTGCCGTGCGGGAGGTCTTCGAGGAGACGGCGGTGCACTGCGTGGCCGAGCGGGTCGTGCTCGTCCAGGCCCTGGAGCCGGTCACCTACCCCAACGGCGACGAGTGCCAGTACATGGACATCACCATTCGCTGCCGCGCCGTCGGCGGCGAGGCCCGGGTCAACGACGACGAGTCCCTGGACGTGGGCTGGTTCGCGGTGGACGCGCTGCCCGAGCTCAACGAGTTCGGGCGCTTCCGGATCAAGCAGGCAATGTCCGAGGCACCCACATGGTTTGACCCTACGACTGTGGGCTGAAGTATGGGTGGCCACCACATGTGGTGACGGCTGGGGCTCCGCCTAGGGTCGGCACATGACCGCGTCCAGCCCCCTGCCCGGCCTTCGCCCGCAGCCCCTTGCCCTCGACCTCGTCGGCCGCACCGCCCTCGTCACCGGTGCCGCCGGCGGCATCGGCCGCGCCTGCGCGCTGCGGCTGGCCGCCGCCGGTGCGCGGGTGCGCGCCGTCGACCGGGACGCGACCGGCCTGGCCGAGCTCGCCCAGCAGGCGGAAGGCGCCGGTGACCTCCCCGGAACCGTCGTACCGCACGTCGTGGACCTCACGGACCTCGACGCCGCCGAAAACGCCGCCGCGGGCACCGACGTGCTGGTCAACAACGCGGGTCTGCAACTGGTGCGTCCCCTCGAGGAGTTCCCGCCCGAGGTCTTCCACACCGTGCTCACCGTGATGCTGGAGGCGCCGTTCCGGCTCATCCGCGGCGCTCTCCCGCACATGTACGCGCAGGGCTGGGGCCGGATCGTCAATGTGTCCTCCGTCCATGGTCTGCGCGCCTCTGCGTTCAAGTCCGCGTATGTGGCCGCCAAACACGGTCTCGAGGGCCTGTCGAAAACGGCCGCCCTGGAAGGTGCCGCCCATGGGGTGACGTCGAACTGTGTGAACCCGGCCTATGTGCGCACTCCCCTGGTGGAGAAGCAGATCGCCGACCAGGCGCAGGCGCACGGCATCCCCGAGGAACGCGTGCTGTCGGAGGTCCTGCTGAAGGACAGCGCGGTCCGGCGGCTCATCGAACCGGAGGAGGTCGCCGAGGCAGTCGCCTACCTGTGCGGCCCCCAGGCGTCCTTCGTCACCGGCACCTCGCTGGTGCTCGACGGCGGGTGGACGGCCCACTGACACCCCCGGCGGCGCCCGGTCCCGGAGTTTTCCACAGGCCTGACCGGCCGGGCGCACGATGCGGAATCCTGTGACCATGTCTCGCGATCACGTTCAGTCGGCACCCATGGGCAGCATCGAGGCCCCGTACCTCGAGCTGCTGGCCCGCGACGCCTCCGCGGAGGCCTACGAGCAGCCGGTGCTGCTCGCCCGCGCCGAGGGCAGGGCGGCCGACCGGATCGCCGCGCTGGAACGGGCCAAGCTGCTCGCCCTGCGTGTCCGCGCCGAGCTGGAGGGACGCCGGCGCCGCGAGGCGGAGCTGTCCGCGCTCTTCGAGACCGCCCACGACCTGGCCGGCCTGCGCGATCTGGACGCCGTCCTGCAGGCCATCGTGCAGCGCGCCCGCTCCCTGCTCGGCACGGACGTCGCCTACCTCACCCTGAACGACCCGGGGCGCGGCGACACCTACATGCGGGTCACGGAAGGTTCCGTCTCCGCCCGCTTCCAGCAACTGCGCCTCGGCATGGGCGAGGGGCTCGGTGGTCTGGTCGCCCAGACGACCCGGCCGTACGTCACGGACGACTACATGAAGGACGCCCGCTTCCAGCACACCCGCACCATCGACGCCGGCGTCGGCGACGAGGGCCTGGTCGCCATCCTCGGCGTGCCCCTCATGCTCGGTCCGCACGTCATCGGCGTCCTCTTCGCCGCCGACCGCAGGGCCCGCGTCTTCGAACGTGCGCAGATCGCCCTGCTCGGCTCCTTCGCCGCGCTCGCCGCGGCCGCGATCGACACCGCCAACCTGCTCACCGAGACCCGGGCGGCCCTGGCCGGCCTGGAGCGCGCCAACGGGATCATCCGGGACCGCAGCGCCGTGATAGAGCGCGCCTCCGACGTGCACGACCGGCTCGCCGAACTCGTCCTGCGCGGGGGCGGGGTGCACGACGTGGCCGCCGCCGTCTCCGAAGTCCTCGACGGCACCGTCGAGTTCACCGAGGCCGCCGCGGCACCGGCCGAGCCGCTGGAGGAGTCACGCGCCGAGGGACACGCCGTACGGCACGACAGCGACTGGATCGCCGCCGTCGCCGCCGGCGGTGAACTCCTCGGCGCCCTGGTCCTGCGCGGCCACCCCGGCCTCGACCCCGTCGACCAGCGCACCCTGGAGCGCGCGGCGATGGTCACCTCGCTGCTCCTGCTCGCTCGGCGATCGGCGGCAGAGGCCGAACAGCGCGTACGGGGCGAGCTGCTGGACGACCTGCTGGACGCGCGCGACCGCGACCCGCGCCTGTTGCGCGAACGGGCCGCGCGGCTGCACGCCGACCTGGACGCCACCCAGGTCGTCCTCGCGGCACGCATCGAGGGGCCGGCGGCCGACGCCGACGAGGAGGCCGCGGCCCGCCGCCGTCTGTGGTCGGCCGCCTCCCATCTCGCCGCGACCCGGCACGGCCTGGCTTCGGCACGCGACGGCGGCGCCGTCCTGCTGCTGCCGCTCGCCCCCGGTGGCACCGCCACGGACCTGGCCCGTCGCACCGCCCGCCAGCTCGGCACGGCCGTGCACCAGCCGGTCACGGTCGGCGCCTCGGCACCGGTCACCGGCCTGACCACCGACCCGGAGACCGTCACCGCCGCCTACGCCGAGGGCCGCCGCTGCCTGGACGCGCTGCACCTGCTGGGCAGGGACGGGGACGGAGCGGCGGCCGAGGACTTCGGCTTCCTCGGCCTGCTCCTCGCGGGCGACCGGGACATCGCCGGCTTCGTCGACCGCACCGTCGGCCCGGTCGTGTCGTACGACGAGCGACGCGGCACGGACCTGCTGCGCACCCTGGACGCGTACTTCGCCTGCGGGATGAGCCCGGCCCGCACCAAGGACGCGCTGCACGTCCATGTGAACACGGTCGCCCAACGGCTGGAACGGGTGGGCCGGCTGCTCGGCGAGGACTGGCACACCCCCGCCCGCGCCCTGGAGATCCAACTCGCCCTGCGGCTGCACCGGTTGGCGGCTCCGGACAGACGCTGACCCCCGTACGGACACGCCGTACGGGGGTCGGGCAAGGGGCGCGCTCGGGGCGCCGGACGGTCAGGCCGTTCGCGCCTCGGCGGCAGTGCTCGCACCGGCCGGCTCCCCGCCCTCGGCGGCCACGTGGGCGAGATCCCGGTGTCGCGTCTCCCGCGCCACGCCCACGGCGATCAGGGTCAGCACCGCGGCGGCGATCACGTACAAGGCGATCGGAGTGGAGCTGCCGTAGTCGTCCAGCAGCGCGGTGGCGATGAGCGGCGCCGGCGCACCGGCCGCCACGGAGGCGAACTGGGCTCCGATGGATGCACCCGAGTACCGCATCCGGGTGGCGAACATCTCGGCGAAGAAGGCGGCCTGGGGCGCGTACATCGCGCCGTGCAGCACGAGCCCGACGGTCACGGCGAGCACCAGGTAACCGAACGACCCGGTGTCCACGAGCGAGAAGAACGGGAACATCCACAGTCCGACACCGGCGGCACCGAGCAGGTACACGGGCCGTCGGCCGACCCGGTCGGACAGGGCGCCCCAGGCCGGGATGACGGCGAAGTGCACGGCGGAGCCGATGAGCACGGCGTTGAGCGCGGTCTGCTTGGAGACGCCGGCCGAGGTGGTGGCGTACACGAGGATGAAAGCGGTGATGACGTAGTAGCTGATGTTCTCCGCCATACGGGCGCCCATCGCCACCAGCACGTCCCGCCAGTGGTGCCGCAGCACGGAGACGAGCGGCAGCTTCTCGGCCTCCGCCGTCTCCTCCGCCTGCCGGGCCTCGGCCCGGGCCAACGCCTCCTTGAACACGGGGGATTCGTCGACGGACAGCCGGATCCACAGACCGATGAGCACGAGCAGCCCGGAGAGCAGGAACGGAATCCGCCAGCCCCACATCCCGAAGGCGTCGTCGGACAGCACGGCGGTCAGCAGCGAGAGCACACCGGTCGCGAGCAACTGCCCCGCCGGCGCGCCCGTCTGCGGCCACGAGGCCCAGAAGCCGCGCCGCCGCGCGTCCCCGTGCTCCGACACCAGCAGGACGGCACCGCCCCACTCACCGCCGAGCGCGAACCCCTGGATGAGCCGCAGGAGGGTGAGCAGCACGGGCGCGGCGGCCCCGACCGTGGCGTGCGTGGGCAACAACCCGATGGCGAAGGTGGCCCCGCCCATCATCACGAGGCTCAGCACGAGCAGCTTCTTCCGCCCCAGCCGGTCACCGTAGTGCCCGAACACGAGCGCCCCGATCGGGCGGGCCGCGAACCCGACGGCATAGGTCAGGAACGACAGCAGCGTCCCGACCAGCGGGTCGGAGTCCGGAAAGAACAGCTTGTTGAACACCAGCGCGGCGGCAGAGCCGTAGAGGAAGAAGTCGTACCACTCGATGGTGGTGCCGATGAGGCTGGCGGCGACGATGCGTGGGAGGCTGGACGGGGCTGGTGGAGCGCTTGCGGGCGACGACATCGGCACCACTTCCTGGCGTTGAACGGGGACGTTTGCGTGTCGCCACACCGTAGGAACGTGCAGGTCAGAGGCGTATGTGGTGGGACACCATAGTTCTAAGCGCTGAAGTGCGTGCGGCCACCATAGTGGCGCGGCGTTGTCGGCCTCGACACGGGGCGGGGTCCGTGGAGTTGGACTCCACACCCGCCACGGCGACACCTGGCGCCCGAAGACCGGCCACCACCCCGAACTCCGTCCTGGCCCACAGTGGTTGACCGATCAGTGCCGCACGACCGGCCTGGGCGTCCCCGGCCCGCCCGGGCTACGGCGAGGTGGGCAGGTGTGGGGAGCGGAGTACGAGCAGGGTGATCTCGCTGGGGGCGAGGACGCGGAACGGCGGGCCCCAGAAGCCGGTGCCACGGCTGGTGTAGAGGAGGGTGCGGGTGCCGTGGTGGCTGAGGCCGGCGAGGGCGGGCTGGTCGAGGCGGACCAGGTGGTGGAAGGGCCAGATCTGGCCGCCGTGGGTGTGGCCGGAGAGCTGGAGGTCGATGCCGGCGGCCGCCGCCCGGTCGACGAACTTGGGCTGGTGTGCCAGGAGCAGGACGGGCAGGTCGGGGTCGGCGCCGGACAAGGCTCCGGCGAGGTGGGCGCGGTGGCCTGCCAGGCCGGAGGACTCGGCGGTGACGTCGTCCACGCCGGCGACCACGAGGGTGTCGCCTCCGCGTTCGAGTAGCAGATGGCGGTTGCGCAGCGGCTCCCAGCCCAGCTCGTCCATCAGGTCGACCCAGCCCTGGGCCTCGCTGTAGTACTCATGGTTGCCGGTGACGTAGACGCGGGCCCGGGTGGCCTGCACGGTACCGAGTGGGACGGCCTGGGCGCGGCGGCGTTCGGCCGTGCCGTCCGCGATGTCGCCGGTGTGGCAGACCAGGTCGGCTTCCAGGGTGTTCACCGTCTCGCACACCCGTGCCGACCAGCGAGCGCGATCGAGTGGGCCGTAGTGGGTGTCGGTGATGAGGACGACGCGGGTGCCGTCCAGCCCGGCGCCCAGGCGCGGGAGTTGCACATCGAGTCGGCGCACGCGTGGTACGCGACGGGCCTCGGCGTACCCCCACGCGAGCAGTACGGCGGTTACGCCGAGGACGGCCCACGTGACGATGCGGGCCCGGTCCTGGCTCTCGCCGACGCCGGCCACGATCAGGGCGAGCCGCAGAAAGACACCGATCAGAACGGACCAGGTGAACAGGATCCAGCTGGTGCCCAGCAGGGTGTCACCGACGATCGCCGCCCGGTCCTGCTGGCGCCGGCCGTGGCCGCGCACCATCGCGAGCGGCATGCATATGAGCCCGAGGGCGAACAGGGCGGTGCCGACCGGTGTGACGGGCAGCGGCCAGTGCTGGCCGCCGTACAGGAGCACCCAGCAGGGCACGGCCCACAGCAGGACGGGGGCGATCAGGGGGATGTAGCGCATCAGGCGGTGCAGTCGGCTCCGCCGTGGCGTTCGCGCTTCATCGTCGGCGGGTCGGATGTTGCTGGTGGTGGTCACGCTTGCCCTCCCTGACCAGGCTGCCGTATCGCGCACTGTATCCGGTCGTCCTCGGGCCGGCCGGACCGGCGTTCATGGGCGCTGCCCTTTGGGACGGCCAAGGCGCGGGACCGTCTCGTCGACGAAGTGGTGGCCACCGTCGAGCAGTTGGTCCCGTCGGCCAAGGCCTGGATCAAGGCGAACGCGGCCGCTCAGCCCCGGCAGCCTGCGGCTGATGACCACGGTCAACGGCGAGACGGTCCAGGACGGCAACACCCGCGACCTGATCTCCCCCACACCCCACCACGCCACCCCGCTCCCGGCGACGCCCTCACCACCTCTGTCGAGGGCATCGGCACCCTCGATCAACACCTCACCGAGCTCTCGGAGGTCGCGGCCGGGCTTGCGGTGCCGCTCCGAGTGGCGCCAACTCCCGTGGTGTGTGCCGTGTCACGCATCCCAACGCCGCCTAAGTTGTCTGCATCACAGCGGAAATGTCCATTTGGCGTCCATGCTCGAAACGGACATCAGCGCTCTAAGTGGAGCCCATCTACCACTCTTTGGGCGATGGGTCACAAAGTGACCCATGCCACAGCGCTCGTGACATTCCCGCTTGTTCCCCCGGAAAGGTGCCCCGCAATGGCCGCTTACCTCTGCCCTCCTGCCGTGATACACGGCGAGCACGCCGTGGAGACCAGCCAGATCGTGGCGGAGGTGCGCGACCGGCATCCGCACGCGGCGTGGGAGCCGCGAATCGACGGCATCGCGGCCAGCACGGGCATCGAGACCCGCGGGTGGATGCTGCCGCTGGAAGCCGCCGTCGCGCCCGGCAACGGCGGTGGTCTCCAGGCCGTGGGCATCGGATCGGCCCAAGAGGCCTTGGCGCGCGACGGGTTCACCCAGCAGGACGTGGACCGCGTGATCGCCGCGCTCGAGGCGATACCCACGCCGCAGACCGTCCAGGAGCGCACCGCGCCGGCCTGGGAGGCCGTGCAGTCCTACGGGGAGCGTGCGGCGCGCGGTGCCCTGCAGATCGCCGGGCTGGACGCCGCGGACGTCGACTGCCTGATCACCAGCAACTCCACCACCCCGGCGCTGCCGGGTCTGGACATCGCCCTGGCCAACAGGCTCCAGCTCCGCAACGACGTGATGCTGCAGCCGGCCACGCAGTGGGCCTGTATCGCGGGGACCCGCTCCCTGGCGCTGGCGGCGGATCTCGTGGCCGCGGATCCCGACCGGGTGGTCCTGGTCGTGATCGCGGAGGCGCTGAGCACCACGTACCAGCCCGCGGACGACACCCTCGAGTCCCTGATCGTCCGGTTGCTGTTCGCGGACACCGCGGTCGCCGCGGTGGTCACGGGCCGTCCGAGGCGTGAATCGATGCTGCGGCTGGACTCCGCCTGGCACCACACCCTGCCCGGCACCCAGGACCTGCACCGCCTGGACACGCGGGCGGACGGGACGCACTTCGTGATGGACCGGCGCGGGCCGCGCGCCGTACAGGAGACGGTCACCGCGATGTGGGAGTGGCTGCGCGTCCGCTACCAGGACCACGCCGACTCCTGGCACCCCGACGTGCTGCTGGCGCACCCCGGCGGGACCCGGGTGCTGGAGTACATGGAGCAGACGATGCCCGACACGTGGCCGTCGGGTCTGCTGGACTACAGCCGGGACAGCTACACCAGCGGCAACAGGGGAGGCGCCGCCGTGTTCGACATCATGCGGCGGGCGCACGACGCCGGGCAGAAGCCGGGCAGTCGCGCCGTCCTGTACGCGGCGGCGCCGGGCCTGACCGCCACAGCCCTCGACGGGGAATGGCTCTAGGGCGAGCCCGCGCCGGCGAACGGGCCCTCGGCGTCACCGGTCACGCCACCGGTACCGCCGAGGGCACCGTCCGTACCCTGGGTGGCGCCGGATGACGGGCGTCACCTGGTGATCTCCGCCCAGACCACCTTGCCCGTGTCCGTCCACCGCACCCCCCACCGGGTGGTGAGCCGGTGGACGATGTGCAGGCCACGACCGCCGTCGTCGAGGAGACCGCCCCCGCCCAGCCGTGGCCTTCCGTTGCCGGTGTCGCCCACCTCGCACAGCACACCGTGCCCGGCCCTGATCAGCCGTACCGTGATGGGGCCGGTGGCGAAGCGCACCGCGTTGGTGACCAGCTCGCTGACCAGCAGGAGAACCTTGTCCCGGGTGTCGTCCCTGGTGCGCCATTGCCGCAGCAGCGCGGCGACGTACGAGCGGGCACGAGCGGGGGCGTCGTAGCGGGCGGGCAGCCGCCAGGTCGCGGTGTCCCCCTTGCGGTAGCCGATCATCCGCGCGAGCAGCAGGGTCACGTCGTCGCGCTGGTGCACGGGTGCCAGGGCGGAGACGACGTGCCGTGCGGCCTGCTGCAGGGAGTCCCAGGGGTGCACCGTGGACACGGCGTCCGCCAGCCTGCCGATGCCCTCGTCGATCGACACGGCCGGATCCTCCACCAGGCCGTCGGTGTAGAGGGCGAGCAGGGAGCCGGGGGGCGCGTCGTACGTGTGCACGTCAAACGGCTCCCGCAGTGCGAACTCGGCGCCCAGGCCCGGGTGAGGGCGGACCACGAGCGGGCCCGCGTGCCCGTCCGGCGAGACCAGTACCGGGGGCAGGTGGCCGGCGCTGGACAGCGCCACGCGGTGGCTGACCGGGTCGTAGAGGGCGATGCAGCAGGTCGATCCGAGGGCGCTGTAGCCGGCCGCCAGCCCGGACTCCGCGTCGTCCAGCAGTGTCACGGTCTCGTCCAGGTGCTCCAGCACCTCGTCGGGCGCGAGCCCCGCGGACAGCAGAGCTCGGGCTTCCGTGCTCAGCTGGCCCATGGTCGCCGCGGCTCCCAGGCCGTGGCCGACGACGTCACCGACCACCAGCGCGGTACGGCCGTCCGGCAGGGGGAAGCTGTTCACCCAGTCCCCGCCGACGCCCGCGCTGTCGGGTGTGGCGGGCTGGTAGACGCTGGCGATCTCGATGGTGTCGCCGCCGGTCCGGGGCAGCAGCCGGCGCTGCAGCGCCAGCACCTGCGTGTGCTCGCGCTGGTGCTGACGCGCCAGGTCGACGTGATGGGCGGTCCTGGCGACCAGTTCCTGCAGGTCGAGCAGCTCGCTGTCGCGGAAGGGGCAGTCCGCCCGGCGCCAGACCTCCGCCACACCCAGCACGACGGGCGGCGCGCCCTCCAGTACCAGCGGTATGCAGGCCACCCCCGCCGACCGGTCGCCGGGCACCAGGGCACGCATCACTCGCGGACTGCCGAGTACCCGCTCGACCGCCTCCCGGTCGGGTATGACGATGGCCTGCGGGGCATCGTCCCGCCGCACGGCCTGCGCCAGCAGGCGGCTCGCGTCGCTCGGGAGATCGTCGCCGGGAGTCACGTAGCCGTCGGGCCATGCCCGGTCCGGCACCAGGGCCGCCCGCCGCAGCCGGATGCGTCCCTGCGGCTGCCCGGTGACCCCCTCGCCCGTCCACACGGCGAAGTCGAGGTCGATGGCCGCCACGTCTCCCCACGCCAGCAGGGACCGCGCCAGCGACTGCGCGGTCTCGCCGATGTCCAGCGACGTGCCGATCGCGGTCTCGGCGGCGTACAGGTGCAGCCTTCTGGCCATGGCGATCACGGAGACGGTCAGGCCCTCCTGCGGCAAGGCGGCGGGCAGGATGCTCATCGAGACCACCAGCTCCGACCCGTCGCCGCGCCGCAGTCGCTGGATCCGGGCGACATGCGCGTCACCGGTCTCCAGGACCTGCCGCAACCGCCGTGTGACCGTCGGTACGTCCCCGCGGGGCAGGAGATCGACGAAGGGACTCCCGATCTCGGCGTCCAGACCCGCGAATACGGGGGCCTCCAGATTGCAGCGGGTGATTCTCAGGTCCCTGTCCAGGTTGACCGCGCCGAGGATCTGGTCCTGGCGGCCGGCTGCCGGGTCGTCGGGCAGGCGATGGCGGGTGGTGCGCTCGCCCTCCGCGTCGGCGGGGCCGGCGCCCGCTGCCCCTCCGCCGCGCGGGATGTAGCGCCCCAGGGCGCTGCTGACGAGGTCGAACGGCGAAGAGGACGAGGGGGAGGGGGAGGATGTGGAGTCCATGCGGCTCTCTCAGCAATCCCCGGCACAGCGCCGAGGCCGTACTCGGACCCGTGCGACGGGGCCCCGAGATCCCTGACCGCACACCTCATTGAATAACACCGGCGGTGGCTTCGCCTACACCAGCCGATCGGCGCGCGCCTCGTCCAACCGCAGCGGGCCGCCGACCTGTGCTACGGTTTCGGTGTTGCAGTTGTGGTACCCATGAACCTATGTGCGCCTGACGGGAATGTTCCTCCTAAGGCGCATTATTTGTTTTCCGGCATCTCCGGATGGGGCCTCTGCCTACAGAAGGAGAAGGCAATGGCACAGGGAACCGTGAAGTGGTTCAACTCTGAAAAGGGTTTTGGTTTCATCGCGCAGGACGGCGGCGGCCCCGACGTCTTCGCCCACTACTCGAACATCGCGACCCAGGGCTTCCGTGAGCTGCAGGAGGGCCAGCGGGTCTCCTTCGACGTCACGCAGGGCCAGAAGGGCCCGCAGGCGGAGAACATCGTCCCCGCCTGATCGCCGGACGCGTATCCGCTCACCGGGGTCCGCACCGTCAGGGTGCGGACCCCGGTTTGTGCTGTTTCCAGGAAGGCATACCACCGCATGTCCCGCAGGCCCCAGAAGCCGAACCGGCGCGCCTCGTCACCCTCACCGTCGGCGTCGTCGCCGAGGGAGTTCCGGCTACCGGAAAGCACGACACCCGCACTCCCCGCCGTCGAGGACTTCGCCCGCCTGGACATGCCCGCGGGGCTGCTGAAGACCCTCACCGCGCAAGGTGTCACCACCCCGTTCCCCATCCAGGCCGCCACGCTGCCCAACGCGCTCGCCGGCCGTGATGTGCTGGGACGCGGACGCACCGGCTCCGGCAAGACCCTCGCGTTCGGCCTGGCGCTCCTCGCCCGCACGGCCGGACTGCGCGCGGAGCCCAAGGCCCCCCTCGCCCTCGTGCTGGTGCCCACCCGTGAACTCGCCCAGCAGGTGACGGACGCGCTGACGCCCTACGCGACGGCCGTGAACTGCCGGCTGGCCACCGTGGTCGGCGGGCTGTCCATCACCAAGCAGGCCGGAGCGCTCCGGCGCGGCGCCGAGGTGCTCGTGGCGACCCCCGGCAGGCTCAACGATCTCGTGGAACGCGGGGACTGCGTCCTCGGCGACGTACGCATCACGGTGCTGGACGAAGCCGACCAGATGACCGACATGGGGTTCCTGCCGCAGATCACCAAGCTGATCCGGCAGGTACGGCCCGACGGGCAGCGCCTGCTGTTCTCGGCCACCCTCGACCGCAACATCGACCGCCTGGTCCAGCAGTTCCTGACCGACCCCGTGGTGCACTCCGTGGATCCGTCCGCGGGAGCGGTGACCACCATGGAGCACCACGTCCTCCACGTCCAGGACGAGACCGACAAGAAGGCCGTCACCACGCGCATCGCGGCCCGTGACGGCCGGGTCATCCTCTTCCTCGACACCAAGCGGTCCGCCGACCGGCTCGCCAAGCGGCTCCTGGCCGTGGGTGTCCGGGCGGCGGCACTGCACGGAGGCCGCTCCCAGCCGCAGCGGACACGCACCCTGGAACAGTTCAAGAACGGCCAGGTCACCGCGCTGGTGGCGACGAACGTCGCGGCCCGGGGCATACACATCGACGACCTCGACCTCGTCGTGAACGTCGATCCCCCCACCGACCACAAGGACTACCTCCACCGCGGCGGCCGCACGGCCCGCGCCGGCGGCTCCGGCAGCGTGGTCACGCTGGTCCTGCCCGCCCAGAAGCGGGACGTGACCCGGCTCATGTCGGACGCGGGTATCCGCCCCCGAACGGCCCACGTCACGTCGGGCGACACGGAACTGGCCACCATCACCGGCGCCCGCGAGCCGTCCGGCACGGCCGTCACCATCGAGGTCCCCCAGCCGGCGACACCGACGGCGTCCCGTCCGGACCGGAAGACCGGTACCAGGTCCGGGAGGCGATCCGGCGGCCGACGCCGAAACGGCGGCGCCGAATCGGCGACGGGTACGGCCACCGGCACGGGCAGCCGGGCCTCCGACCGCCGGGCCGCGCCCGGAGGAGCAGCGTCTGGCGGCACCCCCACGACCGGCGGGCGCGGCTCTGCCCGCCGGGCGGGATCCAGCGGGACCAGGGGAGGCGGAGCGGGCGGCCGCGGTTCCGACCGCCAGCCGGCGACCGGCGCGGCGACCGGCGCCGCCTCCGGCAAGGGCGTCCGCGGATCCGGGCGACGGGCGGTGGCCGGCGGAGCCACGGGCGGCGCTGCCGGGGGCGGCGGCCGCGGATCCGACCGCCGAGGCGGCCGCCGCACCTCTGCCACCTGAGCCGCACCAGGCGAGCTCGGCCCCGGTGACGACGATCCGTGGCCGGGACCAGCCGCTGAAGCAGCTGGTCCCGGCGTGCGCGGCAGGAGGTGCCCGGCGCCCGGACCGACTCGCCCCGGCCCTGGGCCGGTCCGGTCCAGTCGGCGGGCACCTGCGCGCCGTCCGCCTCGGCCGATACCCCGTCACCACGTGCGCCCACGCGCGATCCCGTACGCCGATGAAGATCCAGTCCAGCGCAACGCCTCGCACGGCCGCGTCGCGCCGGACCCGGTGCTGTGCGACCGGCACCCGCAGATCGTGAAGGAGAGCACGGGTTCCGGCGCCGACACCAACGCCCCGAACGGTGCGGACGGCCTCGGTGAGGTCGCGGCCGCCCCCGCCCCGCCGGCGCAGGGGTGTGCTTCACGTCCGCGACGCACTCCGGTGCGCGCGCAGTCCCGCCAGCGCGGTCAGTACCGTGTCGTTGGCATTCCGGTCGCCGACGGTGAGCCGGAGTCCCTCGCCGGGGTAGTGGCGGGCCTCGATACCGGCTTCCGTGAGTGCTGCGGCGCCCGCATCGACCGGATCGGGCGCGGCGAGCCAGACGGAATTGGCGTGGCCGGGGCGTACGCACCAGCCGATGGACACGAGTTCGCGCCGGAGCCGTTCTCGTTCGGCGACGACGGTGTCCACGCGCAGGCGCAGCTCGCTCTCGGCCCGCAGCGAGGCCTTCACCGCCGCGGTCGCCACCGCGTTGACACCGAAGGGCAGCTGTTGCCGCCGGATCCGCGCCACCAGGTCGGGGGCGCCGAGTCCGTAGCCGACCCGCAGGGCGGCGAGGCCGTAGGCCTTGGAGAAGGTGCGCAGGACCAGCACGTTGGGGTGTGCGTCCACGAGCGCGGGTGAATCCGGCAGGCCGGGGTCGCGGGCGAACTCCAGGTACGCCTCGTCGAGGAGCACGGTGACGTGCCGGGGGACCTGACGCAGGAACGCCGACAGCGCGTCGGCGGTGACGAGGCTTCCGCTGGGGTTGTGCGGATTGCACAGCACCACGACGCGGGTGCGGTCGTCGAACGCCGCGAGCAGCGCGTCCAGATCCTGGTGTCCGTCCGGCGACAGGGGTACGGGGACCGGCCGGGCGTCGACCATGGCGGCCAGGAGCGGGTAGGCGTCGAACGTCCGCCAGGCGTGGACCACCGCGTCGCCGGGCCGGGCCACGGCCCGGAGCACCTGCAGGGCCACACCGACCGATCCGCTGCCGACCGCGACGTTGTCGGAAGTCACCCCGCACCACGCGGCGATCAGCTCGGTGAGGTCGTCGGGGTGGAACTGCGGGTAACGGTGCGCCTCCGCGACGGCCCGCTGCATCGCCTCGCGCACCGAGGGCAGTGGGGGATACGGGCTCTCGTTCAGGGCGAGGCGGTGCAGTACGGGGATGCCCATGGCTCAGTCCCGTCCGCCGTGCCAGCGAACGGCGACCGCACCGGCGAAGTCGCCCGCGTGGGCGAATCCCCCGAGCACCATCAGGTCGCCGTCCTTCGCCCGCCGGGAGCTGATCGCGTGGTCCAAGGTGACCGGGATCGCCGCTCCGAAGAGGTTCCCGCATGCGTCGAAGGTGTTCAGGTGCCGTTCGGCGGGCAGCTGCAGCGCCTCTCGCCAGTTCCGCAGGAAGGTGCGGTTGGGCTGGTTGGTGATGAGGACGTCGATGTCGGTGCTCGCCACGCCGAGCCGCCGGCACAGGGCCGTGACCACCTCGGGGACGAGGCGGTTCCCGCGTGCCAGAACCTTGGCGACACTGGCGTCGGTGAAGCCGATCCGCAGTTGGGACTTGCCCGGCTCCCAGTACTTGCGACCGTCGTCGACCGCCACGGTCATGTCGCCGGCGTACTCGCCGATGTGCCGGGTCTCCACGTCGAGGACCGGCGACTGTGCCGACGTCGTCACGTACCCCACACCGCACCCGTCGCCCGGGATCGCCGCCTGGGCGAGTCTGCGCACCTCGGACTGGGTGAACCACTGCCCCGCGGCGCTCTGCGCATTGCATATCAGCGCGCTCTTGGCGTCGGTGGTGGTGAGGATCTGCCGGGCCAACTTCACCATGTACACGAAGGACGCGCACCCCGCGTTGGCCACGTCGACGAGCCACTCCGGGCGCAGGCCCAGCCGACGCGCCACCTCGGTCCCGGCGCCCACGAACGGCAGGTCCGGCAACTGACTGTGCACCAACAGCACGTCGACGCCTCGGATCTCCGCCGCGCCGTGCCGTTCGATCAGGGGCTGTACGGCCCGCTCGACCATGTCCGCGTTGGTCTCGTCCCTGGCCACGTGGTGCCGTAACGGCGGGACCTTGAACATGGGGTGGTTGCGGAGCTTGTCCTCGGCTCCGGGGAAGTCCGTGTAGAACCCGGCGGGGACCGGCTCGCCGGGGAGGTAGCTCGCGACGTCGGTGAGGCTGACCGTGGTCACGGCGCCACCGCCCTCGCCGGAGCCGAACAGACCGGCAGTCCGCCCCGGTGGCGGTGCTCCAGGATGGCCTTGAGGTTGCGCATCTCCACGGTGTGCCCTGCGTAGAAGAGGTCCCAGTAGTCGCCCACCCAGGGGCGGTCCGGTCGGGGCGCCAGGTCGGGGCGCGGGTTGTCGTCGTAGTAAGGGTGCCGGCAGTTGGTCCAGGTGATCACCGAACCCGGCTTGTCGAGTACCAGCGGGGCCGGTACGACACGCATCAGGTAGATCATCCACAGCCTCTCGCCCTGGTCCCAGGAGCAGTG
This sequence comes from Streptomyces sp. NPDC048191, assembly GCF_040652655.1. NCBI lineage: Bacteria > Bacillati > Actinomycetota > Actinomycetes > Kitasatosporales > Streptomycetaceae > Streptomyces > Streptomyces sp. NPDC048191. The sequence goes on from NZ_JBEZMO010000027.1 coordinate 71,705, forward strand.
GTAGTCCACGGTCATGGCCTCGGGGTTCGCGAGCACCTTGCAGTAGATGCGGGTGTCCTCCTCCAGCCGGTCGTGGCCGACCCAGAGCCCCGGTGTGCCGGCGGGCGCGAAGTCCCGCAGGCTGCAGGTCCACTCCTCCAGATGGTGCCCCTGGCGCAGGTAGTCGTAGGCCTCCTCCGGAGGGCAGTCGACGTACTCGTGGATGGTGCAGTACTGCCCGTAGACCTGATGGTGGGGGTAAACCGCGTGGGTGAGCTCCATGCAGTGGGCGGTCAGTTCCTCCTTGCCGGTGTTCTCGATCCGGACCAGACCGGGGATGTCAGCCAACGTGGATGACGGCTCGCTCATCTGAACCTTCCTTGCTCTCGGGGGCTTCGGTGAAGGACTGGAAGGGAAGGAACGGGGGGATCTCTCGTGGGTCACAGTCCACTGCGACGAACGCCGGGCCGTCACCCGCGTTGCCGCGCAGCAGTGCCGTGCGCAGTTGCGCCGCGTCGGCGGCCCCCGTCGCCCGAAGGGACGGGAAGGCCGCGGCGACTCCGGCGGCGAGGTCGGTCCGGGCGAACACGTCGTCGCTGCGGACGCCGCCCTGGAGGAACTCCTCCCGCAGTGCGCACATGGCGTGGGCGTTGTTGTTGAAGATCACGAACGTCACGGGTGCGTCGTACTCCACGGCGGTGTGCACTTCCATCCCGTGCATGAAGAAGGCCCCGTCGCCCGCGAGGACGTAGGTGCGGCGGCCGGTGGCGAGTGCCGCGCCGATGCCGGCACCGAAGGTGTAGCCCATGCCGCCCATGCCGACCGCCACCACGAAACGGCCGTGGCGCGGTGCCGGGAGGAGGTGGACCGCGCCGGCCCCCGTGTTGCCGGCGTCCACGAAGACGTGTGCGTCCTGGGGAAGAGCCGCCTCCACCGCGGCGACGGCCTGGGCTTGGGGAACGGTGCGCTCCCGGGCCTGGACGGGCGGACCCGGCATGGGTGTGGGAAAGGGGCCGGCGTGCGGTGGGCACGGACGTGGGTGCGAGGGCAGCCGGGCGGTCACGGCGCGCAGCCCGCTCCGCAGGTTCCCCACGAGTGCGGTGCCTGCCACGAACGGCGGTTCGGGGCCGAGGCAGACGACCTTGGTGGCGGCCAGGGCCCGGTCGAGGCCGCCGCGTGCCAGGAGCGGCAGTCGGGTACCGACCAGCAGGCACAGATCGGCCCGCCGCAGACAGTCCTCCACGTTGGCGTGGCCCATCACCCCGGCCACACCCGCGAATCGGGGATCACGGTTGTCGAAGACGTCCTTGGCGTCCGGGGTGACCGCCACCCATGCCCCGAGGCGCCGGGCCAGTTCGGCCAGATCCTCGCGCGCGTCGGCGGCGGCGACGTCCTCACCCGCGACGACGAGGACGCGAGCCGCCCCGCGAAGGGCGTCCGACACGGCACTGACGGCGGCTGTGTCGAGCCGAGCCGCTGAGCCCGTCGTGGGGTCGCCCGGCGCCGGCGCCGGCACCGCGTCGCGGCCGGGCACCTGGATCCGTGCCTGCTGCACGTCCTTGGGCAGCAACAGTACGGCCGGGCCGCGTGGATCGGCCTGTGCCGCCGCGACTGCGCGGGGCAGCAACTCGATGAGCGAGTCGGCGTCGTCGACCCGGGCGCAGAACCGGGAGACGGGCGCGAAGACCTCCCGTGCGTCGAAGGACCCCGCCTTGCCGCTGGAGTCCTGGAACGCCCCGTGCCCTTCCTGGCCGGTCGGCGGCTGGCCCACCAGGGCCAGCACGGGCACCCGGGAGGCGTACGCCTCCGCCAGACCCGGTACGAGGTTCATCGCCCCACCGCCCGAGGTGGCGGCAACAACGCCCAAGCGCCTGGTGGTTCGCGCGTATCCGTCGGCCATCGTGACGGCAGAGAACTCGTGTTTGGCGACGACGCCGCGGACGGCTCCACAGCGGTGCACCGCGTCGTACAGGTCCTCGATGTTCGCGCCGCCGACGCCGAACACGTGGGTGACGCCGATCCTGGCGAGTTCCCCGGCCAGGTGGTCGACCACGCGTACCGGTTCTCCCTCGCGTAATTCCGAGGTCGTGGTGGTCATACGGGGCTCCCCTCCCTCTCGTGGTGACGGTCGATGAGGCCGGACGGCGAGATGACCTGAAAGCGGTGCCGGTATTCCTTCGGGGTGAGTCCCAGGGTTCGTCCGAAGGACCGGAAGAACGTCTCGGTGGCGGCGAAACCGCAGCGGCCGGCTATCTGGCTGATCGTCAGGTCCGTGGTTTCCAGCAGTTCGCGCGCGCGGGCGATGCGCGTCCGCTCGACGTACTGGCCGGGTGTCGTGCCCACCTCGCGCCGGAAGACCCGGGCGAAGTTGCGCTGGCTCATGTTGGCCTGACGCGCGATCTCGGCCACGGGCAGCGGGCTGTCCAGGTTCTCCAGAATCCACTCCTGTGCTGCGCGGATCGGCGGATGGTCGGCCAACTGGGCGTCGAGGACGGCGCTGTACTGGGACTGTCCTCCGTGCCGTTTGAGGAACAGCACCAGGAACCGCGCCGTCTCCAGCGCGAGCGCCGATCCGTGATCGGCCTCAACCAGAGCCAGCGCCATGTCGATGCCGGTCGACACGCCCGCGGAGGTCACGAAGGGGCCGTCCCAGACGAAGATCGGCTCGGCATCCACCGTCACCGCCGGATAGCGGCACGCCATCGCCTCGCTGTACGCCCAGTGCGTGGTGGCGCGTCTGCCGTCGAGGAGCCCCGCCTCGGCGAGCAGGAAGGATCCGCCGCATACGGAGGCGACCCGGCGCGAACGGCCCGCCGCGCGGCCGATCCAGGACACGAGCGCCTGGTCCCGAAGCGCGTCGTCGAGACTCCATCCGCCCGGCACGAGGAGCGTGTCGATCGGGCCCTGCCCCGCCTCCAGCGGCGATGCTTCGACCACCAGCCCCGAACTCATGCGCACCAGCGGTGCGTCGGCGGAGACGAAGTCGGTCCGGTAGGGAACACCCGAGGGCCCCAGGAGCCGGTTCGCGGTATCGAACACTTCAATCGGTCCGGTGATGTCCAGGGCCATGGCGCCCGCGTACACCACCACAACAACACGTCGCTCCAACACGGTCACAGCCTGTATCGGGAGTCGCACTGGCTGCAATGACAGATTATTGACGCATCCGGCCAACGTGCGGCGTCGCACGGGTGGGAAGGCCGCCCGGCAAGGCAGTTCGTGCGCCGGGCGGGCTGCGCCGCGTGAGGCACTTCACAGGACGGCTCCTGTCGCCGGTGCCCGAGTGCGCGGCGCCTTTCGAACGAGGGGCGTCGGTGGGCCGCCGGCGACCGGCGGGGCCCCACATGTCGCGGCACCCGCTCTCCGGTCCCCGGCGGGTGCCCAAGTCTTCGTCGGCGTCCGACCTGGACAGCGCTGGTCGGACAGCCGGACGCCACGGCCGCGTTCGTCAGTTCCCGGTCGGGCGGCTCGGTGCGGACCGGGGCGTGGAAGAACGCCACGCATCCAGCGGGCACGGCTCCTGAGGGAAGGCCGCCGGGGGGAGAGCCGCGGAATGTCGTGGCGCTCGCCGGCCCCGTCCCTCTGCCACGAGCCGTTCAGGCGACGCAGTCGCATATGGGCCAGGCCCTCCGGAGACCAGCTGGGCGCTCTTCCGGGCCCGCTGCACCGGGGTGCGAAGGCGAGCCGGCCCCGCGTCAGCCCAGTTTGAGAAGCCCGGCTTCGACCACGGCGCGGCCGATCGGGCTCGCGAGTTCGGCGAGGCGTTCACAGCCGGCGTCACCCAGGGCGGCGTAGGCCGGGAGGGCCAGCCGGTCCGTGCGGTCCTCGATGTGCCGGCGCAGAGTCGCGCCCTCCGGGCTGAGGGAGTCGCCGTCGAGAAGGCCCCGCTCGCGCAGACGCTCCCTGGTGCCGGCCCACTCCTCCTCGGGCCAAGCGCGGCTCGCCTTGAGGAAGTCGACGGGAATCTCACCGGTGGCGGCGTGCAGAACCAGGGCCTCCAAGCCACTGACGCCCTCGCTCAGCAGGCACGCGACATGGCCGTCTCCACGGAACTCCCGGAGCAGCGTCTGGGCGTGCCACAACTGCAGCACCGGCTCCTCCGGCCAGGGCAGTGCCGCATGCGCGGCGAACAGCGGGCGGCCCTGGGCGTGTTGGCAGGCCGCCTCGGCGGCACGGCGGGTCAGCGCCAGGACCTCGTCCAGGTCGGGCAGCTCGTGGATTCCCGCCCGCCGCAGGGCTTCACCCGCCGCGCCGTACCGGGCGTCCAGCACCTGCTGCGGAGTCGTCGCGTCCCAGGCCTCGTCGACCGCCTGCCGTACGAAATCGGGGTTGAAGTTGTAGAACGTCGCGATGATCAGCTCGGCGGATGCCCGGCCGAACGCGGCGCTCCGGGAGGTGAAGTACCCGGCGCGTCCGCTCAGTCCCAGGTCCGCGTACCGTCGCCGTGCCTCGGGCACGAAGTAGATCATGCCGTGTACCGGCTCGAGTCGGCGCCAGGCCGCACGCGCTGTCTTCATGGGTCACCTCTTCGGAGAGTCGACGAGCGGGGTGTGCGTCGCGGTCCCGGACCGGCCGTGCGCACGCAGGTGTTCGAGCAGCAGACGGCTGAGCGTCCCGGGTGCCTCCTCGGGAACCCAGTGGCTGACGCCCTGAAGGGTCTCGAACCGGTACGGCCCGCTGACCCACCGCCCGGTCTCCCGTGCCGCCGCCGCGCCGAACGCGCTGTCCTGCGTGCTCCAGACGTACAGCGTGGGTACGTCGATGATGCCGATCGCGCCCTCGGGGCGGCCTGCGCGGTACCAGTTCAGCGCAGCGGTGAGGGCCCCTGGACGGGACAGGTGCCGTACATAGGCCTCGGCACTGTCCTGCGGGACCTTGCCGGCGTAGAGGGCGCGGAGCTCCCGGGCGTCGTGGGCCAGCATGCGCTCTTCGGTCGCGGGCGTCTCGCGCCAGTCGATCATGTAGAGCGAGCGTCTGCGCTGGTCCTCGTCGGTGCGCAGGGTGGTGGCCAGGGCGCCGGGGTGAGGTGTTGACACCACGGTCAGGGTGCGTACCCGGCCGGGATGGGCGTCAGCGGTCCACCAGGCCACCGCGCCTCCCCAGTCGTGACCGACCAGGTCGAACGCCTCCCAGCCCAGTTCTTCCGTGATCGCGACCACGTCGTCGACGAGAAGGCCGATGCGATAGTCCTCGGGCCGCTGGGGACGCGCACCGGGGGAGTATCCCCGCTGGTCGGGCGCCACCACCCGGTAGCCGTCGGCGGCCAGCGCCTCGATCTGCCGCTGCCACGCCAGTCCCGTCTGCGGGAAGCCGTGCAGCAGCAGCACCGGGCGGCCCTCGGGCGGACCCGCCACGATCGCGTCGAACACGCCCGCGACGGTGGAAATGCTCAGCGCGGTCACCCTCCGCCTCCTCATACCGACTGGTCGGTAGCCTTCAGGCGGGAGGGTGGGCTGTCAAGGGCGCGAGCGGGTGGCGTTGATCTAATTGAACCTGACGTCGGATTCAACTATATAGGTCTGCAGGCCGGCGGGCGCAGCCGGACTTCCCGCCCCGAGGCTCCCCGGAGAACCGGACCCACAGGAAGAAGTGAGGCGACATGAGAGAAGCAGTCATCGTTTCGACGGCACGGACGCCGATCGGAAAGGCCTACCGCGGCGCGTTCAACGACACCCAGGCGCAGGAACTCGCCGCCCACGCCCTTTCTCACGCGGTCCGGCGGGCGGGGCTCGAAGGCGGCGAGGTCGAGGACGTGATCTTCGGTTGCGCCGTGCAGCAGGGGTCCGCCGGTTTCAACGTGGCGCGTCAGGCCGCGCTCCGCGCCGGCCTTCCGGACACCGTGTCGGGGATGTCGATCGACCGGCAGTGCTCGTCGGGCCTGATGGCCATCGCGACGGCCGCCAAGCAGATCGTCGCGGACGGCATGCAGATCGCCGTCGGCGGCGGGGTCGAGTCGATCTCCCTGGTGCAGAACGACCACATGAACACCCACCGCATGGCGGATCCCTGGCTGGCCGAGCACAAGCCCGCCATCTACATGCCGATGCTGCAGACGGCGGAGATCGTCGCCGAACGCTACGGCGTGAGCCGCGAACGCCAGGACGAGTTCGCGCTGGTGTCGCAGCAGCGCACCGCGGCAGCGCAGGAGGCCGGCCGGTTCGACCGGGAGATCGTCGCGCTCGACAGCGTCAAGAAGGTGCTCGACAAGCAGTCCGGGGAGGTGCGGGACGAGGAGGTCACCCTGACCCGGGACGAGGGCAACCGCGCCTCGACGACGCTCGAAGGCCTGGCCGGGTTGGCGCCGGTGCTGCCCGACGGTCAGGTGAGCGCGCGTTCCAGCGTGACGGCCGGCAACTCCTCGCAGTTGTCGGACGGGGCTTCGGCGTCGGTGCTGATGGAGTCGGGGGAGGCGGAGCGTCGCGGACTTCAGCCGCTGGGTGTCTACCGGGGTATGACCGTCGCCGGCTGCGGACCGGACGAGATGGGGATCGGGCCGGTGTTCGCCATCCCGAAACTGCTGAAGCAGCACAACCTCACCATCGACGACATCGGCCTGTGGGAACTCAACGAGGCGTTCGCCTCCCAGGCGCTGTACTGCCGCGACGAACTGCACATCGACCCCGAGCGGTTCAACGTCAACGGCGGCGCGATCTCGGTCGGTCATCCGTACGGAATGACCGGCGCCCGTCTGGTGGGACACGCCCTCATCGAGGGCAAGCGCCGCGGGGTCCGGTACGTGGTGATCTCGATGTGCGTCGGCGGCGGAATGGGCGCGGCCGGACTGTTCGAGGTCGCCTGAACCGGGCGTCCCCGCCGATGCAAGTCACCTACGAGAGAGGCATGGACACCGTGTCGAACATGGCGGAACAGACCCGAACCGCGGTCCTGGTGGACTTCGGCGGGGTCATCACGTCCTCCGTACTGCAGGCTTTCACCGACTTCGGCGCCTCGCTCGGCGGCGACCCGCGTCTGGTACTGGACCTTCTCGGCCGGGACCAGCCGTCACGCACCCTCCTGGCCGACCACGAGTGCGGCCGCATCGACACGGAGACCTTCGAGCGGGGATTCGCCGAACGGCTCCGTGTCCACGGCGCCGACGTACCGGCCGAGGGTCTCACGGCCCGGATGCAGGCGGGTGTGACGATCGACGAGCACATGCTCGCGCTGCTCGGTGATCTCCGGGCCGCCGGCCGTCCCGTCGCGCTGGTGTCCAACTCGTTCGGCACCGGAACCTACGACGGCGTCGACCTCGCCGCCGTCGCCGATGTGGTCGTCATCTCCGCCGAGGTGGGGATCCGCAAGCCCTCCCGGCGGATCTACACGATCGCCTGTGAGCGCCTCGGTGTCGATCCCGGGGCGGCGGTCATGATCGACGATCTGCAGCAGAACCTCGACGGAGCGGCCCGGATCGGAATCGGGGGCGTGTTGCACACCAGTGCCGCCGACACCCGCCGACAACTTGCCGAACGCTTCGGGATCACCTCCTGACCCTGCGTCTCGGGCCCCTGACCACGATGTCGGATTCAAGTACAGTTCCCGGGGTGAACAGCACGTCGCCCGAGGAGACCGACGGCGAGAAGGCACCTCCCATGGCGCCCCTCTCGCACCTTCGCGAGCCGCCCACGACGAAGCGGGGAGCGCGGACCCGGGCCGCTCTCGTGAAGGCCGCGCGCACCGTGTTCGAACGGGACGGCTACCTCGACACCCGCCTGACCGACATCACCAAAGAGGCCCGGTGCGCGGCGGGATCCTTCTACACCTACTTCGCCAACAAGGAAGAGGTTCTGGCCGCCGTCCTCCTGGAGGCGCAGGAGGACATGATGCACCCCGGTATGGGCCGGGTGCAGGATGCCGACGACCCCCGTGCGGTGCTCGAGGCGAGCAATCGGGCGTATCTCGAGGCGTACAAACGGAACGCGAAACTGATGGCACTGCTTGAGCAGGTCGCGCAGGTGGAACCGGAGTTCCGTGACTTCCGGAGCCGGCGCGCCGACGCCTTCATCCGCCGCAACGCCCGCGGCATCGCCGACCTCCAGGCGCGGGGTGTCGCCGATCGTGGCGTCGATCCGATGATGGCCTCCCGTGCGCTGTCGGGCATGGTCAGTGTCATGGCCTACAACGCCTTCGTGCTCGGGGAACGGCAGGAGGACGGCCCGCGGGTCGACTTCGAGGAGCTCGTGTCCACGGTCACCCGGCTCTGGGCCAACGCCCTGCGGTTCCCCGGCCACCGCTGACCAGGGGCGAGTGGTGGCAGCCGTTGGGCTCAGACGGTGCTCAGCCCTCCGTCGACCACCAGGCTCTGCCCGGTGATGTAGGAGGCGCGGTCGGAGAGCAGGAAGGCGACGGCTTCGGCCACCTCCCACGCGGTGCCTTGGCGCGCGAGCGGTATGCGGGTGAAGGAGGTGGAACGCGACGCCCGCCGGGCCGAGGCCTCGCGGCCCATCGGGGTGTCGATCAGGCCCGGGACGACCAGGTTGGCACGGATCCCGCGCGGCGCGCCTTCCTTGGCGACATGGCGGGTGAGACCGAACAGGCCCGCCTTGGAACTGTCGTAAGCGGGCGAGTTGGTGGAGGCGCGCAGCCCGGCCACGGAACCGACGAAGACGATCGATCCGCCGTCGGCGATCGCGGGCAGCCCGTACTTGGCGGCGAGGAAGGGAGCGCTGAGGTTGACCGCGAGCACGCGGTCCCACTCCTGCGGCGAGGTGTCCGCCAGGCCCGCACCGAGTCCGATGCCGACGTTGACCACCATCCCGTCCAGCGAGCCGAGTTCGCGGGCGGCCTCGGCGACCATGGCCGAGGACTGGGCGGGATCCGTGGCGTCACCCACCACGGGCAGGCCACGGGCGCCCGTCTCGCCGACCAGGGCTGCGGTGGCCGCCGCCGCAGAGGGGGAGACGTCGGCGCAGGCCACGGCCGCTCCCTCGCGGGCGGCGAGCACGGCCACCGCCCGTCCGTTGCCCACCGGGGCCGCCGGATCGTCGCTGGGACGGGTGCCCGCGCCGACGACCAGGACGCTCCGGCCGGCCAGGAGTCCGACGGGGTGGGTCGCGGGGTGCCGGGACTCAGACATGTCCGGGTGTCCCTTCCGTCACGTCCGCGCCGGCTCCGGTGGGCGCGGGCAGGGTTTCCGTCGCGTAGCCGGGCTCGAGCGGAGTGCCGGCGGAGTTCAGGAAGAACGCCACCATGTGGTACTGGCCGACGAGCAGGGTGATCTCGATCAGCTGTGCCTCGTCGTGGTCGGCGGCGAGCGCGGTCCAGGTGGCCGCGGACAGGCGTGCGTCACGGTGCAGTTCGTCGGCGGCACGCAGCAGGCGGGCGTCGGCCGGCGCCCAACCCTGGGCGTCCGGGCCCGCGCCGACCCGCCGGATCTCCTCGTCGGTGACCCCGGCCTCCCTGGCCAGCGGTACATGCCGCCCCCACTCGTAACCGGCCCGGGTGTTGTACGCGGTCCGCAGGATCAGCAGTTCCCGGGTGCGGGCCGGGAGCCGGCCGTCGCGCAGCAGATGGCTGCCGAACGGCAGGAAGCGCTCGAAGAGGCCGGGGTGCCGCACCAAGGTGGTGAAGACGTTGGCGACGCGGCCGTCGGCGTCCCGGGGAATCGGGGCGAGCAGCTCCCGGGTGTGCGGGTCCATGGCGTCCTCGGCCAGCGGTGCGAGCCGTGGTCCGGTGCCGGCGGCGGGGCGGTGGGGTCGGTGATGGTGCTCGTCGGTCATGGCGGTCTCCGCACTGATCGTCAGGGTGGGGCGGGTGGCACGAGGCCGGGTCGGGGCACGGTCGGCCGGCGGCCTGCGTCATGTGCGCCGAGGCGTTCCTTTCGCCGCCGTGTCACTGTGCTTGCGGAGGTGGGGGGTTGTCGACGGCTCGCCGGCCAAGGACGGAGGTCGGCATATTGTTCAGTCGCACAACGGTCGGTACCGGAGGGGCAGAGGTGAGGTCCATGCCCGGACAGGCGGACACGACGGCGCCCCTCGAGCGGGTCATCGGCGCGATGGCCGCGCAACAGGGGCCCCTGGGCGGGCGGTTGCACGCGGACCTGGTGGAGCAGATCCCGTCCTACCGCGCGGTCCCGCGGGAACTCCTGGACCAGATCTGGCACCTGCACGTCCAGCGGGCCCTCTCGGTGGTACGGAAGGGGACGGTGCCCGCGCCGGAGGACTTCGGCGAGGCCGACGTGGCCCGGGACCGGGTCGCCCGAGGCGTGCCGCTCGGCGATGGGCTGCGCGCCTTCCGCCGGGCGCTGAGCGCGATCCGGGACCTGTTCATCGCCGAGGCGACCGGACACGGGCTGGACCCCGGCCTCATCGTCGACCGCACCAGGTGCCTGTGGGAGCTCGCGGACGTCGCGAGCCTGCGGATCGCCGCGGTGCACCGGCAGGCGGAGGTCGCCGCCGCCGTGTTCGACGCCCGCCGCCGCGCCGACTTCCTGCGCGGACTGCTGTACGGGACGCTGAGCGCCGCGGAGATCCACAGCGGTGCGGCGATCTACGGACTGGACCCGTTGCGGCGGTACCGGGCCGTCAGAGCCCTCCCGGACGGCGACGTCGGCCCGGACGCGCTGGAGCGCTCCCTGGAGGCCCACGGTCGCAGGAACGGCCGAGCCGCGCTGCTCACCGTGCTGGACGAGGCCGTCGTAGGACTCGTCGAGGCAAAGCCGGAGACCGGTGACCTCGAGGTGACGGCGGGGCTGGGCCCGCCGACGGACCTGGATGCGGTGCACCGCTCCTTCCGTGCCGCCGGCAGGATGCTGGCGGCCGCCCGGGCCTACGGCCTGCGCGGTGTGTACGACTTGAGCGACCTGTCCTGGCGGGTGGCGGTCGTCGCCGAACCGGAACTCGCCGAGTTGCTGCTCGACCGCTACCTGCGCCCGCTGGAGGCGGAAGGCGAGTTCGGCGCGCTCATCGAGGAGTCGGTGCGGGCATACCTGGAGGGGGGACGGCGTGTCCGTGAAGTCGCCCGCGGCGCGCACGTCCACGTCAACACCGTCCGCTACCGGCTGCGCCGTTTCGAGGAGCTGACCGGCACCAGCCTGGACGCTCCGGACACCGCGGTCGAGCTCGGCTGGGCCCTGGCGGCACGCGAACTGGGGAGGGCGTCGCGAGGCCGGGCAGGACCTGCCCATGACGGAATCCCTTAGGGGAAGGCTGGGCGGACTGCAGTGGCGGCACCGTGCCCGTGCGTGCAGCCCGCCCGCGCCGACGTGGTCACTCGGCCGCGGCGAGCAGCCGTGCCTCGCTCTCCTCGTACAGCCGCCGGCTCTCGACGCCGGCGGCGGTGCGGCGCCGGTGGTCCAGCCGGCTGCCCAGCCACCCCGCGAGGTAACCGAAGGGGACGGATACCAGCCCGGTGGACTGCATGGGGAACAGGTCGAAATCGGCGTGCGGGAAGACGGCGGACGGTGTGCCCGAAACGGCCTTGGAGAAGATCATGAGCACCAGCGCGCAGGCCGCGCCGCCGTAGAGGGCGGCCAGCAGGCCGGTGCGCGTGAATCCCCGCCAGAACAGAGAGTAGGTGAGCGCGGGTGCGACCGCCGAGGCCCCGATGCAGATGGCCAGCGTGGTCAGCACGCCGACGTTCCAGTTCTGGACCAGGGTGGAGAGCCCGATGGCCACGACTCCCACGGCCACGCTCGTCCACGCCGCCACCGTCATCTCCGTACGCGGCTCGGCCCGTCCCCGCCGTGCCGCGTGGGCGAACAGGTCGTGGGCGAGCGACGAGGCCGCGGCCAGGGTCATCCCCGCGACCGACGAGAGCAGGGTGATGAACACCATGCCCGCCACGGCCGAGTAGAGGATCGTCGAACCCGCGGAGGCGGGGGCGCCGCCCAGCATCTGCGAGAGCATCAGCACCGACGTTCTGCCCTGCGGGTCGGTCGCGGTGATGTACCGCGACCCCACCAGCGCCGCCGCCCCCGTGCCCACGATGATCACGAGCAGGCAGAACGTGGTGACCGTGCCCACCGCCCACGACATGGAGCGCCGCACGGCCGGTGCGTCCTTCGCGGAGTACAGACGCATCGTGATGTGGGGCAGGCAGGCCACGCCGAGAACCACCGTGATCTGCAGACTGACGAAGTCCAGCCGGTCGACGGCCGACGTGCCCAACTGAAGTCCCTGTTGCAGGTAGGCGGGGCCCGCGCCGCTGCCGTGTTCGGCCGCCCTGAGGACGTCGCCGGGGTTCCAGTCGAAGCGGTTCAGTACGAGAACGGCGACGACGACGCTGGTGCCGATCAGGAGCACGATCTTGATCATCTGGATGAGCGCGGTGCCCCTCATGCCGCCGAGCGCCGCGTAAAGGATCATCAGGCTGCCGACGATGACGATGCACGCCGTCCTGGCGCCCGCCAGGTGCGGGATGCCGAGGATGAACGTGAGCAGCGACCCGGCACCGGAGAGCTGGACGACCAGGAAGGGCAGGGTCGCCGACAGCGTCACCACGCAGGCGGCGATACGCACGCCCCCTCCGGGCATGTTGCGGGCCAGGACGTCGCCCATGGTGAACCGGCCCGCGTTGCGCAGGGGTTCGGCCAGCAGGAACATCAGCAGCACCAGGGACAGGGCGGTGCTGACCGCGAGGACGTAACCGTCGTACCCGGCGAGCGCGATGATGCCGGTGGTGCTCAGCACCGTGGCCGCGGAGATGTAGTCGCCAGCGATCGCCAGACCGTTCTTGAGCGGGGTGAGGGAGCGGTAGCCGGTGTAGAAGTTCGTCAGGTCGTCGCGGTCCGGTCCCGCCATCACGCACATCAGCAGCGTGATGGTGACCAGTGCGGTGAACAGGACCAGGACGATGGCCTGCGTGCCGGTGCCGAAGTCGTTCATCTCGCCGTCCCTCTGTGTCCGCCGGCGGGGACCGCCTGCTCCCTGACGGCGCGGGCCAGCGGATCCACCGAGCGTTGTGCACTGCGTCCGTACCAGAAGACCGCCGCGAAGGTGACGACGAGCTGGAGCACCCCCAGGGCCATCCCCAGGCTCAGCTCTCCGGCGATCCTGGCCCCCATCAGGGCGGGTGCGTAGCAGGACAGCACGACATACACCACGAAGGAGCCGAGCGCGGTGAGGGTGGAGATCCGGCGGAGCAGGCGATACGCCGAGCGCAGGGCGGCGAGATCGGCAGCGGGCCGGTGGGTCTCGTACGCGTACGGCTCGTTCCAAGGGGCTTGCCCGTACGTCGCGTACCCCGGGGTGCCGTGTCCGTACGGCCCGGGCCGGCCGTGGGGCGGCGGCCATCCGGTATCGGACGGCGGGTACCTGTTCTCGTCGGCGTACGTCATCGCATGGCCTTCCGCTACGGCTCGGACCGGTGAGGGCTGTGGGGGCGTGGCGGCGCACGTTACCGACTGGTTGGAATGCAGGTAAGGCACTGTGGGTCACGTTTCGGGGTCGGTACGGCCGTCGCGGGCGCCGCCGCCTCGGCCGGTTTGCGCCCGGCGCGTGTCGAACGTCACACGCGCCTCCGTACCTACCGGTCGGTACGCTGCCGTGGAGTCGTGAACTACAGGAGGCGTGATGTCTGCGACCAACCGCCAGATCCGTCTGGCAGCCCGCCCCGTGGGTGAGGTCAAACCCGAGGACTGGCAGCATGGTTCAGTGCCCGTGGACGAGCCGGGTCCGGGCCGGTTCGCGGGCCGGACGCGCGTCATCTCTCTGGACCCGGCGATGCGGGGCTGGCTGGACGACCGTCCCTCCTACCTGCCTCCGGTGGGCATCGGAGAGGTGATGCGCGCCGGATCGGTCATCGAGGTCACCGCCTCCGAGCACCCCGACTTCCAGCCGGGCGATCACGTGGTCGGCACCTTCGGTGTCCAGGAGTACGTGGTCTCCGACGGCAGGGGCGCCCTGAAGATCGACACCTCCCTCGCCCCGCCCTCGACGTATCTCGGCGCGCTGGGCATGCCCGGCATGACCGCCTACTTCGGCCTGCTGGACGTCGGCGCGCTGAAGGACGGCGAGACCGTCGTGGTCTCGGGGGCGGCAGGGGCGGTCGGCAGCATCGCGGGCCAGATCGCGAAGGCCAAGGGCTGCCGGGTCGTCGGCATCGCCGGAGGGCCGGAGAAGTGCGCCATGGTCCGCGACGAACTCGGATTCGACGCGGTGATCGACTACCGCGCCGAGGACGTCAGGAAGGCGCTGCGGCGGCACGCCCCTGACGGCATCGACGTCTACTTCGACAACGTCGGAGGGGACATCCTCGACGCGGCCCTGACGCGACTGGCCATGCACGCGCGTGTCGTGGTCTGTGGTGCGATCAGTCAGTACAACAACACCACGCCGGTCAAGGGCCCTTCCAACTACCTCTCGCTGCTGGTGCGTCGCGCCCGCATGGAGGGCTTCGTCGTGTTCGACTACGCCCAGCGCTACGCGCAGGCCGCGCAGGACATCTCCGCCTGGATCGGAGCCGGCCGCATCAAGGTCAAGGAACACGTGGTGACGGGGACCGTGGACGACTTCCCGGAGACGTTGCAGATGCTGTTCCGCGGGGAGAACGTCGGCAAGCTCGTCCTGGAGCTGTCATGACCGCCGTCGAGAGCGACGCCGCCTCCCGGCCGGGACCGACGGACGGCGCCGCGCTCCGGGGCAAGGTGGCCGTCGTCACCGGCGGTGCCTCCGGACTGGGCCGGGCGACGGCACTGGCGCTGGCGAAGGCGGGGGCACACGTGGTCGTCGCGGACCTCGACGCGCGCGGCGGCCGGGAGGTGGCCGACATGGTCGGCGGGCATTTCCGTGTGTGTGACGTCTCGGACCCCGACGCGAACCGTGCGCTGGTGGACTTCGCCCAGGAGCACTGCGGCGGTGTCGACATCGCGTTGCTCAACGCCGGGGTGGCGACCGGCTGCGGGCTCGCCGAGGACTTCGACCTGGCACGCTACCGTCGCGCGATGGGGGCCAACCTCGACGGCGTGGTCTTCGGCACCCATGCGTTGCTGCCGGCGATGCGGGCCCGCGGCGGCGGGGTGATCGTGGCGACCGCTTCCCTGGCCGGCCTGGCGGCCGTACCGCTTGATCCTCTGTACGCGGCCAACAAGCATGCGGTCGTAGGTCTCGCCCGCTCCCTGGGGCCGGCTCTCGCGCCGGAGAACGTGCGCTTCAACGCCGTGTGCCCGGGTTTCGCCGAGTCACGGATCATCGATCCGCTGCGCGACATGCTCTCCGAGCAGAGGCTGCCGATCATCCCGGCCCAGGTCGTGGCGGACACGGTGCTGCGGATCGTCACGGGCGACGGTACCGGGGAATGCTGGTTCATCCAGGCCGGCCGCGACCCGGAGCCGTTCCGCTTCCGCAACGTCCCCGGTCCGCGCACGCCGGCCGGGGTATGAGAACGACGCCGTTCACCTCGTCCGAGTTCACCTCGTCCGAGTGACCGCGGGTCTTCGCGACCGCTCCGTGCGGCCCGGCCCGGCACGTCACGTGCCGGGCCGGACCGCTGTTCAGAACTCCCGGCTTGCCACCCAGCATGTCGACTTCGCCCACTACGCTGCTCAACGCATCCTTTGCGGCACAAGCGCGATCGGTTCCCGGCGCCTCGGTGGTCGGGTGGTGAGGGACGGTGCATGGACTACTACGACCTCGGCACGTACAGCCGCCCCGTGACGACTTCCTCGCCCGAGGCGCAACTCTGGTTCGACCGCGGACTGGTCTGGACGTACGCCTTCCACCACGAGGAGGCCGTCTCCTGCTTCGAAGCCGCCGCGGCGGCCGACCCCGGCTGTGCCATGGCCTACTGGGGCATCGCGTACGCCCTCGGCCCCAACTACAACAAGCCGTGGGAGTTCTTCGACGAGCAGGACCTCGCGCGCACCGTCGAACGCGCCCACGCCGCCGTGGAACTCGCCCACGAGAGGGCCGAAGCAGGTGCCACGCCCGTCGAACGAGCCCTGATCGGCGCGTTGCGTGCCCGCTATCCGCAGACAAGGGCCGTGGACGACTGCTCCGTGTGGAACGCGCCGTACGCCGACAGCATGCGCTCCGTCCACGAACTCGCCCCGGACGACCCCGACATCGCCACCCTCTACGCCGACGCGCTGATGAACCTCACTCCTTGGCGGCTGTGGAACCTGCGGACCGGTGAGCCGGCCGAAGGCGCCCGCACGCTCAAGGCCAAGGCCGTCCTGGACCGGGCGATCGGAACCGACGTCGGGGCCGGACACCTCGGCATCCTGCACATGTACATCCACCTGATGGAGATGTCCCCGACACCCGAGGCCGCCCTGCCCGTCGCCGACCGGCTGCGAGGCCTGGTGCCCGACGCCGGCCACCTGCGGCACATGCCGTCACACATCGAGGTGCTCTGCGGCGACTACCGTCGAGTGGTGTCGGACAACGACGACGCGATCGTCGCCGACGAGAAGTTCCACGCGCGGGCCGGGGCCATGAACTTCTACACGCTGTACCGGTCGCACAACCACCACTTCAAAATCTACGGCGCGATGTTCCTCGGCCTGTCCCGGACCGCTCTGGAGGCCGCTGCCCAGTTGGAGGCGTCCATCCCCGAGGAACTGCTGCGCGTGCAGAGCCCGCCCATGGCCGACTGGCTGGAGGGCTTCCTCGCCATGCGGGTCCATGTACTGATCCGCTTCGGCCGCTGGAGCGACATCCTGCGGCTGCCGGTGCCCGCCGACCCCGAGCTCTACAGCGTGAGCACGGCGATGCTGCACTACGCCCGGGGCGTCGCGCTCGCGGCCACCGCGCGCATCGCCGAGGCCGAGGCCGAACGACGGCTGTTCGGTGCGGCGGTCGCCCGGGTGCCGGAGACGCGCATGCTGTTCAACAACACCTGTGCCGACATCCTGGCGATCGCGGCGGCGATGCTCGACGGTGAACTCGCCTACCGCAAGGGCGACCATGACGCCGCCTTCGCCGCGCTGCAGCGGTCCATCGAATTGGATGACAACCTTCCCTACGACGAGCCGTGGGGATGGATGCAGCCCACCCGGCACGCGTACGGCGCCCTGCTGCTGGAACAGGGGCGCGTCGCGGAGGCCGAGGCGGTCTACCGGGCCGACCTGGGGCTCGACGACACCCTTCCACGCGCCCTGCAGCACCCTGACAACGTCTGGACCCTGCACGGGCTGCACGAGTGTCTGGTCCGGCTGGGCAAGGAGGGAGAGGCGCAGATCGTGGCCCAGAAGTTGAAGATCGCCACCGCGATGGCGGACGTGCCGGTCGAGGCGTCCTGCTTCTGCCGTCTCGACGCGTTCTCGGGCACCGCCGACGGAGGCGGTTGCTGCGCCAGGGAGGCCTGATCGACTGGTCGTCCAAGAGCAGGCGGCCGGCTTCGTGCCTAGGCTGGAAAACGGTCGAATTCCTCAACGTGCCGAGCGGGACGAGGAGGCTGAGCGTGATGGCGAGAGTACTTTTCATAGTGACTGGGGCGACGTACTGGGTGCTCAAGGACGGCACCAGATACGCGACCGGCTACTGGGCCGAAGAATTCGCCATGCCGTACAAGAAGATCACAGAAGCCGGCCACGAGGTCGTGGTCGGGACACCCGGCGGTGTGACCCCGAACGTGGACATGATGAGCCTGCGCCCGTCGATGGCGGGCGGTGAGGAGGGCGCTCTCGAACTCGAGGCCATCATCCGCTCCGCGGAGGTGATGCGGCGACCTCTCAAGTTGTCGGACATCCGCCTGGAGGACTACGACGCGGTGTACCTGCCCGGCGGGCACGGTCCGATGGCAGATCTGGCGTTCGACGCCGATGCCGGCCGGCTGCTGACGGCGCAGCTCGCCTCGGGCAAGCCACTGGCGATCGTGTGCCACGCCCCCTCCGCCATCCTGGCCACCAGGATCCATGGCGAGTCGCCCTTCAAGGGCTACAGGGTCACGTGTTTCACCGACGAGGAGGAGGAGGCCGTCGGACTGGCCTCCAGGGCACCGTGGCTGTTGGAGACCGAGCTGAAGGACAAGGTCGGCGTCGACTTCAGCCGCGGTCCGATCTGGGAACCGTACATGGTGGAGGACCGCAACCTCATCACCGGCCAGAACCCCCATTCTGCCGGGATTCTGGCGGACCGGCTGCTGGAAATCCTCAAGTGAGCGTGGCGCCTTCGCATCGGCCGGGAAGCGTGCGGCACAACTGCCTTGTGCGGCAGGTCGCTCCACTCTGTGGATCTACGCCTGGTCGAAGGTCCAGACGAGCACCACTTGCTTGTCTTCCGGCACGCCTCCGGCACGACGGTAAGTCGCCCGTGCCGCCACGTTGTCCTCGTCCGTGATCACCCACATGCCGTAGCAGTTGCGTTCGCGCGCCAGGTCTGCAAGCGCCGAAGCCAGGGCCCGGCCGACACCGCGCCCGCGGAACGGCTCGTCCACACCCAGCTCGTACAGGAACATCTCGGTGCCCTTGTCCGGGTGTGTCATCTCGACGCCGGTGACCATCCCTGCTGGGGCGTCATCGACATAGGCGATCAGGAGGTGGTGGCGCTCGTCCGCCAGAAACCTCTCCGTCGCCTCCGGCAGAGGGGACACATCGAAGAGATGCCCGGCGTCCTGGACAGCCTCGGCCCGAGTGATGCGGCGGATCTCCATGGGGGGATCCTGTCAGGTCCCGGCATGAACGGCACCGGTTTCCTCCCTCACCTGAGCTCCGGAACCGTCACACCGCTGATTCCGCCCTCCGCCAGGTCGTCGACACGGCGGACGTTGCCTGCCTCGGCACCAGGGTAGGCAGGCCTGCGCAATGGTGCATCCCGGAGGACCGCTGCCGCGTTGCGAGCGGCCGGTGGAACGGCGGTCCGTCAGAGCCGACCTGCCACGAAGCCGGCCACCTGGGACCCGAGTTGCCGGCCGGAGCGGTTGTCGAGGGAGGTGTGCTGGCCGGCCCAGATCCGGCTGAGCCAGGCTTCGGCGGCGGCGCCCTGGAAGCCGGCGAAGGTGCGGGTGATGCCCTTCGACGTCACCGAGAGACGATGCCGTGCACCGTAGAAGCCGGTGAGCGTCGTTGCCGCCGCCTGGCTGAGAGCGGCGTGAGCGCTGGGATCGGACGGATCCGGGGCGGTCGTCAGCAGGGGGGTCCAGGTGGGATCGCCGACGATGCGCGGGTTGTAGTGGGTGCCGCCGAGCCGGATGGCGGTTACGGGTCGCCACACGCGATAGGCGTACTTGGCGTCGTACATCGCGATCGTGGTGTCGGCCAGGGACAGGTCGAGCCGGGCGAAGACCTTCACCGCCTTCTCCAGAGTCGCGTTCTGGGAGGTGACGAGGTTCTGCGCGATCTGGTTCCAGACGTTCCAGACGGGCGCCGCCGCCCAGAACCTGGCGGCAGCGGTCTGATCGGGGGTGCGGGTGGTACTGGACCTGCTCCCGAGGCCCTTGACCTCGTTCAGGGCCGTGGCATACGCGGCGCTGCCCACGGCCGGCGGCGCCGCCGGGCGGAACTGGTGTCCGCTCGTCAGCACGAACGGCTTGACCGAGCCCCAGCCGGTGAACACCGGTGCCGGGAAGTCGGGAGGGGTGGGCCGGTAGTCACCGGGCCTGTCGCCGGCGCGGAACCGTGGCGCCCTGGATGAGGACCCGTCGTCGGACCGCAGGCTGATCAGCCGGCGGGCGACCTCGGCCCCCACAGCCGTGCCCGCCTGCTTGTCCGGGCCGTCCGGAATCGCGGACAACTGGCTGCTCAGTCGCCGGTCCACTCCCGCTCGCTCGGCCGGGTACAGGGCGACCAGCACATCGTGGGCCGCCTGATCCGCTGCGGCATCCGCACGGGCGCCTCGCGGCGCCGACACCGAGAACTTGTAGGCGGGGCCGGTC
Source organism: Streptomyces sp. NPDC048191 (assembly GCF_040652655.1). Lineage (NCBI taxonomy): Bacteria > Bacillati > Actinomycetota > Actinomycetes > Kitasatosporales > Streptomycetaceae > Streptomyces > Streptomyces sp. NPDC048191. The sequence goes on from NZ_JBEZMO010000027.1 coordinate 91,433, forward strand.
CGGGTGATCGACACCACGGCGTCGTACTCGGCGGCCTGGAGGAGAGCGAAGCTGCGCGTGGGCTGGACGGTGGCCGACTGCGCCTTCGGATCGCCGAGGATGGTGATGAGCTCGCGGTTCCACTCCACGACCGACGCCCCCGACCTCGTGGCCGCGGTGGGCACGGCCGACGCGTGAGCCGGGCCGGAACCGAAGGCGGGGCTGGTGAGTCCGGCTGCCAGCGCGGTTCCGGTCAGTACGGCGAGTGTCCTCTGCTTTCCACCCATGTTCTGTGGTCCTTGTCGCCGGTGGCGGGCTGTGGTGACCGTGCTCGAGGCTGCTCGCCAGAGCAAGCCTGCAGGGGCCCGATCCACGCCGCAACTCCGGCTCGTGGTCATGGACCCGAGCCCTTGGCCCGGTGGGCCCGAGGCGGGCAGCCCGATGCCGGTGAAACCGCCGTAGCGATCGCACGTAGGTTTTACCGTCCTGTGCTTGTCTCCCCCTCGGGTACGCCGGACTCTTGGTCACCCTGCCGTCGGGCAAGTGGTTCTGGTGGTCACGGGGGTGCAGGGGCCCTCGCGCTGAGCGGGGAATGTTCATGCACCTCGAGTTCCGGCACCTCCGGGTCCTGCTCACTGTCGCCGAGGCGGGCAGTATCCGCAGGGCCGCCGCACGGCTGCAGCTCTCCCAGCCGGCCACGAGCGCTCAGCTGAAGCGCACCGAACACGAGCTGGGCGGCCCGCTGTTCATCCGAAGTGCCGACGGGGTGGCGCCGAACGAGCGGGGGCAGTACGTCCTGCGCTGCGCGCGGGACCTCGTCGTCGGCTTCGACCGGCTGCGCGAGTACGCGCGCTCGGCGGCCGAGGAGGACAGGCAGGCCGCAGCGCCGCTGAGGGTGGGCGGAACCGCCGGCCCCCTGGTGCCCCTGCTGGTCTCCGCCCTCTTCGAACTCGTCCGACGGCAACGGCACCACCGACCCCGAGCAGGTCGACCTCGACACCATGGGGCACGAGATGACCCACGGCGTCACCTCGGCCACCGCCAACCTGCGCTACAGCGGTGAGTCCGGCGGCCTGAACGAGTCCACCAGCGACATCCTCGGCACGATGGTCGAGTGGTACGCCGACAACCCGGTCGACACTCCCGACTACCTCTTCAGCGACCAGTCCACCCCGCCGTGGCTGCGGCGCTTCGACAAGCCGTCCCTGGACGGCCGCTCGGCCGACTGCTGGTCCAAGTCGGTCGGCCGGCTGGACGTGCACTACTCCTCGGGCGTCGGCAACCACTGGTTCTACCTCGCGAGCGAGGGCAGCGGCGCCAAGCCCATCAACGGCGTCTCCTACAACAGCCCCACCTGCAACGGCTCCACCGTCACCGGCATCGGCAACCAGAAGGCCTCCGCCATCTGGTACCGGGCGCTGACGGTGTACATGACCTCCACCACGGACTACAAGGGCGCCCGCACCGCGACCCTGAACGCGGCGAAGGACCTCTACGGCGCCACCAGCCCCGAGTACGCCACCGTGGCCGCGGCCTGGAGCGCGGTCAACGTCCTCTGACGTACGGACGTACGGACGTACAGACGCAGCGACGCACCGAACAGGACCGCCGCCTCCTGGGAGGCGGCGGCCTTGGTGTCGTTTCACCGGTGCGGGTCGGCGGGTGCGGAACCTGCCCCGGGGGTCAGTTCCAGATGCCGGTGATGTCGGAGGCGCCGGCCGCGGCTCCGGCGTGGGTCGTCAGCCCTGCCAGGTCCTCAAGGGTGCGCAGCGTGTCGTAGTGGTTGTAGTGCGTCGAGGTGGTGCTGCCCGGCGCGACGTGCGCCCCGTAGAACACGGTGGCGATGTGGTTGCTGTGCGAACTGTCGTCCTCGTCGAAGGTGACGGCCAGGATGCTGTTGTGCGTCTGGGCCCAGGTGGCGTAGGCGCTGAGGTTGTTCTTGAGCCAGGTGTCGCCCGTGGCGATGGAGCAGTCGTGCATGTCGTTGCACAGGTTCGGGGTGACGAACGACACCTTCGGCAGGGTCGTGTAGTCCGTCGGGAACTGCGCGAACGTGTGCGCCGTGTTCAGCGGAACGTTGCTGAAGGCGAACCACGGGTTGTGCTTACGGGCGTACTTGGTCGCTGAGTTGGTGCACACCGTGGAGCCCTCGGAGGGCAGGCCCTCGTTGTAGCTGCCCCAGGTCCGGCCGGCGCCGATGAGCTCGGAGCCGAGGTTCGCGGCGCTGCTGAACTGCGGCGTGTAGCAGTTGTCGTTGGTGATGCCCTGGTTGTTGCCGGAGAACAGGTCCAGGTAGTTCGGCTGGCTGGGGTGGGTGATGGCGAACGAGTTGGTGAGGTTGCCGCCGCCGGCCTTCAGGGTGTTGTTCAGGTACGGGGCGCTCGTGCTGCCGATGACCTGTTCGTAGGAGTGGTTCTCGAACACCACCACGACGACGTGGTCGGGGGCGGGAAGAGCGGCGGCCTGCGCGGCCGGGGCGGCGACCCATACCCCCACCAGGGCGGCGGGGAGGGCGGTGGCCAGGGAGAGCGCCCGGCGCGAGCGCTTGGTGCGGGACAGCAAGGACACGGTGGACCTCCTGTGTGAGCGGTTGGGACAGCGCGGGGGGTTGTCTACTGCTCAGGCGGTCGTCTCTGCTCGGGCAGGTAGGAGGCTAGAGCGGCGCGGCGGGGTCTTCAGGTGACTGGCGGTGAAGTCCGGTCGAACAGCCGTCGGCTGCTCGGGACTCATCCGTCTCCGGTATTCACCTTCCGGAGGGTTGTGGTGGTGCCGGCGACGTCGGCACGCCCCGCCTCGGCTCCCAGAGCACCCGCATCCGCTGCCTCGGGCTCGGCCACCACGTCGGGAGCGGCCCCCCGGCGGCCGACCCCGTGCCTGCCCCGTCAACCGTCCTGCGACAAAGGCGTGTTACTCCGACGTGGGCCTGTCCGAGTCGTTGACTTTTCGGATACGCGTTGGTTGAGTGGCTCATCCACTCAGCCACTGGGAGGACAGTGTGGAGGCCCTGCCCCGCGAGACCATCGTGGACGTACTGGAGAGCCGACTGCGTGAGGACATCCTCACCGGACGGCACCCGGCGGGCAGTTACCTGCCGCCTGAACGCACTCTCGCCGACGGCTACGGCGTCACCCGGACCACTCTCAAGCACGCGTTCGGCCGTCTCATGCAGGCCGGCCTGCTGGAGACCCGGCACGGCGTCGGCACACGTGTGCGCGACTACCTGCGCCTGGGCGGTGCCGACCTGCTGCCCATGCTCATACGGCACAGCCCCGACTGGATCGGCGAGGTCTTCGAGGTGCGGCGTCACATCGGAGCGTTGATCGCCGGACGCGCCGCGGTCCGGGCGACCGACCGGCAACGAGCCGAGCTGCGCGCGCTGCTGACGGCGGTGGGCGTAGCGGCGGACGCCGACGCGGTCCAGCTCGCGGACGTGGATGTGCACCGAGCCCTGGCCCGCGCCACCGGCAACCGCGTCTACGTCCTGCTGACCAACACCCTCTTCAACGCCTATCTGCCGGTGCGGTCCGCGCTCAGGGGACCGTTCACCGACGCCGTGGCGGCCCGGGGACGCCTGGAACCGGTGATCGACGCGGTCGAGGCCGGGGACGAGGCCGGTGCGCGGCGGGCGGCCGAGCACTACTTGACCGTGACCGAACGGATCATGCTGGAAGGCCTCGCATGAACGCGGACACGACCCCGCACGCGACCCTGGACGACAGCCGACCGTCCGCCCGCGGCACCGTCTTCGACGAGACGATGCTCGGCACGCTCCGCCTCGACGGCGAGCAGCGCATCCGGCGTGTCCGCCTCGAGCTGAAGGTCGCGGCGAACCACGTCCTGCGGTTGTCCGGCACCACCCGGGCCTCCGCCCGCGGCCGTATCCGGATCGCCGGCTGGACGGACGACCCGGACGCCGAGGGCGAGTTGGAGATATCACCCCTGGCGCGACGGCGTATCCGGTACCGCGTCTCCTTCACCGCCGACGGCCGCCGGCTCGTCCTCGACGGCTGGAAGTCCGTCACCCCGCGCAGGCCCGTGGCCTCGATGACCGTGCTCCCCTACACCCTCTACGAGGACGGCACACGCAAGGGCACCGGCACCCTTCGCTTCCCGCTCGCCACACAACTCCTGCCGTTCCTCATGAGTTTCCGCTTCCCACGCCGGGACAGACCGGACGCGTTCCTCGCGTCCCGCTGGCGCGGCGAGCCCGGCCGTACCGAGGTCTGGTACACCACCGTCACGGATCCGGACACCGGCAGCGGACTGTGGCTGCACCACGAACTGACCGCGCCGGCCGACGGTTCCGAGCCGTACGCCCACGGCTGGGCCGCGGTGTTCCCGAAGGACGGCCCCGTGCGGCACGCCCGCTTCGGCCCCGCTCCGTCAGCGCCCCGCGAGCCCGGCTTCAGCTCCGACGGTGTCACGTACCGGCCCGGACGGCTGTCGGGAACCGCGGAGGAGGGTGCCCTGCGCTGGGATCTCGCCGAACGGCCCACCAGCGGGCCGCTGTTCACCTTTCCCCGCTGGTCCTGGCGTCGCTCTCTGCTGCCGGCCGCCCACATGCTGCCCGCCGCACGCGCCCTGTACGACGGCACCTTCACCCATGACGACACGACACTGACCCTCACCGCGGCCCCGGGCGCGTCCGCCCGGATCTACGGCCACGGCAACGCCCGCCGCTGGGCCTGGCTGCACGCCGATCTCGGCGGCGGAGACGTCCTCGAGATCGTCGCCGCCGTCTCCATGCGCCCGGCCCTGCGCGGACTGCCGCCCCTGGTCTTCCTCCGGCTGCGCCGGCACGGCCGCAGCTGGCCCCGCCGCGCGGAACGGCCGGCCGTCGGGTGGGCCGGCGTGGGCCGCTTCCGCGCCGACATCGGGCTGCCCGTGTGGACGGTCACCGGCCGCACCCTCCTGCGCCGTGTCCGGGTCCAGGTCACCCAGCCCGCGGACCGCACGCTCGCCCTCGACTACACCGACCCCGACGGCCGGCACGCGACCTGCCGGAACAGCGAACGCGCCGACGCGCACATCCTGCTGGACCGATGGTGGTTCGGCGGCTGGCGCACCGAGGCGGAGTGGACGCTGGACGGCACGGCACACGCGGAGGTGGGCACCCGATGACGCTCACCGGGCTCGTCGCCGCTCTCCTCGCGGACGACGGGACGAGCGAGTGGCCCGGCAGGGTCCCCTCCCGGCTGGAGGCCGTCCTGTCCTCGATGCCGCTTGCCGCGCGAGCCGGCGTGCGGGCCATGGCCAAGGGTGTGGACGCATACGCCGTGGCCCGCACGGGACGCACCCTGTCCGGACTCGACCCCCGGCAACGGGATTCGGTGCTGGCCGGCCTGGCCGCACGCCCCGCGCTCCTCCCGTTCCTGGACCTCCTCAAGGTGCCCGTCCTCATGTCCGCCGGCACGGAACGCATGCTGGACGCGGCCGCTGCGCCGCCTGGTCCCACGCGCCAGGACCCCCCGCTCGACCTGACGCCCGCACCCGACTGGCCGGCCCGCTCGACCGCCGACGCGGTGGTCATCGGTTCCGGGGCGGGTGGGGCGATGGCCGCGCGGACCCTGTCCAGGGCCGGGCTCCGGGTCGTGGTCCTCGAAGAGGGCGAGCACCACACCACCGAGTCGTTCGGCAGACGCGCGCCCCTGGACCGCTTCCCCGACCTCTACCGGGACGGCGGAGCGACCTTCGCCGTGGGCAGTCCACCGCTGCTGCTGCCCGTGGGCCGGGCCGTCGGCGGCACCACGATCGTCAACTCCGGCACGTGTTACCGCACTCCGCAGCACGTACTGGACCGTTGGAGCGAACACTTCGGACTCACGCTCGCCGACGGCTTCGACCGGCATCTCGGAGAGGCCGAACGCAGCCTCCAGGTGGCCACCCAGCCCCTCGACGTCCTCGGTGCCAACGGCCGCGTCGCGCTCGCCGGAGCCCGCGCACTCGGCTGGCGGGCCGCGCCCCTGCGCCGCAACGCACCTGGCTGCCAGGGATCCTGCCAGTGCGTCGTGGGCTGCCCGACCGGCGCCAAACAGAGCGTGCAGCTCTCCGTACTGCCCGACGCCTGCACCGCCGGGGCCCGCATCGTCACCGGCGCACGCGTCGAGCGCATCCTCGTCGACCCGGACCGGCCCGGAGGCCCGCGCGCGGCGGGAGTGCGCGTACGACGGGGGAGCGACCGCGGGTTCGAGATCCTCGCGCCGCTCGTCGTGGTCGCGGCGGGCGCGCTGCAGAGCCCGCAACTCCTTCGCCGCTCGGGCCTCGGTGGGCACCACCGCGTCGGTCGCAACCTCAGCATCCACCCGGCCACGAGTGTCGCCGGCCGGTTCGCCGAGCCCGTCACGGCCTGGGAGGGGGTGCTGCAGAGCGTCGGCGTGGAGGAACACCACGCCGAGGGCATCCTCATCGAGGCCACCGCCACCCCGCCCGGCATGGGTTCCTTCGTCCTCCCCGGAGTGGGCGGGGAGCTGCGCCGGGAACTCGAGAGCGCGGACCGGCTCGCCACGCTCGGCGCGATGATCGCCGACCGCCCCTCCGGCCGTGTCCTGGGCCACGACCGCACGCTGATCCGCTATGACCTGGACCGTCGCGACGCGGGCCGTCTGCTCCGGGCGCTGAGCGCGATGGGCGAGCTGCTGTTCGCCGCCGGCGCGGAGGAAGTACTCACCGGTATCCCGCACACACCCCGGGTGCGCAGCCTCGCGGAACTGCGCACCGTGCTCGCCGGCACCGGCGCACGGCATCTGCACCTGTCGGCCTACCACCCCACCGGCACGGTCGCCGCCGGCGCCGACCCGCAGCGCTTCCCGGCCGACCCGGAGGGCCGGCTCCGCGGCGTACACGGTGTGCTGGTCGCGGACGCCTCGGTGCTTCCCAGCTGTCCGCAGGTGAACCCCCAACTGACCATCATGGCTGCCGCATTGGCGATCGCGGAGAATCGTGCCCGCGGATGAGCGCCGGTCACAGGTCTAGGGGCAGGTGGCGGGGGCCGCGGAGCATGGCGTTCTGCCGGTAGGGGGGCGGGTCCTGGGCGAGGCGGGCGGTGCCGAGGTGGGGGAGCAGCGCGCCGAGTGCGGCCTGGGCCTCGAGGCGGGCGAGGGGTGCGCCGTAGCACAGGTGGATGCCACTGCCGAAGCCGAGGTGCTGGTTGTCGGTGCGGGTGGGGTCGAAACGGTCGGGCTCGTGGAACCGTTTGGGATCGCGGTTGCCCGAGCCGAGTACGAGGATCACCGAGGTGCCTCGGGGGATGGTGGTGCCGGCGACGTCGATGTCGGCGTGGGGGATGCGCTCGCGCATGTGGACCGGTGGTTCGAAGCGCAGCAGTTCCTCCACCGCTCGCGGCATCAGCTCGGGTTCGCGGCGCAGGTGGTCGAGTTGTTCCGGCCGGCGCAACAGGGTGAGCACGCCGTTGGTGATCAGGTTGACCGTTGTCTCGTGTCCGGCGATCAGGAGCAGTACGGCGGTTTCCGCGAGTTCCTCCTGGGTGAGCCGCAGGGCCGGGTCCGGCTCGTTGACGAACGCGGAGAGCATGTCGTCGCTCGGATGGCCACGGCGCTGTTCGGCGAGGTTCAGCAGGTACCCGCCCATCTCCATGCGCGCCTGCTCGCCCGCCTTGTCGGTCTGCGTGGCGTCCTCGTCCGGCCTGACGTCGGCGGATGCGACGATGGCGTCGGACCAGGCACGGAACAGTGGCTCGTCCTCGCGCGGCACGCCCAGCAGGCGGCAGATCACGGTGACGGGCAGCGGGTAGGCGAAGTCGTCGACGATGTCGATCCGCCGCCCCGACTCGAAGGACGCGAGCAGTTCCCGGGTGATCCCGTGGATCTCGTCCCGCATGCCGTCGACGCGGTGCGGGCTGTGCGGGGGACCGAACGGCCGCATGGCCAGGGTGCGCTGTCTGTGGTGTTCGGGGTCGTCGAGCCGCAGGAAGGGCAGCCTGGCGGTTCCTTCGCCGCGGGTACGGGGATCGGCGCTCATGCGTGGGTCGTGGAGCAGAGCGGCGATCTCGTGGTAGCCGCCGATCAGACAGGTGTCGCCGGCCTGCCGCACCACCGGGCCGGCCGCGCGGAGTTCCGCGTACAACGGATAGGGGTCGGGGCGGCTCGCGTAGTCGGTGATCCGTGCGAACAAGGTGTCGGTGTCCATGACGGCTCCTCGTGGTGGACATGGACCGGCCGGTGGGTCACACAACCGTCAGCCGGCGGTCGGGGAGGTGACCCGTGAGCGCGACGGTCGGTCCGTGCGACAGCACCGACGGATCCGGTACGTCGGACGGAATCGTGACGTCGGCCGCGATCGCCCGGTCCTGCGCGCCGGGCGGGGGCGGGAACGGTGCGGCCGTCTCGATCAAGTGCCGGTAGTAGTCGATCGACTTGGCCATGTCCACGGTGACGGCGGCGGTGACCCGCCCCTTGTAGCCGTAGACCATGGCAAGACGGCGCGCCTCCAACGAGCCCTGGGCGATGACCACGTGGTCCGAGTAGGTGGGCACGCCCACCGACTTGATGTTGAGCCCGAACTGGGTCGACCAGAAGACCGGGATGGCCAGGTGCGGGCGCTGCAGCGGCCCCGGGTTGACCATGTTGTGGGCCGCCACCTCGGCCTGTTCGACCGCGTTGCCCCAGTGTTCCAACGACAGCATCTGGTAGCCGAAGAGCGGGTGCGGGAAGCGGGAGACGTCGCCGGCCACGTAGACGTCGTCGGTGACGATCCCGTACATGTTGAAGGCGCGGCACCCGGCGTCGCAGGCGATCCCGCGCGGCCCCGCCGCCAGCCCGGAGTCGGCAAGCCACTCCACGTTGCGGATGGCACCCAGTGCCACGACGCACACGTCCGCCTCCACACGGCTGCCGTCGGACAGCTCCGCGCCGGTGAAGCTTCCGTTCCCGCGCAGGGCGGTGACCGTCACCCCGGTGCGCAGGTCCACGCCGTGGTTGCGCTGCATGACCGCCGCGAGCTTCGACAGGGTGCCGCCCAGGGCACCCACCAGCGGTGCGGGCCCGCGTTCGGCGACCGTGACGTTCAGGTCCCGTTCGCGGCAGGCCGAGGCGATCTCGGAGCCGGTGAAGCCGCCGCCGATCACCAGCACCCGCTCCGGCCCCGCGTCCAACCGCTCGGCCAGCCCGGCACCGTCCTCGCGTGTGCGCAGGGTGAACACCCCGTCCAGGGCGGCTTCCTCCGGGGCGGGCCAGGGCCGGGCCCGGGTGCCGGTGGCGATCAGCAGCCGGTCGTACGGCAGCGACTCCCCGCCGTCCAGCAGCACCCGCCTCGCCAGCAGGTCCACACCGGTGGCGCGTACGCCCAGCCGCCAGTCGGCGTCCGGGTCGCGGCGCTGCGGCAGCTCGGTGGTGTCCGCGGTCGCCCGCCCGAGCAGCACCTGCTTGGACAGCGGCGGCCGGTCGTAGGGGGCATGGGGCTCGTCCCCGACCACGGTCAGTGACCCGGTGAAGCCCTCCTCGCGCAGCGCCTCGGCGGCCCTCAGCCCGGCCAGCGACGCACCGACGATGACGACACGGCCGTCTTTCAGATCATCGCGCACCGGTGCTCACCTCTTCGCCGAGGAGGATCGCCTGCACCGGGCACGCCGCCGCGGCCTGGCGTACGCGTTCCACCTGGTCCTCGGGCACGGCTGTGGCGTACAGCAGTCCTTCCTCGCCGTGCAGCTCGAACACGTCGGGCGCGAGGAACACACACTGTGCGTACCCCTGACAGCGCGTGAGGTCGACAACGGTCCGCATGCTCACCACTTCCTCCGTTGTCACACCCCCCTCACCTCCAGCATGGAGGCAGGATCCGAGGCTCGCACGGCGGCGGAATCCAGCGATCGCTCGCCCGGGCGGACCGCCAACGACCGCTACGCCCGGTACCGGTAGCGGATCCGGCCGCGGGTGAGGTCGTACGGGCTGAGTTCCACGAGCACCCGGTCGTACGGCAGGATCTTGATGTAGTTCTTCCGGATCTTGCCGCTGATGTGGGCGAGCACCGTGTGCCCGTTCTGGAGCTCCACCTTGAAGGTGGCATTGCGCAGGCACTCGACGACGGTGCCTTCGACTTCCACGCCCCCTGCTGCTTTTGTCATGGTCTCTCACATCTCCCGTTCTGTGACGGTGTGTTGGGTCGGACAGGCTTGCGGTGCGCGTTCGCGCGCGGTGCCGTGCCGGCGGACGAGCTCCAGGGTGCTGTCCGTGCGCCGGGCGCCAACGCTCTCGAACAGGGCGGTGGCCGCCGCGTTGGACTCGTCCACCTCGGCCCATGCCGCTGTGGTCCCGGAGCGGTGCAGCGCACCCAGCGCATGGGCCAGCAGCGCCCGGGCGATGCCGCGGCGGTGCCTGTCGGCCCGGACGGCGATCAGTCCGATCCGTGGCTGCCGGGGCAGCGGTGCCACCCGGATCAGCCCCACATACTGGCCGGAGTGCCGCGCCACCGCGTACTTGGACGGGGCGAGCAGGGTCGTCCCCGCAGGGCGGGGCAGCACCTCGGCGGGCATCGTCCGCCATCCGACGGCCGCCTCGACCTCGTCGCGGATGACGCGGTCCAGGGCGCGCAGCGGGCCCTCCTCCGCCCTGCCGGCGGGCACGATCGTCACGCCCGACGGGGGCCGCACCGAGCCGAGGCCGGTGACCTGCGGGTCGGTCGGCACGACACAGCCCCACTCGCGGCGTGCGACGGTGAAGCCGGCCCGCTCCCAGGCGGACCTCGAGTCGTGGTCGGCCTCGGCGACGACGGTGTACAGCGGTGTCGGCAGGTCCGCCAGCACCGCGTCGGCGATACGGTCGAAGACCGCGCCCCGCCACGCGTCGATGCTGATGAAGACCCGGCCGTCGGGCCGGCGCGAAGCGTCGCCGCGGCCGACCGTCAGGTTGTCCTCCACGGCGTGCCACTGCAGGGCCGAAACCCGCGTGACCGCGACCGTGTGGTCGCCCCTGCCCGGAGTGGAATGCGAAAGGTTCATAGGTGTTGCCTCTCAGGAGTGCCTTGTTCGAGGCGCTCCCGGCGACACCTATGTCAATCGCCCACCGTGACGAAGAGGGGGAGCACCCACCCGGATACAGCCTGCATGGGGTCTCACCTCCTCGCGTTGTCCCACGGCTGCCCAGACGGTATCAGCGGGGGCCGGTCGGCCCAACTCAATTTCGGTGATCTTCTTCCTCCTGGACGGATCGGCGCACCGGCGGCGACGGTCCCCGCCGCGCAGCGGAGAACCACCAGGCGAGGCGTCCGTTATATTCGCATGTGCCAGTATTGGTCTTTCTTCGAGCTTTCGCTCGGTGGGGGTCTCGTAGATGGTCGCGTGGCGCGCATAACCTGGGCCGGTCCGGGCGTGCTGGGCGCGTGGGGCCGGTGTACGGTCGCAGTACGCCGTGGATACGGCATGCTCCGTCGCCCCTGTGCGAACAAATGCGGGCCGGTGCGCATCTCCCGCTTCGTAAAGCCCCTCACCTGCTCCCACGCCCTCAGCGCGACGGGCACCGTCGCGACTTCCCGAAGGAGGCCGGACGATGAATCTCCCGTCGCACCGTGACCGCAGAAGCGCGACAGCACCGCCGTGGGCCTCCGCCCGGGCCGGAAACGCACGAAGGCTGAGCACGGCCGCCGCCGTGGCGGCGATGCTCCTGGCGGGCTGTGGCACGGCCACCCCCCACGCGGCCACCCCCCACGCGGCCCCGCACTCCAGTGGCCCCGGCGTGACCCCCGCTCCATCCGGCGCGCCCTCCCGGTCCCCGTCACTCGACACTCCGGATCTCGCCACCGTCGCCACCGCGTGCACCAACAGCACGAAGCTGGCCGGATGGTCGAACCGCCGGCTGGCCATGCTGACCATCGCCGTCCCCGTGTCTGAAACCTCGGTGTCCGACGTGACGTCCGAGGTGAGCGCCGGTGCGGGCGGAGTGCTGCTGTTCGGCGGCAAGGCCCCGTCCGACCTGGGATCACGACTGACCGCCCTGAAGTCCCATGTACCCGGCCACCTGGGCCTGTTGGTGATGACCGACGAGGAGGGCGGCGGCATCCAGCGCATGTCGAACCTGGTCGGGAACCTGCCCTGGGCCGCCTACATGGGCGCGCACTGGACCCCGGCCCAGATCCAGCAGAACGTCACGAAGGTCGCCACCAGGATGTCGGCCGCCCAGGTCAACATGAACCTCGCGCCGGTGGTCGACGTCGACGGCAGGAACGTGGCCCCCAGCAAGACCAACCCCGACGGATGGCGGTCCTTCAGCGGCAACACGTCGGTGGTCTCCAAGGCCGGTGTCGCGTACATGAACGGGTTGCGCGCGGGAAACGTGATCCCCGTCGTCAAGCACTTCCCGGGCCTCGGCGGATCCAGCTACAACTCCGACTTCGGCCCCGCCCGCACCCAGCCCTGGTCCACCCTGCAGAAGACGGGCATCCCGCCGTTCACCGCGGCCATCAAGGCCGGTGCCCCGGCCATCATGGTCTCCAACAACGTCGTGCCGGGACTGAGCACCAACCCGGCGAGTCTGTCACCCACCGTCATCAGCTCCGAGCTGCGCGGCAGGCTCGGCTTCAAGGGGCTGGTGCTCACCGACTCGCTCAGCGCCAAGGCGATCTCGGCCGCCGGTTTCAGCGTCTCCGGCGCCGCTGTCCAGGCCCTGCGCTCCGGTGCCGACATGGTCATGCTCGACCTGGGGGGCAACGTCGGCTCCCAGACGTCCTCGATCGCCTCGGCGATCACCGATGCGGTGGCCGGCGGACACCTCGCCCGTAGCCGCCTCATCGACGCGGCGGGGCACGTTCTGGCCGTCCGGCACGTGAATCTCTGCTCCTGAGCCGAAGGGCGACGGGGAGCCGGCTGCCGGCGCTTCGGGGCTGCCGGGCCACGAGTCGCCAGAATGAGTCATGAAATCGAACCCCATGCAGTCCGAGGCGAGTTGGGCCCGGCGGCGCGCGGCAGCCCTGGCTTCCTCGCTGAGCGCGGCGGCCCTCGGATGTACCGCGGTCGCACCGAGCGTGCACCCGACCGGCCCGACCGCACTGGGCTGGGCGCGGGGGCCCTTCGCTGTCTCCGTCGTCCCTTCGATGTTCGTCGTACCCGTGATTCTGTTTGCCTCCTGGGACTGGGAGGCGCCTGTGGTCGCGTTCACGTGCGCGGTGCTCGCCGCCGGTGTGCGGGAGGCCGCCGAGCGGACCGCACCGGCTCCTGGGGCTGTCGCTTCGGTATGACGTCGTGGTGGGGCCCCAGGCCGTGGGAGGGAAGGCGGAACGCGGTCAGCCGACTGCGGACCGCGTTCCGCAAGTTCACCGGTTCACCGGGTCACCGAGTCACTCGATGGTCCAGCCCACCCTGCCGACCCCCGTGCTGTAGAACGCGCAGTGGCCGTTGGATTCGCCGTACTGCCCCGGGTTCAGCGTGACCCAGTTGCCGGAGACGTCCGGCGCCCAGCCGCAGACGATCTCGGCGCGGAACGTGATCGCGTGGTCGGTGTTGTTCGTGCAGCCCGCGATGCCGACGTCCGGATCGTTGTTGTGCACCCAGCCCTCGCAGTCGACGGTCCCCTGGGCAGCGGCCTGCGCCGGAACCGTCACACCGGCGACGGTGAGGGCCACGGCGGAGGCCGCGGTGGCCAGACCGGCCGCGAGGATGCGCTTCCTGCTGTGCATGTGTACCCCCGTGAGGTCGAGTTGCTGTCTTCCTGCGATCAGTGAAGAGCAACCGGGCCCAGGCGTGAACCTGAGACATCCGAGGGTGGCCCCCCTGCGGTCCCCGCGTCGGCGGGTGCCCGCCTGCTGGTGCCCGCGCCGCGAGAGGGGCCCGGTACCGGCGTGGCGTACGGCGTCCGGGCCGCGACGGATGTCGCATTGACGCCATGTGTCTCGCGGATCCTGTCCGGGAAGCCGCTCCCGAAGGTCAATTCGGGTGGCGTGGCCCTGGTCAGGGCGGGCACGCTTCTGGTCGAGTTGGGGCCAGGCCGATGACGGAGAGAGCAGCGAACGGAGAGCACTTGTGATCGTCGGAGTCCTCAAGGAAGCGCGGCCGGGTGAGAAACGGGTGTCGGCCACGCCGGCCACGATCGGGCGGATCTGCAAGCTGGGGTACGACGTCGTCGTCGACCCGGGCGCGGGTCTCGCGTCGAGTTTCGCCGACAGCGCCTACGAATCCGTCGGCGCGAGCATCGGCGACGCGCTGTCCGCTGACGTGGTGCTGGGAGTCAACGCCCCGAGCCCGGCGCAGTTGGACCGCGTGGGGCCGGGCGCGACGGTGATCGCCCTGTTCGCGCCGGCGTTCGACCCGGCGATGGTCGAGGACCTGGCCCGGCGCCCGTTCACGGCGCTGTCGATGGATGCCGTGCCGCGCATCAGCCGGGCGCAGTCGATGGATGTGCTGTCGTCGATGGCGAACATCGCGGGCTACCGGGCCGTGGTCGAGGCGGCACACGAGTTCGGCCGGTTCTTCACCGGCCAGGTGACGGCGGCGGGCAAGGTCCCACCGGCGAAGGTGCTCGTCGCGGGCGCGGGGGTCGCGGGACTCGCCGCGATCGGCGCGGCCGGATCGCTGGGTGCGATCGTACGGGCGACCGACCCCCGGCCGGAGGTGGCCGACCAGGTCCGCTCGCTCGGCGGGGAGTACCTGTCGATCGAGTCCGCGGAGGCCGAGGTCTCGGCGACGGGCTATGCCAAGGAGATGGGAGACGAGTACAAGGCGCGCGAGGTGGAGCTGTACACCGCGCAGTGCCGTGAGGTCGACATCGTCATCACCACCGCGCTGATTCCGGGACGTCCGGCGCCGACGCTGATCACCGCGGAGATGGTGGCCGCCATGACGCCGGGGTCGGTGATCGTGGACATGGCGGCCGCCAACGGTGGCAACGTGGTGGGCACGGTGCCGGGGGAGAAGGTCGTCACCGACAACGGCGTGACGATCATCGGGTACACCGATCTGGCGGGCAGACTGCCGACCCAGGCCTCGCAGCTGTACGGCACCAACCTGGTGAACCTGCTCAAGCTGATGACGCCGGACGAGGACGGCCGGCTGGTGCTGGACTGGGACGACCCGGTGCAGCGCTCGATCACCGTCGTACGGGACGGCGAGTCGGCGTGGCCGCCTCCGCCGGTGCAGGTCTCGGCGACCCCCGCCCCCGCGGCGGCCGCGACCCAGCCGGCGCCGCCGGAGAAGGTGCGGATGACGCAGGCCCAGCGGTTCGGCGCGGTGGCCCTGGGCGCGCTGGCGCTGTTCCTGGCGGCCGGTTTCGCGCCGGCCGCGCTGCTGCCCCACCTGACGGTCTTCGTGCTCGCGATCGTCATCGGCTACTACGTGATCGGTCATGTGCACCACGCCCTGCACACCCCGTTGATGTCGGTGACCAACGCGATCTCCGGAATCATCGTGGTCGGGGCCCTGCTGCAGATCGGGCACTCCGGTACGGCGGTCACGGTGCTGTCGTTCGCGGCGATTCTTCTGGCCGGTATCAACGTCTTCGGCGGCTTCGCGGTGACGCGTCGCATGCTCGGAATGTTCAGCAGGAGCTGAGAATGTCTGCGACCCTCGCCGCACAGGCGGCCTACCTCGTTGCCGCGCTGCTGTTCATCCTGGCGCTGGCAGGGCTCTCCCGGCACGAGTCGGCGCGGCTCGGCAACGCCTTCGGCATGCTCGGCATGGGAGTCGCACTGCTGGCGACGCTCGTGCTCGCGGTCTCCGACGACATCAGTGCCGCCGGCCTGGGCCTGATGGTCGTGGCGCTGCTGATCGGCGCGGTGATCGGCCTGCGGCGTGCCGCCCGCGTGGAGATGACCGGCATGCCCGAACTGATCGCGCTGCTCCACTCGTTCGTCGGTCTGGCTGCCGTACTGGTGGGCTGGAACGGCTACTTGACCGTGGAGAGCCACCGGTCCGGCGCCGAGGCCGCCCGTCTGACCGCGCTCGGCACGCTGGGCATCCACCATGCCGAGGTGTTCATCGGCGTGTTCATCGGCGCGGTGACGTTCACCGGTTCGATCGTGGCGAACCTGAAGCTCTCGGCTCGGATCGACGCCAGGCCGTTGATGCTGCCGGGCAAGAACGCACTGAACCTCGGAGCGCTGGGCGTGTTCGTCGCCTTGACGGTGTGGTTCGTGGCGTCGCCGGCGCTGTGGCTGCTGATCGCGGTGACGGTCGTGGCGCTGGCACTGGGCTGGCACCTGGTGGCCTCGATCGGCGGCGGTGACATGCCGGTCGTGGTCTCGATGCTCAACAGCTACTCCGGCTGGGCCGCGGCGGCCTCCGGCTTCCTGCTCGACAACGACCTGCTGATCGTGACCGGCGCGCTGGTCGGCTCCTCGGGTGCCTACCTCAGTTACATCATGTGCCGGGCGATGAACCGCTCCTTCCTGTCGGTCATCGCCGGCGGCTTCGGCATCGAGGCGCCGTCGGGCTCGGACGTCGACCACGGCGAGCATCACGAGATCACCGCCGAGAGCGTCGCCGAGCTGCTGGAGTCCGCCCGGTCGGTGATCATCACGCCCGGGTACGGCATGGCCGTGGCCCAGGCGCAGTACCCGGTCGCGGAGCTCACCTCGAAGCTGCGCGGCAGGGGCGTCGACGTACGGTTCGGCATCCACCCGGTCGCCGGCCGCCTGCCCGGCCACATGAACGTGCTGCTGGCCGAGGTGAAGGTGCCCTACGACATCGTGCTGGAGATGGACGAGATCAACGACGACTTCGCCGAGACCGACGTCGTGCTCGTGATCGGTGCCAACGACACCGTCAACCCGGCCGCGGCGCAGGACCCCACGAGCCCGATCGCCGGGATGCCGGTGCTCACCGTGTGGGAGGCGGGCCAGGTCATCGTGTTCAAGCGCTCGATGGCCTCCGGATACGCCGGTGTACAGAACCCGCTGTTCTTCCGCGACAACACGGCCATGCTCTTCGGTGACGCCAAGGACCGGGTCGAGGACATCATCGGCGCGCTGGACAGCGGGCCGCGTCGAGTCGAGACCGGTACACCGGACAGGACACCGGCCTGATCCACCGCCCTCGCACGGGCAGGGGCCCCACCGTTCCCACGATGGGGCCCCTGCCCTCTCGGCGATTCAGAACGTCGGCAGATAGGTCGTGTCGATGTGCCACAACCACGCCTTGACCGCCGGATGCTTGTCCTTGTCCTGCAGCCAGCCGGGCTCGTCCTTCTCCGAGTACGTCCAGCCGCGCTTGACGTATCCGGTCGGGTGCGTGTCGTCCGTGCCCCATTCGGCGACTTCGGGGTACTGCCCGGGAGCGATGTCGACCACCAGGGCGAGGTGATCGATCCGCCCGTCGCCCTCCCAGTCGTAGGCGACGATGTCCCCGGGCTCGGCCTGCGGCACCGCGTTGCCGGTGAAGTCCATCTCGACGGGCTTGGTGTAGGGGTACCGCGCGCTGAGGTAGTCCAGGAGCGGCTGCGCAGCGGTGGCAGACGGTGTGCCCGGGCTTTTCTGCAAGCGCCCGTGCTCGCCGTCGGCGTTCCAGCCGGCGTCCTTCGGCAGGCCGCCCGCCCAGAGGGCGTTGGTGACGAACCAGGTGCAGGACGCGGGGAAGGGCTCGGGGTCCTGGGCATGCTCCAGGGCCCAGTCGACCGCGGCCTGCCGGTCGTACGGAGCGTTGCTCACGACGGAGTCGGAGGCCATGGCCGGACCGGCCAGGCCGGCGGCCAGTGACACGGCCAGCGCGGCAGCGGCCACCGCACGTTTGATCTTCAATTGCGCCATCCTCAGGAGCTTGTGAAGCCGTTCACTCAATCGTGGGCACGGCACCGGAGGCACACAAGGGGGTCAAGTGCAGCCAGAGTTGCCGGACGAGTGATGTCCGCCCATGAACATCCAAGTCACGCGCGAGAAGGGGGATCCGCTCTTACGCATCTCTGCGTAGTCGACGCCAAACCTCCGACGTGGCATTGATCACACGGAGTACGCATCTCTGGTCCCTGGCCAACTCACGACGACGCAGACCCTGATGGCGCGCGACGTCGACCTGCCGCGCAGAGGACCGGACCGTTGCTTGACGTCGCACGAGGGAACTGGCTCGCGGGCGGCGCATCGG
>NZ_JBEZMO010000028.1:0-103757 GCF_040652655.1 Streptomyces sp. NPDC048191
TGGGTTCGCCACTTTCCCGTGTAGGCAGCCATCAATTGGGCGCGTTCAACCCAGCCAAAATAGCCGGGCGGCACGTCATAATTGTAGTTCTCGCTATATGATGCTTGCTGCAGCCACGAGTGTTCGTACTTTGTCTCGATCGCGACCTTGATGTCGCCGAACCCAACCTCTGTTGTGAACGAGACGCCGAAGGTGTCAGTTACGCCTGTGGTTTGGGTCCAGGCCACCTGCCCCCTCTGAGCACTTGTGGTGCAGTTGGGCATCACCTTTGAGACTGGCTTCCTCTCACCGAGGTAGGTCGTTTCTGTGAGGTCGCCGCCCGGGCTCTCGCCCATGACGGGACTTCCGTCTCCGAAGGTGCACTTAGCCAGGCCCGAATTGCAGTCGGCCATGATTTCGGCTGTGGTGGGCGACGTCTCCGCCGATGACGATGTCGCCAGCCCTACCACCATCGCGAACGAGGCAGTGAGCAGGGGCAGTGTGTGTCCGGCCCGCTTCCACGCCCGATTTTTTGACATGTGCGGTCCCTCCCATTCGACGGTGGACGTGGGCGAGTGACGTTTCGCCGGTGCGACTTGAAGGTGCCAGTCGCCCTGAGATGGGCATGAGGCTGACATAAACGACGGCTAAAATCGGAAGCAGATCTGCTGTGTAAAAACTTTTGACAGCTGCGCCATAGGCATTCAGCCTGGATCCGCGTGAATTCTGGTCATGGACATGATGTGGATGTCTTCGGGTGCAATGCCCGTGATCATCGCCGGGTTTGCCGGGGCGACTATGGCACAAAAGGCGGGCTCTGCCCGGAAAAGGTCGCGGACGGGCTGGCTGAGATTCACCATGAGCAGGTAATGGGCACCGAAGAGGATGACGGACTCGCCGGCGTGCAGCCAGCGCAGGGCGCCCAGGTCGCGGATCTGGGCGGCGGGCAGTTTCGAGGAGGCGGTGAAGTCGAACCCCTTCGAGGGTGGCCTGCTGCTCGAACTTCGCTCGTTTCAGACGTCGTTGGAAGGCGACGGTCTCGCGGCGGGTGATCTCGTTTTGGCAGAGGACCTGCAGGAAGTCCAGGTGCCCGAGTTCGCCGCCGTGGGCTTGCAGGAGGCGGGCGTCGAGGGTCTCGAGCATCCCGGACAGTCGCAGGGCCTTGAGTGATTCGCGCAGGGCGGTGTCCATCACGCTCATCACGCAACACTGCCCTGGCCCTGGTCAGCGTGGTCGCCGTCCGCCGTGCCGGGGGTCTCGACGGTGGCGAACAGCCCCTGAGGCCCGTGCAGGAAGGCCGCGGCGCCGGCGTCGCCGATCTCCGGCTCGGAGTCGGTCTCGGTGCCGGCGATCAGGATGCCCCTGATGGTGCGGTAGGAGGGGTCGCCGACCGCGAGGGCCTTGGCGCAGGCGGCACGACGAACTGGCCCAGCAGGTGGGTGTGGATCTTCTTGGCGGATGCCGGGCGGGGGCCGATCGCGCCGCGCCCGACAGCGGCGCTTCAGCCGGGGTCGCAGCCCGGCAGGGGCGTGGTCGAGGTGCAGTTGTTCGGCATGTTGCCGGTGACCGAGTTACCCAAGAGCACCAGGAGGTTGCTGGAGTTGTAGATCCCGCCGCCCGTCGAGTTCGCGATGTTCCCTGTGATCGTCGAGTTCAGCACCTGCGCGTTCCCGGCGACATACATGCCGCCGCCCCGGACGAATGCGCGGTTGCCGCGCACGGTGCTCGCGTTCACCGTCAGCAGGCCGCGGCCGACGTGGGACATACCCCCGCCGTCCCCGCCCGCTGAGTTGTTGAGCACCATGGAGCTGTTCAGCCTGGTGATGCCGCCGCTAGCGATACCCCCGCCGTCCCCGCCCGCGGAGTTGTTGACCACCGTGGAGCTGTGCAGGGTGGTGATGCCGCTGCTGGCGATGCCCCCGCCATCGCCACCGCCCGCGGAGTTGTTGTGCACGGTGGTGAAGCTGAGCGTCACCGTGGCGCCGTTGTTCAACAGACCGCCGCCGTTGCCGTCACCTGCTAGACCGCCGGTGAGGGTCAGGGAGGTGAGCGCCACTCTCACCGATGCCGGTCCGTTGACCGTCAGGGTCCGGCCCGCGCTGTTGCCGTTCAGGGTCGCGCCGGAGGAGCCGACGAGGCTGAGGCTCTTGCCGATCGTGAAAGTGCCGACGCAGGTTCCCCTGACCAGGAGGGTGGCCCCCGCCGACGCGCTGTTGATTGCGCTCTGCAGGTTCTGGGTCGCGCAGTTCACGGTGGTCAGGGCCGAGGCGGGGGATGCTGCCGTCAGGCCGGCGGCGGCAGCCGTGATGGCCACCGTCACGGCCGACGCCGGCCGGCGCCACCCGGCTCGGTGCGCTCGTCGTCGGGGCATGGCTAGTCTCCTGTCTGTCGGTGGGCAGTGGGCCAAACCCGCCGGACCGCTTTCGGCCGTTTGGCGTGAGGGATCGGTGCCCGAGGGACCCCATCGGGCAACCGGGGCACCGCGCCCCCACCACGAACGCACCCCGACGACCACCGGTGTGGGCTAATCCAGGGCTAATACTCATCGTCCGGGCCGAGCCCGACGGGGTGCTCGTCGGCGACGGCTGGATGGCCCACCGCCGGGATCGCCAGTCACTAGTACTCCAGCAATATTTCTCCATTTCCGCTGGTCAAGGGTCTGGGAGTGGGGAGTGTAGGCGTGTGCGGGTGGAGGTGGACGGTCTTTTCCGGGATGCCCCGGGCGCCGGGCATGGCGCCCCCGCACAGACCGATCCAGTCGCCGAACTTGTCGTGGGCCACGTCCTCGTTCCGTGGGCCCCGAAGGGGGGGGGGGGGGACATGACAGGTGCGAATCCTGTCGACCGGGGCAAGAAGGGCTCGAAGATCCACTTGATCACCGAGCGGACGGGTTCACCCTCCCGATCGGGATCTCTGAGGTGAACCTGCAGGACAGCCAGGCACTCGAGCCGCTCGTGTCGCCTGCCCTGGGACAAGGATCGTGCGAATTACTACGACCGCACCTGGGGCCACGGCGGCAGTGAGACCCGCGTCGTGCTGCCCGCCAGGTCGCCCGCATCACTGGGCACCGCACCGACAAGGCGACGGGCCAGGCAGCTGCTGCGGGATGATGCCGGTCGCCACGCCGACGGGCTCTGTGAAGCCGGGGACGTCGTTGACGAGGGCGGGCGAAGTGGGGTTGTTGGTGATCACCGACACGGTGTTCGAGCCGGTGTTGGCGACGTAGATGTGGCGGTTGGCCGGGCTGACCGCCACTCCTTGAGGATGGTGGCCCACGCGGAAGACGGCAGGGGGACTGACGGGGCCAAAGGCTGGGAACTCCGAAACGGTGCCATCGGCGAAATTGGTCACATAGATAAGAGAGTTGTCCGGGCTGACCGCCAGATCATGGGGCTGGCTGCCGACGTTGATGGTGGTGATGGTTTGTCCTTGCGCGGGGTCGATCACCGACACGTTGTTCGAGCCCGAGTTGGTGACGTAGAGGAGGGTGTCGCCGAATTGGTCGGTCACGGTTGCCACGTCCCAGGGGTTGCGGCCGACCTTGATGGGGCTGAGGACGGTGGTGTTGGTGTTGATCACTGACACGGTGTCCGAGCCGGAGTTGGCAACGTAGACACGGGAGTTGTCCGGACTGACCACCAGGTTCTTGGGGGATGGGCCGACGGGGATGGGTGTGCCGGTCACGGTGTTGGTGGCGGTATTGATCACCGACACATTGTTCGAGTCGGAGTTGGCCACATAGACACGGGAGTTGTCCGGACTGACCGCCACACCGGCCGGGGAACTGCCGACGGGCACGGTGGCGATCACGGTGTTGGTGGCGGTGTTGATCACTGACACGTTGTTCGAGCGGGAGTTGGCGACGTAGACACGCGTGCCGTTGGGGCTGACCGCCACACCGACGGGCGCGTCACCCACGCGGATCGGTTGGCCAATGACTTTGTCGGTGGCGGTGTCGACCACCGAGACGGTGTCCGCGCCGAAGTTGGTCACGTAGGCGCGGGATCGCTCCGCCTGCGCAGCAGCGGGCATGGAGCTGAACAGCGGCACCACCACTCCGGACAGGACCAGCAGCCCCGCCACCCAGCCGCGCAACAACCTCCACCATGCGCCCCCGCCCCCGCGACTTCGCCCCGCGCATCCTTGCCTGGGCTCCCTCGCCACCGTGCTCGACATCACAACCTCCTGCCACGCACCGCGAAGTGCGTCCGTGCTCCGGGTGAAGGCGGCATCCTGCCAGGGACGTCCGAGATCACGCAGAGCTGATCATCATTACTGGTGGACGTTATTCCGAGACCTGCCCATTCCTGCAGAAAAGCGAATGAGATAGGTCCGTACGGGCGGGCCGCATACCCCGAACGGCCTGCCGTCGCGGAAGCCTTCGGGCGTGTCAAACGAACGGTCTGTTCCGTAATCGCCGGTAACGCTGTGTCTTCGCATGCGATCGTGATGGATGACGTCCACGCCCTCGTAGATGTCGTAACGGGTACGCAGGCGCTGATTGCCACGGCAGCTGCCCGATCGCCATGTGCCGAGGCAGGCTTTACCTGCCGACCACCGCTTCCCCACCACAATAGGGGTAGCAAGACCCATCGACACTCGCGAAGGTGATGCCGAATCGGCTCAATGTCAGTTGGGCGCGCGAGGTCTCATCCGTCGCCGACCGCAGGCGTACGGCACGCTGCGCGCCCAACTCGCCGGAGCTCGTCACCTCCACGGGCTCGCCGGCGACCGCCAGGTCGACCAAGCCCTCCGAAGTACCATCCGCAACGCCTAAGGTGCTGGGCGCCCTGTGAGGCGGGGGAGCGTTGTGCAACCAGGACCCAGCGGGAGGTCAACTTTCCGCCTGGTTTTCGATGCGGGTGACGTGTTCGGGGCCCGGGTGGGCGACGCCGGGCACCATCGGGTGCTCGTAGTCGAACTCCACCTTGCCGAAAGACTCACTGGTGATCGGCGGAGGATCGTTATCGGCGATGATCAGTTGGAGGCGTTCGCCGTAAGCGTCCGCGAGCGTCCTGAACCGGCTGTAGATCTCGGTCGCGCGTTGGCGGTCGGAGGCGTTGTTCCCGAAGGCCTTGCGCGGCGAGTCGATCACGAGGAGGGATGGGACGAGCACGTCGGCGTGATCGAGTCCGAAGGTGAGAAGGGTGAGGCTGTAGGCAAGGTTGATGGAGGTGGCAATGCCTCCGCCGGAGGCCTGCAGGCTCTCGAAGGGCTGCCCGTCGACCACGGGCAGGTAGGTGTCGCTGTCGATGACGGCCGTGTTGACCCAGGGAAGGTTCCAGCTGGTGAGCAGTTGTCCGAATTCGGTGCTGAGGTCTGCCAGCAGTGTCTGGCGGGCTGCGAGCTGCCGGGATTTTTCCTTGATGTCCTTGTTGACCTGCCGGCGCTCGGCCTTGATGTCGCGGATGTCCTTGTCGATGGCGCGCACTCGGGCCCAGGATTCCCGCAGCTGGGTGATGGCATCGATGCTGGCTTTGAGCGCGGCGACGCGGGAGCTGGCATCGGCGATGGCGTCGAAGCGCGGCGCGACCACGTCGCGGGTCTGGGCGTCGAGCTGACGGCGCAGGCTGGTGACGGCGAAGCTGAGTTGCTGCGCTCGCTGCTGAGTGGTCTGGAAGTGTGTCTCGTCTGACTGCTGGATGCGCTGTGCGTCCTCGAGCTGCTGTTGGAGGGCTGTGCGTGTCGCTTCGATGGCGGCCGGGTCGATGTCTGCCTCGACGGGGTCAAGCTGGAGGCAGACGAGGCAGTGGCCATCTTCGACGGGGCGGGCGGTCAGGGACTGCATGCAGCGCGGGCAGACGACGAATTCGAAGGGGGAAAGCTGATCGATGGCCGTGGCTGACCTGTCGAGGCGGGAGAGGTCGAGCTGGACCTGAGCGACTACGGCTCGTCGCGCCTCCACGAGGTCAGCGGCCGCTGAGACTTCTTCCTCGGCCTGCCGAGCGGCCCGGATGGCGGTCTGCAGCTCGTCACGCAATGCTGTGTCGGCAGCGGTCTGTTCCTCGAGTTCGGTGCGGAGACTGGCCAGAGCGGCCTGGGCCCGTTCGAGGGTGTCACGAAGCTGAGTGAGTTCGGCCCGCAGTTCGTCGTCACTGCGGGGGTCGGAGGCCGCCAGGAACTGGCTGACGTTATCGTGCTCAGCGGTTCTGGCCTTGAGCCTGTCGGTGAGCTCGTTCGCAGTGCGCTTGAGCTCCAACAGCGCGCTGTCGGTGAGCGCGAACATCAACCGGAAGAGCTCTTTGCGCTTGGGCTCGAACCAGGAGTCCAAGTGGCCGACGACCTGGCGGTCGATCTCGCGCGCCTGCAGGTAGATGTAGGCGTATAGGTCGTTGAAGGTGAGGTTCTGAGGCCGCGCTGCTCCATCGCGCCGTGCGGCGACCTGTTCGCGGGGGAAGCCGAGAGCGTCGAGCAGATAGTCCGAGAGCGTTGAGCCACCTTCCTCGGTCGCCCGCAGGGGCAAGGTGCGCTCCAACGCGAGGGAGTGAGGGTCGAGGAGATCTACGGTGTCGGCGGTGTCTCCCTCGATGGTTCGTCTGAGGACGACGCGTTCGTCGCCGGCCACAACCTCGGCCTGGACGGACAGTACGTTGTCGCGGACCGCTGGAGTGAGCATGGCCTTGCCGCCGAGGGCGTGCTTGAAGAGCATCAGCAGACTGGACTTGCCGGTGCCGATGGGGCCGGTGATCACGGTGGCCGGCCGGTCGAAGCGGTAGGTCTGTTCCGTCTCGGCTGTCATGACCGTCAGTGAGACGATGCGCAGGTGGACGGCCATGTCAGATCTCCGTCCGCCAGGGCCGGTCGACCGCGTCGGGCAGACGGTCGTAGATGAGGTTCTTCAAGGCCGATCCTGATTTGTTGAAATGCCTCTTGAGCAGCTTGATCCGGCTGGCGACGACGGCCCATTCCGGTGTGGCGGCGAGGGAGGCCGCCGCGGCGGCGCCCTGTTCGGTGACGCGGAATTCGGCTCTGGCGCTGTCGCCGTAGGTGATCAGGGCGCGGGCGGCGAGGGAGCTGAGGATGCTGTAGTACCGCTGGTCCCAGGGCCCGTACTTGTAGCGAGTCATGCGGCTTTCCACGGCGAGGCGCTCCGGCGGCGTCGGGGCGGTTCCTGCCGGCCACGACGCCTGCCCGGCGGGTAGCAGGCGTTCCAGCATGGCCGGGTACCGCAGCAGGAAGTCGAGTTTGGCGACCTTGGTGAGCCCGGTAAGGCCGCCCTTGGCGGTGGTGAACTGAGAGATGAGCAAGAGGATCCGCGCCTCGTGGTAGTGGACCTCGCGCTGTTCGGCCTGCCGCCGCTGTGTCCGCATCCGGGTGGCGGCCGCTTCGAAGTCGGCGCCGGGGGTCATGACGCTTCCTCGTCCGCGTCGAAGGGCTCGGAGAAGTAGAAGTGGCACTCGTCGCACAGCTGGTAGGCCAGTCCCCGCACGTGCATGTTGTTGAGCAGGAACGGGGGCGGCGTGGACAGCGTATCGACCGTGAGCCGCTCGGCGAGCAGGTCGTTCATCTTGGCGCCGAACGTGCTGCCGTCAGCGACGGCTGCCCGCGCATGGCGACGGCACTCAAAGGCGGTCTCCAGGACGTCCATGGACAGGTTCAGCAGGTCAGTGTCGTCCCCTGCCAGACCGGAGCGCCGCTCAGACCAGGTCGTGTACCACGCGGAGCGGAGCCTTTCAGCGAACGCCGCCTCGTCCGAGGGCACCAGGCCCCGGCGAAGCTTGCGGTTGAGCTTGACGCCTCCTGGCGCCACCACGGGCGCCCGACCGCGTGGGAACGTTGGCAGCTGGACCGACGTGAACACGAATTCGCGGCGGACGATCTCACGGGTGAGTCTGCGCCGGCTGATGCGCTGCTGCATCTGCGTGCTGTAGCGGACACGGCTCGGGTCGGCTATGTAGGCGGCGAGCTGGCCGCGGTCGCTCTCGTCGCGGTTGGCCTGTTCAATCCGGTTCACGATGGCCCGGTAGGTCGCCTCAAGGTCGACGTGCACCAGCTGAAGTTGCTCGACAGCTCGTCCCAGAAGACTCTGGATGTTGACGTCGGTGATGTGCTCGCGCTGAGGAGGGTCACAGGAAATCTCCAGGACCGCGAGGAAACGAATGATCTTCTCCACGAACCCCGCCGGCACTTGGATGTCGGCAAGTTTGCGCACCTCAGGAGTGACCGGGACGTTGGGGTAAGGCTGCTTCCAGCGGACCTTGAGCATCTGCCGGGCGATCGTGTCCGCCATGTCGTTCAGCCCGTCCGTGACCTCCGGCTCCGGGCCGCACATCCGAGCCAGCGTACCGGCGTTGCCCTTGGCGGGGTTCAAGGCCGCGTTCGTCGCCAGGCGGAGACGGACATTTGTGGCGCACTCACAAGCACACCAGCGGTCGAATAGGTGCGTTAGGCCGCCGTCCTTGCACAACTGCGGAAGCGACCAGGTGCCCTGGTTCTCTTCCCGGTGCTTGACCGAGACCAGCTCGACCGCCCCGTCGGTGAATGCCACGACGAAGTCCTCGTGCCACTCGCAGACGACGAACTCGATTGCGTTCTCCGTGAGCATGGCCAGACAGTCTCGTGTAGCCACTTCCGCCTGATACCGGTAGCGGGCCAACGTGTCCGAGCCACTGTCTTCGCCTGGGGATAGACCGAAGATCGGATGCCCCGAACCGTTCGGACCTCTCAGGTCCGTGGCAGTCTCGACGCGCTCCGCCCCTGCACCCATGCCCTCCGCATCGACCATCGACGTCCCCCGCTCCGGCCCTGCATGACAGCGCTCCGCCAGTTCCGCCACGGCAGCGGATCGCCAAAGATCTCTACCCGTATCACACTGCAGCACCAACACGTAACGGTCCGTCGCGAAACGATTTCTGATCAGCGCCTAGTCCGTCCCCGCACCGCGAGACCACGAGGGCGAGGAAGGCGGGTCGGAGGAGGCGTCAGGCCATCTCGATGCAGGTACCCGCAGCCGTCAGGTCTTGTCCGCTGGAGAGGAGCACCCTTCCGCCTCACAATCTGCGCGCCATGGCCAACCACGCCCGGGCGGTGGCGGTGCTGCTCGCCAGAAAGTCCGGTGCAGGTGGCGACAAGCAGATCGTGCCCCAGCGGCAGGCGCCGTCCGCCGGGGCACATCGGTCGCTTCCAGCTACCTGCCCCTCAGCGCTTGATGCGCCCGCGCACGGCGAGGACCGCAAGGGCCAGGAGAGCGGGTTCGAGAAGGCGCGAGGTCATCTCGATGTAGGTGCCGGCCGTGGTGAGGTCTTGGCCGCTGGAACGGAAGATCACGCTGTTGAGGGTTACGTTGAGTGCTTTCTCGAAGCGCTTGCCGGTGAACCGGTCATGCGTGGGGTTTGGCGGGTCGTCCTTGTCCATGGTGAAGGTGACGCGGCCGCCATGCGCGGGCACGACCCCGGTCGCCTGCTGCCTGGGGGAGTTCTGGGGGAGGCCGAGTCCCATGAGCAGCAGAACGGTGGTGATCATGGCGGCGATGAGCCATCCCGCGGCACGGGAGGCGCGCAGGCCATAGCCGGACAAGAACCAGTAGGCATGCAGCAGGCCACGTTCGCCGGGTGGGGTGGCGTGACGGCTGTGGCGACGCATCTCCATTTCGCCGTAGTAGAAGTCGGCTGCTCCCGGCTCGTTCTTGGCGTCTTCGAAAGCCTTGCGTAGTTGTCGGTAGACGGCGCTGACATCTTCTGGGGCGGGTGCACGTGCCGGATCGCTGTGGTAGGGGCTGATCTGCCAGCGCGAGGCCCCTGAGGGCTGGGCGGGCAGGCCGGCGACACGGGCTCGCCAATGGTGCTCCTCGGCGATGGTGCGTCGCTTGGACCACTTCACTGGCCAGAGAGGTCCTCGCAGATGGAATCCCTCATTCATCCGGACAGTCCAACGAGGCGTCTCATCACCGGAAACGGGCTCCGAACTGGCGGGTTACGTGTTCCCTGGTGTCCGGGCTAGGACTCCGAGGCCGGACATGAGAGCGTCTGCGAATGTCTTGACCATCGCGCGCAGCAGATCGGAACTCGCCGCGGCGAGGTTGTCTTCCGCGA
Source organism: Streptomyces sp. NPDC048191 (assembly GCF_040652655.1). Lineage (NCBI taxonomy): Bacteria > Bacillati > Actinomycetota > Actinomycetes > Kitasatosporales > Streptomycetaceae > Streptomyces > Streptomyces sp. NPDC048191. Next base: position 10,011 of record NZ_JBEZMO010000028.1, read on the forward strand.
GAGCGTGCAGGGACACACTGTCGGGTGCGGTCATCGTGCTTATCTCCTTCGAGCCTTCGACAACTCGAAGATCAGCCGGTGGCCGTTCCTTTTGGCGGGTGCCACTGGGCCCGGCATACATCCCTTCGGGGATTCTCCAGACGGTTGATGCGTGCCGCGCGGCGGGCGCCGGTTTCCGGCGACCTAGGTTCAAATGCGGTGGCCCTGGTGCCGCCCTTCTCAGCTCGCCCACCTGTAGGGGAGGCATGCATGCCCGTTCTCGGACTGCCCACGGCGCTGATGTCGGCGCTTTTGGCGGGACTGGTGCCGCCCGTGCTGCCGGTGGGGACAGGCAAGCCGTCCGCGGCGGCCGCCGCGCTGATGGTTCCCGGCAGACCGCGCCCCCACGCCCTCGCCTACGTGGCCGAACTCCATTCCGACACCGTCTCGGTGCTAGACACCGGCACGGACCGCGTAATCGATTCGATTCCCGTGGGTGACGGACCGAGCAGCACCGCAGTCACACCAGACGGCTCACGGGTCTATGTCACCGACTCCGGTGCGGACACGCTCTCCGTGATCGACACCCGCCGCGGCGAGGTCGTGGCCACTGTGCCCGTCGGTGACGAACCGAGCAGAGTGACCGTCTCGCCCGACGGCCGGCGTGTTTACGTCGCCAACGTCGCCTCCGACGACGTGACGGTGATCGATGCCTGCCGTAACCGGGTCGTCGACACCATCAAGGTCGGTCACGCCCCGCTGGGCCTCGCGGTCCTACCGGAAGGCTCCCTCTACGTCGCCAACGCCGGCTCGAACGAGGTGTGGGTCGTCGACACCCGGCGCAACAGAGTCGTCGCCACCGTGCCCGTCGGGGCTGGACCGACCGCTTTGGCGGTCACACCGAGCGGCGCCCGGGTGTACGTCACCAACCTCGTCTCCGGCGATGTATCGGTCATCGACACGCGACGAACCGCGGTCGTCGACACCATCAAGGTCGGCGACGGGCCCGCAGGAGTGACAGTGTTGCCCGACGGCCGCCGTGTCTACGTCGCCAACACCGTCAGTGACGACGTATCGGTGATCGAGACCCGCCGCGGCGAGCTCGTAGACACCGTGCCCGTCGGCAAGGAGCCGAACGGTATCGCCGCCACCTCCGACGGTGCACGCGTGTACGTCACCGACTTTGCCGACGACCATGTGTCGGTCATCGCCACCCGCCGCAACAGGGTCATGGACACCATCGAGGCCGGCGACGGCCCGACCGGTGTGGCGATCGGCCCCCGGCGAGGGTCGGTCAAACGAGCCGTGTAGTTGGGGTAGTTGGGGTTACTGGCGGGCTGCGGAGAGGCGGCCGTCGAAGGTGATCTCGAAGGCGTTCAGTGCGGTCTTCCAGCGCATGGTCCAGCGGGCCTGTCCCTTGCCGGTGGGGTCGAGGGACATGATCGCCATGTAGACGCACTTCAGTGCGGCTTGCTCGTTGCGGAAGTGTCCGCGGGCCTTGCCCGGCGGATGCGGGCGTTCACCGACTCGATCGCGTTGGTGGTGCAGACGATGCGGCGGATCTCGGTGTCGAACCACAGGAAGGGCGTGAACCCCTCCCAGGCGTTCTCCCACAGCTTCACCGGGTTCCTCCGGGGATGCCCCGGCCTTCAGGCCGGGGAGGAATCGGATTCCTGCGGAGCAGGGCAGGGACAGCCGGATCGCCGTCAGGGCGATCCGGCCTCCATCCCGCACGGCGGTGATGCCGCCCACAATGATCAAGGACTCTCAACTGCCAGTCCCCTCGGGTAGGTTCGGATGCATGACGACAGAGGCGACCACGAGGGACATCGGGTATGCCCGGTACACCTTCCGTGTGCGTCTGTCGGTTACCGCGCGCCGGTCGCTTGAAGCGGAGTGGGCGTGCTGTAGGTGGGTCTGGAATGAGTGCGTCGCGAAGTCCAGGCAGGTGCATGCGCAGAGCCGGGCGCCGGTGAGAAGGTGACCTGTGGTCCGGGGCAGTTGGACAGGATGCTGACCGAGGCACGCGGGGTGACGCCGTGGCTGGCTGAGGGCGCGTCGGTGCCGCAGCAGCAGGTGATTCGGGACTTCGCGAAGTCCCGAGCGAAGGCGCTGAAGGACATCAAGGACCGATTACCGATGCACCGCCGGGCCGGGATGCCCCGCTGGAAGAAGAGGCGCCAGGCGCGGCCCAGTCTGAACTACACCAAGCGCGGTTTTTGGCCTCAAGGACGGCCGCCTGCACCTTGCGGGCCAGATCGTGCTGACGGTGGTGTGGTCGCGGGACCTTCCTGCCGACCCGTCGAGTGAGCGGGTGTACCAGGGCACGCCCCGGTTGGTATGTGTCCTTCGTCGTCCGCGCGCAGAGCGAACCTCTCGGCCCCATGGGGTGCGTGCTCGGGGTTGACTGGGGTGTGAAGCAGGCCGCGACCACCACCGACGACGCCTACGATCTGCCGGTGACGGCCAGGGCCACATAGATGGGCCGGTTGACCACCGCATCGTCGCGGATCTTGGTTCCGTCGACGATCTTGTGATCCGGATGGTTGAGCGGGCTGTTGTTTCCGTACCTGTCCGCGCTGCTGATCGAGGAGGTCGAGCGACGGCCGGACAAGGTGGTACTGCGGGCACGAGTGCGGTCTACCACGGGGGCCTGCCGCTGCGGTCATAGCTCGTCGCGGGTGCACGGCGGGTATGTACGCTGCGTGATGCCGCTGTGGGCGGTCTCGGTGTCGTGATCGAGTTACACATACGTCGCTTTCGCTGTGAGAATCCTGCCTGCACGGCAGTGACGTGAGCCGAGCAGATCGCGGGGCTGACGACTCCGCACGGCCGCTATGCCCCTTTTCTGTGCAGGCTGTTGGTGCAGGTCGGATTGGCGCTGGCCGGCCGGGCCGGGGCCCGCCTGGCGGCCGCTGTCGGCATCACCGTGGGCAGGGACACCCTGGTGCGGATGGTCCGGGCGCTGCCCGAGCCGGAGACCGGCGAGGTTGAGGTGCTTGGTGTCGACGACTTTGCCTTCCGCAAGGGCCGCCACTACGGCACGGTGCTGATCGACATGGCCACCCACCGGCCGCTGCATCTCTAGGAACGACCCATCAGTCACGGCAAGCACCGTTGCAGTAGTAGGGCCAGGCCGCTTCGGCGGGGATGTAGGTGATCTCGCCGCACCATCGGGTGCCGGCTGTGGGCGGGCTGGGCCGGAAGCCGCGCAGGTTGAGGTCGGGGCGGGTGGCCGCATGCAGCGTGTGTGTCGACAACGCCGCCGCCGAGCCGGTCAACTCACTGTCCGAGATGGAGTGCATCCACGCGTCGGAGAGGGGTTTCTTGTGTGTCATGCGGCGACGCTCGGTGTTGCCCGCCGGTAGGCCACATGCTCTCATACGCCTCACCTGACGTGGAAGGCGTGGGTACTGCGGAAAGTCACACGTATGTATAGAACTTGGTGGAGTCGAGCATGTCTTGCGGGGTGACGTCATTCCACGGCTTCATCGTGTCGTGCAGGCCGACAACGCCTGGTGGGGCCGTGACCGGCTCGTATCCCGAGGAAGGGTGCTTGACTTGCCAGTCGGCCCATAGTTTGTCGATGAAGCAATGGTGGAGCCAGAAGACCGGGTCGTTTGGTGAGGCTCCGGAGAGCATCTGGCCTCCGACCCAGACGTGGACCCGGTTGTGAAGGTTCGGGCCCTGCCAGCCCTCGATGTAGTTGCGGAAGCTCTCGGAGCCGCTGTTCCAGGGAGGCGCGTCGTAGGTTGACATCGCCAGCACGGTATCCACCTCGTCGCGGCTGGGTAGATCGGAGACGTCGGTGCCCAGGCTACGCCGCAGGAAGGTTCTTCCGTCGACCCGCACGTTCATGGGCCAGCGACCGTCCGCGAAGGCGAAGGGCCCGGAGGTGACCTGCCCGTCCTCGGTGCGCCCGTCGCCGCCGAGAAAGTCATCGGCCCACAGTGAACTGGCCGGCGTCTGGTCGGCCGTCCAGTCCCAGTACGGCAGGGTGACGGAGGAGTTGATGCTTTGCAGCGCCTGCTCGAACTGCAGCAGGAACCGGCGGTGCCAGGGTAGGAACGACGGACAGCGGTGCGCCGTCCTGTCTGCGTCATCGGTGTCACTCGTGATGAAGGCGTTGTGGGTCGTGACGAACTCGTCGTATCGCCCCTGCTGCTTCAGTTCGAGGATGGCGTCGACGAAGTCGCGCTTCTCGGCGGACGACAGGTCGGCCTGGTTTTTGCGTTCTGCCATGGTGATCGTCCTTGCGTGTGGTCGTGGCGTGGCCTCAGGCCATGAGGGGTACGAGCGAGGCGCCCTTCAGATCGCGTACGGCAGCGCGAGCGGTTTCACGTGGGGTGCGTTGACGTGTGTAGTGGTTGACGACGCTGACCCACGTACCGTCTGCGCCCTGCATGACATGGAGATCGGCGTCGTCGATGCGGACGATGAACTCCGCGGGCTCTGGCGAACCTGCCGTGCGGTGGTTCGACTGAGCCCTGGCGTCGCGGCCGGAGGGGCCTCCGGTTGCCGGCCAGCCCTTGATGTGGCGCCCCAGATAGATTTCATCAAAGGCCTCGGGCGTTGCAGCAGCGGGACCAGTGAGGTCAGTGGTCCGGCTCATGTCGCGATCCTTGCCGGTTTCTTGCGTGTGAGAGCTTGCCGTCGCTATGGCCGCCGGGGTGGCGAAAGCCGCACCAGCGAGTGCCAGTGTGGATCCGCGCAGCATGTCGCGGCGAGTGAGACGCTGCACTGCCAACTCCTGTCGTCGGGCCGCTGCAGGCAACAGCAACCTGTGGAAGAACATTTCTGAGGACGGGACGCGGCGTTTGGTGCGCCATGCTGGCAGTTGTGTACATGTCATCGGAAGAGACCACGGAGACACCTGCCTGTGAACGAGACAACCCTGGCCCAGAGGTGCGTTTTTCAACGACGGAGATCTTCCTTTGTGCTCTGCTGGAGCGGCTGCATGCGTGAAAAAAATGGCGTCCTGACGGGTCCATGACTGAAAGAGTCCCGCGTGGTGCGCCCAACAACTGGACGTACCCATTCCGCCAACTCGGCTTGAATGCAGCGCATCCTTCAGGCAGGCGGGGTAGGCGCTCCAGCTTTGGTTCACGCCCTCTTACGCCGTGTCCTACATGGTCAGTTTGAGGATGCGTTTGTAGCAGCAAGGGGCTGCAGCAAGGCCGGTGCCGGAACTGATCTGGTAGCCGTGGCGGGCAAGTTCCTCCGCCATCCACGCGCCGTGGATCTACCCCTCGGCTGCGTGGTGCAGGATGTGCAGCCGCACTGCGCCGCGCCGGGCCGGTGACGCCACCGAGGCTTGGCACAGCTGGAAACATCGCGGCGGTGCCGGCCGCACGCTGCCCGAGGTCCACCGTCTGATCGTCCGATCATCCGACACACACCGGCCGGGGCAGGCGACAGACTTAGCAGCAACAAAGAAAGAGCCCAGCCCCAGAAGCGGCGGTCCGCGACCCTCACTCCGGAACGGGTCCACGGCCCGACACTTGCGCCGGCCGAACGCCGGACCACCCGGCATCTGAGCGAGGGGCGCTGGGCAAGCCGTCCGAACGATGGTCTACGGCCATGGTCCGGCAGGACATCGATTGCCGCCGTCGATGCGGAGCACGGCGAACCATGCCGTCGCGACGCACCTCGAAGGAGACAACGATGCCGAGTGCCGTGCTGTCGAAGACCCCTCAACAGAAGCCGGGGCGACATGGCCGGTCCGGGGGATCTCCTCGAAGTGACCATCAAGTGAAGCTGCCCTCCTGGATTAGGAGGGGTGAACTCGCCCTTGCCGAAAGGAACAGACACGCCATGAACGAAACCGTCAAGCACGTCGAGCAGCAGGCCGCGACCGCCGGGCAGGAGAGTCGCGAGATCGCCTGGGAGACTCCCGGGTACGTGGTCGTCGAGACCGCGCTCGAAGTGACTGCCTACGCCCGCGCCGCCCGCTAGCCGCTGCCATGCTGGTGCAGGTGCTCGGCACCGCGGCCGGCGGCGGCATCCCCCAGTGGAACTGCGCGTGCCCCGGATGCTCCGGGGCACGCGCCCACCCCAGCCGGCGCCGCAAGCACGCCTCGCTCGCCGTCCATACCGACGACGGCCACTGCTACCTCGTCAACGCCACTCCCGACGTCGGCGATCAGATCGAGGCCCACCCGGCCCTCCACCCGGGGCCCGGCCCGCGGCAGACGCCGATCGCCGGAGTCGTCCTCACGGACGCCGAACTCGACCACACCCTCGGCCTGTGGCGGTTGCGTGAGGCAGACGCACTGGAGATCCTCGCCACCGTCCCGGTCCGCCAGGCCCTCGAGGACCACTTGCGCCTGAGCGAGGCGCTCGGCCCCTACACCGCCCTGACCTGGCGGGAGCTGGGCCGGCGTGGCGGCCAGGCGCTGCGCGACGCGCCGGACCGTCCACTTGGTCCCGGCGTGCACATCAGCGCCATCCCCGTCTCGGACAAGCGCCCGCGCTACGCCGCCGGCGCCGCCGCCCACGACTGCTGGGTCGTCGCGCTACGCCTGTACGACCGGGCCACCGGCCAAACCGTTCTGTACGCCCCGGCCGTGGCGGCCTGGTCCGACGCGCTGCACCAGGCCGCGGCCGACGCCGACTGCGTCATCGTGGACGGCACCTTCTGGGACGAGGACGAACCCCGCCGCACCGGCCTTTCTGCGCGCACCGCCACCGCCATGGGCCACCTGCCTATCGAGGGACCGGGCGGCACCGCCGGGATCCTCGCCCAGCTGTCCGCCCGCTGCCTCTACACGCACCTCAACAATACGAACCGCCTCGTCGACCCCGCCGCGCCGGAGCACAAACGGCTCGCCCGGCTGGGCATCGAGGTGGCCGACGACGGAATGGTGATCGAGCTGTGACCACGACTCTCGCTCCCTCGGTGGAGCCCTGGAGCCCGGCCGAATTCGAGGCCCGCCTGCGGGAGGTGGGCCGACTGCGTTACCACGACCAGCATCCCTTCAACCTGCGTATGCACGCGGGCGACCTGGAGCCGGACGAGGTACGCAGCTGGATCACCAACCGCTTCCACTACCAGCGCCACATCCCCGTCAAGGACGCGCTGATCATCGCGAAGCTGGACTCGCCGCGGCTGCGGCGGATGTGGCTGCGGCGGGTCGAGGACCACGACGGCCGCAGCGAGGGCGAGGGCGGCATCGAGCGCTGGCTGCGGCTCGGCGAGGCGGCCGGCGTGGACCGGCGCACCCTGTGCTCGGGCGAGTCTGTTGTGCCGGGAGTCCGGCTGGCGGTGGAGGGCTACGTCAACTTCTGCCGGCTGCGCTCGCCCCTGGAGGCCGTCGCCGCCTCGCTCACCGAGCTGACGGCTCCCGATCTGATGCGCCTGCGCATCGAGGCGTTCGAGCGCCACTACTCCTGGATCCAACCGGAAGGCCTCGCCTACTTCCGCGCGCGCGTCGACCAAGGCCGCCGCGACAGCGCCGAGGCACTGGAACTCGTCCTTGAGTGGGCCCGCACCCGCACCGACCAGGAAAGCGCCCTGGCCGCGCTCTCCTTCAAGTGCGACGTGCTGTGGACACTGCTCGACGCCGTACAGTGCGCCGGGCAGACCGGCCCCGGCCGCAACGGCCGCGACGGCGCACGGGAGCGGATGTGACACCGCAGCCCACGAACCCCTGGCGTCCTGCCCTCGCCCCCGCACTGACGCTGCGCCACGACCACATACGCGGCACGGATCTGCTGGTCCTGCCCGAACGCGTGATCGTCCTGGAGGGACACGCCGGCACTGTCGTCGGCCTGTGCGACGGCAGCCGTACCGTGCCCGGGATCGTCGGCGAGCTGACCGAGCGCTTCCCCGGTGCGCCGGTAGCGACTGACGTGCCCTCCTTTCTCGAACGCCTACGACAGGAGGGCTGGCTCCGATGACCGACCCCGTGACCCCCAACGACCCCGCACCCCCGTGGGCGCTGCTCGCCGAACTCACCCACGCCTGCCCGCTGCACTGCCCCTACTGCTCCAATCCCCTGGAGCTGACCCGCAGATCACAGGAACTGAGCACCGACCAGTGGACGGACGTACTGCGCCAGGCGGGTGAGCTGGGCGTCGTGCACACGCACCTCTCGGGCGGCGAGCCCCTCCTGCGCCACGACCTGGAGCAGATCGTCGCCGCGGCCGAGGCCGCCGGGATCTACACCCAGCTGGTCACCAGCGGAACCGGCCTTACCCGGAACCGGGTGGCGGCGCTCGCAGCCGCCGGGCTGCGCAGCGTCCAGCTCTCCGTCCAGCACGCCGAAAGGGACGCCAACGACCGCATCGCCGGGCGTACTTCAGCGTTCTCCGCGAAGGAGCAGGCCGCAGCCGTCGTCCGCCGGGCCGGGCTCCCCCTCGGCCTCAACGTCGTACTGCACCGCGACAACCTCGACGCCATCGACCTCCTCATCGATCTGGGCGAGCACTGGGGAGTCGACCGGATCGAGCTGGCCAACACGCAGTTCTACGGCTGGGGGCTGCGCAACCGCGAGGCGCTGCTGCCCACGCGCGACCAGCTCGCCCGCGCCCGAGAGATTGTCGAAAGCCGGCGGGAGCAGCTCGCCGGGCGGATCGACCTGGTCTGGGTCATGCCCGACTACTTCGACGGCGTCGCCAAGCCCTGCATGGGCGGATGGGGAGCGGTCTCCCTCACGGTCGCGCCCGACGGCACGGCCCTGCCCTGCCCGGCCGCCGCCGCCCTGGTGGACCTGCGGCCGCCCAACGTCCGGGACCACTCGCTCGCCTGGATCTGGAAGCAGTCCGAGGCGTTCGGCCGTTACCGCGGCACCGCCTGGATGACGGGCCCGTGCAGCGGCTGCCCCCGCCGCGAGGAGGACTTCGGTGGCTGCCGCTGCCAGGCATTCGCACTCACCGGCGACGCCACCCGGACCGATCCGGCGTGCGCACTCTCCCCCGACCACCACCTCGTCCGCGACCTGGCCGACACGATTCGCCCCGAACCACCGCCGTACATCTACCGCCGCCCCGGCGCGGTATCCGCACCGACCGAGACGAGGCATCCCAGGAGCGGGTCTGTCACATGACCGCCACCACCGCACCAGGTGGCGGCTGCCCGCAGGAACGCGGCGCCGTTGGGCTTCCCGTTGCCTCACGTGCCCTCCGGGCTCGCCCACGTCGTCCAGATGTCCGAGCGTGACGGCTTCGAACCACGGCCGAGCCAGAAAAATCTCCGTGAGGTCGGCGTCAGCTTGCGGGACGAAAGTGATCGGCTTCGGCTGCTCGCTCGTGTTGAACCATTTTTCGGTTTGCCGCCTCGGACGCGCAGGCCGCCGGCAGTTCGGCTACTTCCCGGGCAGTGGGTCCGATAGCAGTTGAACTACCGGTTCACCAGTGCCCTGGGAATCCGCGGCTGGTCGTACCGCTCGACACGTTCAACATCGCTTACGGCCCCGTCGACTCGGATGTTTTCATGTCGGAGCCGACCGTGATCGTCGATGAGCGCGGTTCGATAGAGCAGGTAGAGCTCGGATGCCGGCTCGCTTGGGTGCGGGTTGTGGTGAGACGGTAGGAGTCGGTGCTGGTCTCTATGATGTTGCCGCCACCCGCTCGTATCGCCCTGACGCGACAAATTCAACAACCGGGCGTATTCCAAGCGCGGCGGCATATGCGCGTCGATGCTGTACCGACTGTCACCGCCGGCAGCCACTTGCGGCCCGATTCCAGCCGACACAAGAACCCCTCCGTGGATCGGACAGACTCATATGCACAAACGTAGCGTCGCCGATTCGAGGAGAGTTTTGGTCGGGGGCCTGCTCTGGCTGTCATTGATCCAGGTATTCTTCGTGAATAATTTGATCGTGCTTCCTCATGCTTCGAGTCAGAATCTTGTGGAATACCTCATCTCCGCGCTCGGCATGACGCAATGCGATCGCATCCATGGGATGCGCTTCTGCTCTCCCTGGCACGAAGCCGCCGACATCGCCTGGATCTTCGGAGGACTCTCCCTCTCCTCAGGTGCGGTACTCAACATGGTGTTCTTCCCATCGAGCCGTCTCAGAAATCGGGCGTTCGGTGCACTGACCATCAGCGGACTGGGACTCGTCTCTGCCGGCTTCAATCCCTACAACGTCCGTACGGTTGTGCATCTGCTGTCCGCCGGAACGTGCTTCATCAGCGGGGCGGTCGGCGTAGTGCTGTTGGGAGGCATGCTCCTGCAGCGCAGTCGGCCCTACCTTGGCATGATCGGCATCGCGTGCGGTGTGACATCCCTCATCGGCACCGCGCTCGCGGCGCTGAGAGTGGACCTTGAAGTGCAAGGGGCGTTCGAGCGAGCTTCGGCATGGCCCAGCCTTCTCTGGCTCATCGGCACCGGGGGATTCCTCGCCTCCACCGCGTGGCGGACGTCCCGAAGCGGCAGCCGCTGACACGGCACCTGTTAGTTCTTGGTCACGCTCGGTTGTCGCGGCGGTGTCGTTGCTGGTGGCAGGCGTTTGTGACGGCTTGCTGATGGCGCCTTCAAGCGATCCGGCGCAGGACGTGATCACGGTCGCCAGCGGGTGGGGGCAGCTGCGCGATGGCCTGCAGGAGACGGATGAGCTCGGGGCAGGCCAGCGACGAGTTCAGGCCGGCGCTCGGATCCCTCGTGGACGGCGGTGACCCGGTACAGGGGCGATGCCGATGGTGCAGCTTTTGCCACCGACACAAGGAGCCCCCTGGAGGCCGAGGAGAGCGGGCCGACAAGAGCGGAGCGGATGGCCGTGCCGGCCGTCACCAGCCGTTCGGCCCGGGACCCTCACAGGCCAGAGCGACCGACAACAGAGGGACGGAACAGACCCCCACCGGATCCACCAACCACACGACACCGACCGGACCGCCCCACCCCAGACTGGAACTAACCCGATGCATCGCCGCCCTGCGCGGTGGGGCCGGTCCTCAGCATGCCGGTCACGCCCGACGGCGAGGCCCCGGACCCGCCCGTACCTCTCCTCGCGCAATTGGCGCACGGCGCGGCGCGTTCTCCACCGCTGAGCACAGGGCTTTCCGACGCCCCTCCCGGGGTGCGTAAGGGCTCGACGTCGGAAAGGATGAGGATTGTGAAGGGCAGAGGGGGCGCCGTCGAGGGCGTCTTCGACGGTGCTCCGAGCGGAAACGACGGGCTGGACCCGGTGGCCTCGCGGGAAACCACCTCGTGGGGGAGGGCGCCGAACCAGATGCTCGTCCTCGCAGCCATGCTCTTCGCCGTGGTGATGGTTTTCATCGACCAGACGATCGTCAGCATCGCTGCACCGAGCATCATTGAGAAACTCGGCCTCTCATCTTCTGGAATGCAGTGGGTGGTCAACGTCTATCTGCTCGCGCTCGCCGGATTTTTTGCGCTCGGTGGGCGGCTCGCCGACGTCTTCGGCAACCGCCGCGTGGCGGTAGCAGGCATGCTCGTATTCGTTGTCTCGTCCGCGCTGTGTGGCTCGGCGCCGACGGGGGAGTTCGCCCAAAGCTGGCTCGTCATCTTCCGCGCCACCCAAGGGTTGGGGGCGGCGCTGCTGTTCCCCGCTGCCCTCGCCGTCGTCATCGCCGTCTTTCCGGTCGATAGACGGGGCCGGGCGGTGGCATTGTTCTTCGTCCTCGCCGGCGCCCTCACTGCCGTCGGACCGCTTCTCGGCGGCTGGCTGACCGCCTGGAGCTGGAGAGCCATCTTCTGGGTCAATGTTCCCGTCGCCATGGTCGCGCTCGTCCTCACCGCCCTCGCCCGCATCCCCGATGCCCGGCGGCCCGAACGTCTCGATGTGCCGGGCACCGTGCTCGTCGCCGCGGGAGTGGGGCTGAATGTCATGGGATTCCAGCAGGCGTCTGCATGGGGCTGGTCCAGCCCTGCCACCTGGGCGTGCATCGTCGGGGGGTTCGTTGTTCTCGCGGTCTTCTGCCTATACGAACTGCGCACCCACGAGCCGCTCGTCAAGCTGCGCGTCTTTTGCGACCGGGCGTTCACGGCCGACCTTGTGGTGCTGTTCTTCTCGGTGCTCGCGTTCGTCCCGGTGCTGTTCTTCGCTTCGGTGTACGCCCAGATCTCGCTCAGCGCGTCGCCCGACCAGGCCGCGTTCTACCTGCTGTACTTCTTCGTCGGCTTCGGTCTCGCAGCACTGTGGGGTGGCCGAATCCTCGACAAGCGCGGGGCCCGGCCCGCTCTGAGGCTCGGCACGGCGCTCGGGTGCGTGGGATACACCCTGTGGGCGGGGAAGCTGACAGACCTGTCGGCCCACGACCAGTGGCCCTACGCCTGCCTCGCTGGAGCAGGCATCGGCTTGATGTTCTCCCCGGCCTCCACCGACGCCGTGAACCGGGCGATCGGCGCCTCGTACGGCGAGGTCACCGGCATCACCCAGACGGTGCGCAACTACGCAGCCGCCGTGGGCATGGCGGTATTCGGTACCGTCCTCACCCATGTCACGACCAGCCGGGTCGCGCAGACGCTCACCGCGAGGGGCCTGCCAGGAGGTGAAGCCCAGGGCAGGGCCCGCGCCATCGCAGAGGCGATCACCGGCCATCCGGACGACCACCAGCCCACCGGCCACGGGCCCACAGCCACGGCGATGCGCAGTGCCATCCAGGCCATCCGCATGGACTTCGCCAAAGCCAACCAATGGGTCTTCTACGGGATGGCCGTGGCGCTGGGCGTGGCGTTTCTGTGCACTGTGCTGCACCCAGGGACGCGGGTGACGGGACAGGTCGCGAAGGCGCGGGAGAACGAAGAGAGATGAACTCCTGGACGTCGGTTCTGCGGTGGTCGGCCGCCTACCCATCGCGTGCTCACACACGGGGCATGGCCCCTGTAATGGTGCAACCGTCTCAGAAGGCCTTTGGAAAGATGACATCGCCCAATCAAACCCCAACGCACCAACCTACGGGCTCTGCCGCGCTCCTGTCCGGTTCAAGCCGGGGCAGTGACTTCGCCCGGCTGTCCCGGCGCATCACCGAAGCCGGCTTGCTCGAACGGCGCCCCGGCTACTACACGATACGGCTGAGTCTGGTTACCGGACTGTTCGCCATGGGGTGGTGTGCCTTCTTCTGGTTGGGAAATACCTGGTGGCAGATGGCTGTAGCCGCCTTCCTGGCCGTCATGTTCGGACAAACCGCTCTGATCATGCACGACTTGGCCCATCGGCAGGTCTTCCGGCGACGCCGAGCCAGCGAGATCAGCGGGCAGCTGTTCGGCAACCTGGGCGTCGGTATGAGCTACGGCTGGTGGATGAACAAGCACACCCGCCACCATGCCAACCCCAACCACGAGGAACTCGACCCCGACGTCTCCCCATACATCTTTGTGTGGTCCACCGAGCAAGCCCGTAGGAGCGATGGGCTGCTCCGCAAGATCGGCGGTCACCAGGCATATCTGCTCTTCCCCCTGTTGACCCTTGAAGCGTTCAACCTGCACGTCGCAAGCCTGCGAGCACTCCGCTCGCCGTCCATGAGAAACCGAAACCGCCTACTGGAAAGCGCTCTGCTCCTGCTCCACAACGGCGCTTTCCTCTCGGCTCTGTTCCTGGTGCTCTCACCTGATAAGGCCTTTGCATTCCTTGCCGTGAACCAGTGCCTGTTCGGCGTGTACCTGGGCTGCACCTTCGCCCCCAACCACAAGGGCATGCCCACCATCACTGGCGAACAGCAGCTCGACTTCCTGCGGCGGCAGGTGCTGACCTCCCGCAACGTGCGCGGGGGCTGGTTCACCGACATCATGCTGGGAGGGCTCAACCATCAAATTGAACACCATCTCTTCCCAAGCATGCCCACTGTCCACCTGCGCCGGGCCCAGGTGATCGTACGGGACTACTGCGCCGAGATCGGTGTCCCCTACCACGAGACCGGCCTAGTCCAGTCCTATCGCGAAGCCTTGACGCACATGCACAGCGTGGGAAAACCGCTCAGACGGCAGCACAAGACATGACCGAGTCGAACAACTCACGAGCAAATCCCACGCGATGAGCTGAAAGTTCTCCCCTTCTTGTCCGACAAGGTTCTCGCTTCGGTGTCCGGGCTGTGGCGGGGCTTGAACGGGATGGTTGGGCTTGTTCCACCTTTGATCTTGGCCAGTGCGCCGCCCGCCCTTCAGGGCGGTGGTAAAGGCCGTCTCAAGTCCGCTCTGACCCGCACGTGAGCACGAGGCGGCGCTGATTACCTCAGCCCACGGGGCGCTGTTGCCGCTCGATGTACTGCTTTCGACGGTCAGCGGGGCCCCGCCGCAGCTTCCGGCGAAGTACGAGCCGGACCAGGAGCGTCCGCCCCACAGGCACCGGCGCACGTGCGCGTCGTACTCCTTGCGCAGCAGCCGGGCAGAGACGCGCTTGAGGGAGTTGACCAGCTTGGAGAGCTGGACCTTGGGAGGGTAGTGCACGAGCAGGTGGACATGGTCCTGTTCGCCGTTGAACTGCTTCAGCTCGGCTTCGAAGTCGGTACCTCCCCAGCAACGGGGAAACCTCACCTCGTGCCGGCCAACAGGCCCAGGAACTGGGCCGTTCCGTGACGTGACTGCCGCGAGGTTTCACGGCTCAGGGCGCGACATCACCGCCGCGGGAGTGGACGCCGGATGGCCCTGACGGCGATCCGGTTATCCCTGCCCTGCTCCGCAGGAGTCCGGTTCCTCCCCGGCCTGAAGGTCGGGGCATCCTCGCAGGAACCCGGTGAACTGCGAGTTGCAGAAGAACTGGGACGAGCTCGTGGGGGGCAGCTCGGGCCGAGGGCATCCCGTCCGGGCCGCCGGGCCGCAAGCGAGCCGGTATGTCGCGTTTGCATCCGATTCGAGGCGTGCCGGGCCCGCGGTGGTGGCGTCTGGTGCAGACGGGGTCGGGCAGGACCAGGGCCACAGACGGCGTTCGGGGCATTCCCCTCGTACTATTTGCCCCTGTCCATGAGTGTTGGCCTGGTATGTGCCGAACCAAGCCTCTAGCTTCGGCTGCGGCGATCATCAGCGCCGGCGATCCCGGACGGCCTACGCAGGGCACCGGCCGCCGCCCTTGATATGAGAACACTTCGGTGTCGTGCACTGCAGGAGGACTTGATGTCGGGTATCGCAGGATCGGCAGCGCCGCCGGAGCCCGTGAGTGAGGGGCGAAACCGCGGGGGCGGGGGATCGTGGTGGAGGCTGGTGCGGGCGTTGGCGGCGGCCCTGGCGGTGTTGGCCGGGATGGTCGTCCCGATCACCGTCGCCACGCCCGCTGCCGCGCAAACCGGGCCCTTCGCCTATGTCACCAACGCCAGCCTGATCACCGGCGCATCCACGTTGTCAGTGATCGACACCGCCACCGACGGCATCACCGCCGACCCCCCTGTCGGCGAGCAACCCATCGCCGTGGCGATCACCCCCAACGGCAGGCGTGCCTACGTCGCCAATGCCGGCTCGAACACCGTGACGGTGATCGACACCACCGCCAACCCCCCGGCCGTCATCGCAACCGTTCCCGTCGGCAACAGCCCCGCGGGTGTGGCGGTGACCCCGGACGGCTCCCGCGTCTACGTCGCCAACGCCGGCTCGAACAACGTGTCGGTGATCCGCACCAGCGACAACACCGTCATCGACACCGTCGGCGTCAACACGAGCCCCCAGGGTGTGGCGGTGACCCCGGACGGCTCCCGCGTCTACGTGACCAACGCCGGCTCGGGCAACGTGTCGGTGATCCTTACCGCAACCAACACCATCGGCACCACCGTTGGGGTCGGCACGGGCCCCTCGGGTGTGGCGGTCAGTCCGGACGGCTCCCGCGTCTACGTCGCCAACGGCGGCTCGAACAACGTGTCGGTGATCGCTACCGCCGGCAACTTCCTCCTCAAAAACGTCGCCGTCGACACGCGTCCCCAGGGTGTGGCCGTCACCCCGGACGGCACCCGCGTCTATGTCACCAACCGAGCCTCGGGCACCGTGTCGGTGATCCGCACCAGCGACAACACCCGCATCGCCACCATCGGCGTCGGCCGCAGCCCCCAGGGTGTGGCGGTCGCAACCACCCCGAACGGCGTCCGCGCCTACGTTGCCCTCACCACCTCGGGCACTGTGTCGGTGATCGACACCGTCGGCAATACCGTCCTCGGCACCATCAACGTCGGCGGCTTCCCCATTGCAGTGGCGATCGGAAGGGGCGTCGTCGGCGAGACTCCGAAGACTCCGACCACGCTGACACTGAAGGCGGACAAGAAGCCGGAAAAGGACACGCTGGGCGCCAGGGGCCATGACGTTGTCACCCTGAAGGCCAAACTGACCGCCGACGGCCGGCCCCTGAAGAGCAAAACCATTACGTTCACCACCGATTCCACCACGCTGTGCACCCGCACGACCAACAGCAGGGGCACGTCCACGTGCAAGGTACGGAGCAGGCAAGTCAACAAGGCCTGCTACACCGCCACCTTCGCCGGCGACGACACCTATCTGCCCTCGACCGCAACCGTCTGTGTGAAGAACCACCACGGCAAGCCCCGCACTTCGGCAGGGCTGCTCGACCAAGGCCGCGTCAACGACCTGGCGGAGGCTGTAACCTCGACGGGCCAGCCGCCCATCCGGCATGGCCGCTGAAACGGCCCGGAGCCGGCATACCGATCAGGCATGGCCTTCGGGGCCGTGCGCAAAGCGATCAGGCTAGTGCACGCTTTCTGCTGAGGAGCGGGGGGCCCGCGACGTTTCCGCGGGCCACCCCGCTCCTCAGGCCATCCCGGGCCACCCCAAGCCTTCCCGCGTCGACCACGACCCCGACGGCCTGATGGCGTCCCGCCAACCTGGTGGAGGCGGGCAAGAACCCGATCGAGGCGTGCGTGCCTCACCCCTGGTGGACGAGGAACAGATCGAATCGGTGGTCTACGCCCTGTCCCTAAGGGCTTGCAGATCATTAACACGTCGTCTTGATCTTGCTGTTGGGGCCGCCGGACTGGGTTCGAACCCGAGCTTGGAGGCTTGTGAGGGCGGCGGGCGGGGTGGCCGCCGGCGGGATGACGATGCCGTGCGCCTTGAGCAGTGTCCTGATCTTCAGCACTGTGCGGTGCATGGTGGTCCGGCTGCTGTCGAACAGCACGGCGAGGGGTTCCGCGGCCAGGGCGACCCGCAGGTGAAGGACGGCCGCCAGGACCTGGTCGGGGAAAGCGAGTCGGGGCGGGCATCCACGCTTGACGTCGCCGTGGACGGCCAAAGTGTTCGGTGAGATCGCTCAGTTGCTGCCGGGACAGGTGCGCGCAGTCCAAAAGCAACGGCGTTGCCGCCGAGTGGTGTAACAGCGATCTTCGCGTAGCCCCTGGTCATGGGGCGGCCATCGCGCAACTCTCCGAGTAGGAAGTCCCGTTGAGTGAGAGGTGACGCGATGGCCTTGTCCCAGCATGACTTACTCCGGCTGATGGAGTCACTGCGCAGACGGAAATCGAGCCGATAGGGCAGTGGCCCAGCGGGTCCTGCAAGAGCTCATCGAGGCCGAGGAACCCGCTGACATCGGGGCCGAGCCGGGTGGGCACACCGACACCCGCGAGAGTATCTACGCCGTCACCAGCCTCGACGCCCACCAAGCCGGGCCCGCCGACCTGGCCACCGCGATCCGCGGTCACTGGGGAGTGAAAAACTCCTCGCACCATCACGGACGTCACCTTCGCCGAGGACGCCTCCACCGTCCACCCCGGCGCCGCACCACGAGCCATGGCGACCCTCCGCAACCTCGCCATCGGCGTGCTGAAAACCCTCGGAGCCGGCAACGTCGCCAAGACCCGGGCGATCCGCTACCCCAACGAGCACTCCCCATCCTGGGCATCACCAACGATCCGGACACCTACGGAACTTGATCAAGCCCTGCCTACTCACCACCCACCCCGAAAGCGAAAAGGTCCGCCGACCCCGTCGACGGACCCTCACGAAAGATCGAGGTTAAGGCACAGCACTCGACGACATGCGAGCACGCGGCCATGAATGAAAGATCGAAAGAAACTGATGTGCTGAAGCTCGCGACCGCTGCCTCATAATGATGCAGCGGTGTAGGGCCACATGCAGAGTCTCGCGAACCAACCAACACATAGCCCCCACCCGGAAGTCCCTGAATATCGCTCGCACAGACGGAATGCCACTATCCTTCGGAGTCTGCCCCCACCACCGTACAGGGCGTACTACCATTGGAGAGCATCCCCATGTCGATATCTGCCGAAGAAATCTCGCCCTCCGTCGTGTACAGGTCGTATCCGTGGAAGAGTACCCGAGTGTCCATGAAGTGACTCCATTCTGCTATGCGATGTGCCCGCTGACGGTGAGGATCAGTGCTTGCTCTCATCACGAGCCATGGCGCGATCGAGAGCGTGACCGGCCGATTGCCCGGCGCTCATCCATTTCTTTGGCTTCAGCCTGTCATCTGCCCGATCGGAGCGCGTCGACCGATCGGACGAACCGGTGGTGGGACTGTAAATCGTTCGGCTCTGCACCGTAGTCGGTGGTGACGTGATGTGCTGAGCGGAATGCGGTGGCGGAGGAGTTCGAAGCCTGCACGGCCCGCGCATTTGCCGCATGATCCGTTTGGTGCGGGTGTTGACGCCCTCGGTACGGCCGTTGCTCCCAGGGCAGGGTCAGGCCGGCGTTCACGGCTGCACGGTCGAGTTCGAGGCCATTGCAGAAGCTGTGCAGGTGGGGCAGGTCGGCGCCGCGGGCCTGGGTGAGCTTGGAGTCGTTCCTGCCGTCGGGGGACAACAGGACGGTGAAGTCACGGATGAGTGCCGCAAGTTCAGTCATCTCGGAGCAGGCCGCAGTGATCAGCCCGAGCAGATCGGTGTCCTTGGTCCGTAGGTGATCGGCGGCCCAACCGCATCATCGGGGCCGACGCCCCGCTGTCCCCTGAGCAATGTCCGCCGGGAGCTCCCCCACTCAGGGGACACGGCCAACGAAGACAGTCTGCAATACAGAGGCGGAAGCAACTGCTTGAACCCGACCGACCACACGAGCGGGTAGATGACGGCCAGTTGAGTGCGCGGCATGCGTTCGGCCCGTGCGGTCTTGGTGAAGGCGTGGTGGGGGAGTTGTCGTTTCTAATCCACGCGCGTAGCGGACTGCTCGACAGCTGCGCTTGTCTGAGGCGGGCATCTCCAACCCCCCAATCCGTATGGAGAGTTCATGCGCCACGCCACTCGCGGCCTACCCGCAACCGCTCTGCTTCTGATCGGCCTATGTGCCGCTCCCGCTTTCGCGGAGCCTCCCGCGCCGCCGTCGACGGCGACCGCCCAGGCAGAGCTGGCCGCGCTCACTGTGGCCACGCCGCATTCGATGGACGGCTACGCCCGTGACAAGTTCGGCATCTGGTCCACCCAGCCGGACGGCTGCACCACCCGCCAGGACGTCCTGGCCCGCGACGGCAAGAACGTCCACGACAAGACGGACCGCTGCCAGCCCGAATCCGGATCCCGGTACTCCGTGTACGACGACACCGTGGTCACCGTGGTGGCCCAGGCGACGATCGACCACATGGTCCTCTCGCCGAGGCCTGGCGTTCGGGCGCCGACACCTGGACAGTGGATCAGCGCAAGGCGTTCGGCAACGATCTGAAGGACCCGCAGCTGCTGGTCGCCTCGGAGTCGTCGAACTCGTCGAAGTCTGACAGCGGCCCGGCCGACTGGAAGCCCACGAATCACGCGTTCTGGTGCACGTATGCCAAGGACTACACGCACATCAAGTCGGTGTGGAAGTTGACCACAACCGACAAGGAGAAGGCGGCGCTGTCTTCCATGCTCGACACCTGCACAGGCTGACTGCCCAACGGCTGCCTGCTCCATGGCCGGTTCGCCCAACCTCTCGCCAGGCTGACCACGGCTCTGAGCGCAGGGTGCACCCGGTACAGAGAGACAGTTCCGGGTGATGAACCAGCACGCATCCCGCATGACGGGGCGATGTCCGTGCGGTTCCTTCCTCGGCTTGAGGCAGGCACGTTTCGGTCAACTCACATGCCGGCGGTTTGTCATGTACGCGGCATGAACATCTCATTGGTAAGCCGCCGCACGAACACGACAGCTTCCGCAGCATTGCCGGTCGGCCCCACACCGGCCGGACTGTCCCCCCACAGAAGGAGCTTGTGTGATTCCCCGCTACATACGTCCTCGCAGCACCGTTGTGGCTGTTGCCACCGCCGTTGTCGCCGGTGCTCTCATGGGTACGGCGATGACTCCCACGGCTACGGCCAAGCCGGCTACCGGTAGCTCTCACCTGGCCGCCGCCCCGGCCGCGTTGTCCGCCGCTGCGCGTGCCTCCCTGATTCGGACGGCTCAGGCCGGCGCGGCCGAAACCGCGCGGAAGATAGGTCTCGGTGCCGGGGAGAGGCTAATCGTCAAGGACGTCGTCAGGGACCTCGACGGCACCATGCACACGCGCTACGAGCGCACCTACGCGGGCCTGCCCGTCCTCGGCGGTGACCTGGTCGTCCACGTCTCCAAGTCCGGCAAGAGCGAAGGCGTGACCAGAGTGACGATGGCGAAGTTGCAGCTCGCCTCGCTCACGCCACAGATCACGGCGGCCGCGGCCGAGAAGCAGGCACTGCGCCTGGCCAAGGCGGCCGGGTCCGCAACGACGGCCGCAGATCAGGCTCCGCGCAGGGTCATATGGGCGGCGAGTGGCAAGCCCGTCCTCGCCTACGAGACGGTCGTCGGCGGCCTGCAGGACGACGGCACCCCCAACGCCCTGCACGTCATCACCGACGCTGTCACCGGCAAGAAGCTCTTTGAGTACCAGGGCATCGAGACCGGCGTCGGCAACACCCACTACAGCGGCAAGGTCGACCTGGCCAGCACCCACTCGGGCTCGTCGTACACCCTCACCGACGGCACGCGCGGCGGCCACAAAACCAACAACCTCGACCACGGCTCCGACGGCACCGGCACCCTGTTCTCCCAGGACAACGACACCTGGGGCGACGGAAAGGTCTCCAACGCGGCCACCGCCGCAGCCGATGCCGCCTACGGCGCCCAGCAGACCTGGGACTTCTACAAGAAGACCTTCAACCGCAGCGGCATCAAGAACGACGGTGTCGGCGCCTACTCCCGCGTCCACTACGGCAACTCGTACGTGAACGCCTTCTGGGACGACAGCTGCTTCTGCATGACCTACGGCGACGGGTCCGGCAACAACGACCCGCTGACCTCGCTGGACGTGGCCGGCCACGAGATGAGCCACGGCGTCACCGCCAACACCGCGGGCCTTGAGTACACCGGTGAGTCCGGCGGCCTGAACGAGGCCACCAGCGACATCTTCGGCACCGGCGTGGAGTTCTACGCCAACAACAGCGCGGACGTCGGCGACTACCTCATCGGCGAGAAGATCAACATCAAGGGCGACGGCAAACCACTGCGTTACATGGACAAGCCCAGCAAGGACGGCGGCTCCGCCGACTACTGGTCCGCCGACGTCGGCAACAAGGACGTGCACTACTCCTCCGGCGTCGCCAACCACTTCTTCTACCTGCTGGCCGAGGGCAGTGGCGCCAAGACGATCAACGGCGTCAGCTACGACTCACCCACACACGACGGATCCAAGGTCACCGGCATCGGCCGCGACAAGGCGCTGCAGATCTGGTACAAGGCGCTGACCACGTACTTCACCTCGACGACCGACTACAGGGGCGCCCGCGCCGGCACGCTCAAGGCGGCATCCGACCTGTACGGCGCCTCCAGCACCGAGTACAAGGCGGTGGCGGCGGCCTGGTCCGCAGTCAACGTCAACTGAGCCTGTAGACACGAAGGGCGGCACCTGACCCGCGGCCGGGTGCCGCCCCATCGGTCACGCCCCACATCCGTCGGCGTCGTTGCGGCCCATGCCGCCGCCGTCGCCCGTGGCTTGTGCGGCCTTCGAAGTCGGAGCGTCTCATGGTGCCGCTCGGCGAGTTTGTCGCCCTGGTTGCCGCGCCTCTTGCCTGCTTCAGCAGGCCGATCCGGCATTCGGTCGGCGGTCAAGCGCCGCCCGGACACCGAACTGCCCGACAAGCACAAGAAGTCGAACAGGGTCCACGCCGCACTTCGTGCCCCCGTCGAGCGGACGATCTCCAGGACCAAAACAGTGGAAGGTCTTCCGCCATGCCCGCATCAGCCCAAACCGGCTCACGTCAACCGCGGCAGCCATCCTCACCCTCATGATCTACACGTGAAAACGCTTGCGGTGTCCCTGGGATGGTCATGGGTGCGGTGGGGTCATTCCTCGGTGGCTTCGGCGACGGCGGCGCGGGCGGAGGACTCGTTGACGATGGACTTCTTGTCGTGGGTGTAGGAGGACAGCAGGGCCCGGTGTCGTGGATGAGGGTGTGATTGCGTCGTCGGAGGGCAGGGTGTCGGACCGGCCCGCGAGGGCAAGGTGGTGGGCGAGGCCCCTCTCGGGGGCATCCCCGGAGCTTCCTGACGAAACCCGGTCTCCCCGCCCGGTTGCGGGCGGGGACAGGTGCGCCGAGTGGTCACTGAGCCGTAATGTTGGTGCCGGTGGCCCATAGGGCCCCGCCCTTGCCGGGGCCGCCGGTGCTCGTGTAGCCGACGAGGTTGCCGTCGTTCTGCATCACCGCGTAGGCACCGGAGTTGCCCTGGGTGTGGGTGGACCACAGGGCGACGTGTGCCGCGTCGTAGACGACGAAGTTGCCGTCCGTCTGCATCACGGCGGTTGCGCCCGGGTGGCCCTGGGTGTGGGTGGACCATATGGCGGCACCGTCACGCAGGCGGTACATCACCAGGTTGCCGTCCCCCTGCATGACCAGGCGGGTGTAGGGCCCCTGCGTCCACCAGCCCGCCCTGAGGGTGGTGCCGGAGGCGATGGTGTGCGACGAGGCGGGAGTCGTCGGCGTGCTCAACGGCGTCGTGCTCAAGTACGTCGCCGTGGACGGGGCCTTGAGCATACTCGTCTGGGCCGTTTTGCACGCGGCGGCTTCGTCGGCGGTCTGCGGCCTGGAGGTGGGCGCGTCCCGGCCGTACACGCCGTCGGTGCCGTCGGGGACGGTGACTATGTAGTCCACCCAGACTCTGACATCGGGCGATGAGGGCTTGATGTGGTGGTACCAGACCCAGCCGGTGTACTCCTGTTGAGCAAAGATGTGCATGGCGAATCCTGTTTCGCCAGGCTTCACGGGTACTTCCATGTTTATGCTGTTCATCGTCTCCTTTACGTACGTGGTCGTCTGTGTAGCTCCGAGGCTGACCTTGAAGAAGTCGGGGCCGATCTGCACGCCCCCGGTCGGGCCGCCGCCCACCTGTATGCCGTTCGAATATTGGGTCGTGTACCTGAATGAGAACGGCGAGGAGCTGCAGTTCTGCTGGACCGGGTACTGGCCGTTGACCGGGTCGAGAAGGGTGGGTTTGCCCAGGAAGGCGTGGCCTTTTGTGGGCGCGGCCCACTCGTCAGTCAGAGAGCCGGAGAGCGTACAGTTAATCCAAGCGTTGCTGTCGCAGGCATTGAGGACCGAATCGTGGAGCGCTTGGTACTCATACGGGTATGATTGCCCGAGCACGATCACGTCGTTCGCCGAGGACGGTGTCGCTGCCAGCGTCACCATTCCTGTCCCGGCCGAGAGCGCCATTGCTGCCGCCATGGTTCGCCTGAGTCGCGTCCAGCTTCGAATTTTCAGCATGCGCCATCCCTCCATTCATCAAGGAGGCGGTCGGCCGTCCTCTGCGTACGATGCGTGCGGAGCGGTTGCCGCCAGGGGATGAACGTATGCTTGCAGCAACAGCAGGGACGGCGGCGACCACGGCACAGTGCGTAAGAGTCCTTTACAATCGCCTCAAAGGTCCCGCCGAGCGCTTGACAACTCTGCCCTCCCGGGCTTGTGGGTGCGGATCTAAGGGGGCGGGAGCGTGCGCGCCCCGCGGCCCTCAACGCGTCAACCTGATCCACCCGAGGTACCGGCCTTCCTGCCACGAGTGGCCCCTCCCCCTCGCGCCTGGGTGGTGACTGCACGTGCCCCCGGCTGGTGTCTCCGCCCTCCTTGATCAGCCGCCGGATGCCCGCCTCCGTGCGTTGAACGGCCTGCTGATGTTGTCCTGGGTTGCCTTCCGCAGGGCGGCGATCCGCCGGCCCGCAGTCGGGGCGGTCGGCGGGATCGGGTCCGTCGGCCGCGTGCTCATGCTTCCTGTTTCCCTTTACGGCCGAGGGCGCCGGCACCGCGGACGGCGGTGGTGCTGTCTGCGGGCTGGGCCTCCAGGGCCACGATCTCCCGCTGCATGCCGCGGATCTCGGCATCACGCTGTTCCAGCCAGATGTTGACCCGCTCATCAGTTGGGCGCAGACCTCGGTGATGCCGTGTTCCCGGGCGGCCTTCACATCATGGGTGCCGCCGGGCAAGGCGGGTGAGCCGCAGCAGCTTCCCTTCTTCCGCGGTGATGACCTGCAGGTTCACGTCTTCGCGTCGGACCTTGCCGGAGAAGTGTCCCCCGGCGGCGACGCGGTCGGTCTTTGCGACGGTGCCGTCCAGCAGCACGCAGCCTCTCGCATGGTGACTCGTGAGCGCTTGCGTCAACGAGGGGGCGAACTCGGCGAGTTGCCCGATCGGGTCATTCACATAGCGCCAGGCCGTGGCCACGCCGATCGCGAAGCCACCGGCGATTTGTTCGAGGGTGTCGTGCTTACGCAGGTAGACCAGGGTGCACCGGGCCCGATCATATGGACGCAGCTTGCACGCACGGCCACCGTGGCACGCGACGATCACCATCGTCACCAGTTCGAGGAGGTCTTCATCGAGGTCGCATGCGGCAGGATAGGAGAACACGGGGCATCTCCGCAGGTAAGGCTATGTTTGGCGACTCTCCAAACCGGCGGATGCCCCGTTCGTCACGTCACCGTCAACATGCCACCAGTACCTCACACACCAGCCGTACACGTGGAAAAGGCTCCTAGCAGGGGGCGGCCGCATTTGCCTGTGGGCTGGCGCAGCAATCGGAAATTTTAGCCATCGCCCCGCAATGAGAGGCGAAGAGGTGGCTGACCCCGTGCGGCCGGGTGACTCCGCCCGGTACCGGGCGGAGTCAGGTGCGGCTAGGTCGTTACTTCGCTGCCGCGGTGGTGTTGGTGGCCCACAGGGCCTGCCCCCTGGTGGGCCCTCCGGTGGACTTGTAGATGACGAAGTTGCCGTCGTCCTGCAGTACGGCCCAGGCGCCGGCGTTGTCGGGGGTGCCAGCGGTGTTGGTGTTCCACAGGAAATGGTTGTTCGCGTCGTAGATGACGAAGTTGCCGTCGTTCTGCATCACGGCGTACGCGCCCGGGTGGCCCCAGGTGCCGGTGGCCCAGATGGCCTTGCCGTCACGCAGGCGGTAGATCACCAGGTTCCCGTCGTTCTGCATGACTATGCGGGTGAGGTTTGACTGGAACTGCCAGCCCGCCCTGAGAGTGGTGCCGGCGTCGATGACCCCCCGCGGGAAGGTCCAGTAGGGGCAGTTGGCAACGATCTCTGGGCGGGTCATTGGACGGCTCTGCCACGAGAACTGGCTGGTCTGCCCGTCCTGCCCTTCAGGGGCGGGACCAGTGACGGTGTCGTAGGGGGTAGCCCAGTAGTAGTGGCCCCACTTGGGGGAGTCGTAATGGGTCCGCCACCTTCCCGTGTAGCTAGCCATCAATTGGGCGCGTTCAACCCAGCCGAACCATCCGGGCCGCACGTCATTATTGTAGGTCTCGGTAACTGTCTTTTGATCCAGCCACGAGTGTTCGTACTTTGTCTCGACCGAGGTCTTGAGGATGTCGAAAAGGTCAGTCTCTACTCTGATCGATACGCCGAAGGTGTCAGTTGTGCCCGTTGTTTGGGCCCAGGACACGGTCTGTCTCTGAATGTCGGGGTCGCAGTTGGGCACCATCCTTGAGACCGGCTTCCTATTGCCGAGGTATGTTTTACTTGTGAGGTCGCCGCCGGGGCTCTGACCCATGACGGGACTTCCGTCTCCGAAGGTGCAATGAGCTACGCCCGACTGGCAGTCGGCCATGATTTCCGCTGTGGTGGGCGACGTCTCCGCCGATGCCGATGTCGCCAGCCCTACTATCAGCGCGGACGAGGCAGTTAGCAGCGTCAGTGTCCGTCCGGACCGTTTCCATGCCCGGTATCTTGACATGGCGGTACTCCTATTCGGCGGTGAGGGTGGGTGAGTGGCCTTCTCCGGTACTACGTGAAGGTGCCAGTCGTCCCAAGGTGTGCCTGAGGATTACATAAGAGGCGACTAAAGCCATGAGAATAGCTGCTGCGTAAAAAGTTTTGACAGCTGCGCAATAAGCGTTCAGTCTGGATCCGCTGCGGGAATCTTGATCATGGGCAGGCGGATCGGGGATGTTTCTTCGGACGTGGGCAGCGAGGATGGCACAAAAGGTGGGCTCTGCCCGGAAAAGGTCGTGGCGTAGTCTTGCTGGGTGCGTGTCAGCGAGCCCGGCACCACACGCGATGCCATTTCCCTACCGGAATAGACGGGGTCGACAACGGCGGCGGTCCCGCCCATGGCGACGACCGCAGCCCGGCCGATCCGCTCGCACCACTCCCCACTCATCGTGTCCAGAGTGACCACATTGCCCTGGTCGTCGGCCAGCACGGTCGGGGCCTTCCTCAGGCCCACCGGGGTCATCGACAGCTTTGGGAACGCCGCCCCATGAGATCGCCGTTCACCAGTGGCAGACCCAGCTCGGCTGCTGGGGCAATGGGCGTGATGGCATTCACACCGCCGATATAGGCAGCCAGCAGGTGAGTGACGCTGCGCCCGGCTGCAGTCCCTGCTCCCGAGATTGCGCGGCGTAGCTCAGCGCCCGCCAATAGAAGTTCCTGAAAATCGTAGGCGCCCCATGACCGATACGGGCACCACCACCGCGTCCGCTGGCACCTCGGAAACATCCACGACTGTCACCGGGCGCTGTCGGCAAGGGGTGCGCTCGGCAATCAGATTCCCCATGTAGGGGTTGCCGCCCCACCGGAGCCAAGAATTGCGGCTCCCCCGGAAAGGTCGGCGACATCAGTAACCGCGAGGTCGCGCACGACAATCCTCTCCGCTTCTGTGGAACGAGGGATCCGGCGCCGGGCGCCACCCATACCATGACAGCTTGAACTAAAGCCGCCATTCCCCGCCCGGACGGCGCCGCTCCCCATAGTCATCCGAATAGCCCTAATACTCCAGCTGTAGATCGTGATTTTCATGTCTGGGATGTGGCTTGTCGCCGGTAATGGCTGGTGCGGGACCGGGCTTGATGGCGTCGTCGCCAGTCGGACCAGCCGAGCCGGTGGGATGTGTCGTGGACCGGCCGGACGACGAGCGTGATGAACAGGCGCTGGATCTCGTTGCAGGACAGCGGGGCCAGGTCGGCCGGTCCGGGACGGCGGGTGTGTTCGTCGGCACGGACGACGTCGAGGAAGGCGTGGCCGAGCATGGCGAGGGTGACCCAGCGGGTCCAGGAGGGGTAGCGGCGGACCTGGTGCTCATCGAGCCCGGCCAGCCCTTTCTCGGTCTGTAAGGTCTCTTCCACACGCCGTCTGGATCCGGCGACCCGCACCAACTCGGTCAGCGGCACCGGCCGTGGTGAGAAGCAGCGGTAGTAGGCGAGTTCGCCTGTGACGCGGTTGCGGCGGATCAGCAGTTGATGGCCTGGGCCGGGGTCGGCCAGGTCGATGACCGCCCAGTCGTAGAAGCGGCACCACTTCGCGCCCCGTCCAGCCGAGAGCTTCTGCCAGGCCCGCTTCGGCAGCTTCGCTGCCAGGGCATCCGCGCGAAACTTCCCTGCGCCGGTGGCCACTTCGGCCGAGCAGGCCACCGCGAGGACGTAGCCGATGCCGCGCTCCTCCAAAGCCGCCCGCAGTTTCGGGTTGCCGCCGTAGACCTCGTCACCCGTGACCCAGCCGACGTGGTGCCCGGTGTCCAGGAACCGTTCGATCATCGTGCGGGGCCAGTTCCGGCTTGGTCGCGAAGACGGTGTCCTCGCCGAGTCCTGTGGCCCGGCAGCGGTGCGGGTCGCAGGTCCAGGAGCGCGGGATGTACAGCTCCCGGTACACCGCTGCGTGTCCACGCGCGCCTGCATAGACGAGGTAGACCGCGACCTGGGAGTTCTCGATCCTGCCAGCAGTGCCGGTGTACTGGCGCTGAACGGCGACGGTGTGAGTGCCCTTCTTCACGTCGCCGGTCTCGTCGATGATCAGCACCGCAGCGTCGTCGCGGAGGTGCTCGACGACGTATTCGCGCACGTCATCGCGGACGGCATCGGCGTCCCAGACGGCCCGGCACAGCGACGAGGTCCTGGCCACCGCGATCCTCGACCGCCTCCTGTACCACTGCGAGGTCGTCTCGATCAACGGCAACAGCAGTGGAAACCGGCGCGGCGCACCGGCACGGTCCTCGAGGCTCGTGCCGTCGGGCGCTGAGGCGGCGAAGAGGTCGGCCGGCGCCCGCCACATCGCCCTCCAGGGGGCGGCGGGAGCATACGGGTGCTCTACGGCCTGGGTGCGGCGTGCCTGTGGGTGAGGGTGTGCTGCCTGCTTCAGAGTGAGGCCCGGCAGCTCGCTGCCGCTGTGTACCTTTCTACCGTTTCGGGGAGTAGATGGTGTTGCGGTCGCTGTCATTCGTGGGCCGGTCGGATTCCGGTGTGGCGGGGGCTCGGAGGCGCTGGGCGGGCCGGGGCCCGGGTGGGGGTCGGGGTGGACGCCTGTGGGTGGCGGCGGGGGTGCTGTGTTCAGCTGTGCTGGTGCCGATGGCGGCGCCGGGCAGTGCTGTTGCGCAGCCCTACTGTTTCGCGTCGGGTGCGAGGACGATGACGTGCTTCTTCGTCTTCACAGGGGCGGAGCAGACGTTCCTGGTACCTGAGGATGTGTCGGAGTTGTCCGTCGTGGCGGTCGGTGGCCATGGCGGCCAAGGTGCCGACGGTACGGCCGGTGGTCGTGGTGCTGTGGTTTCGCGCAGCGCGGGGTTTATCCCCGGGCAGACGCTTTACGTAGAGGTCGGCGGCAATGCCGCCGGGGGTGGCAATTGCGTGGGCCCCGCTCAGTGTAGGGGTGGCTTTAACGGCGGCGCCGACAGCACAGTCGGCGGTGGCGGTGGCGGGGCGTCGGATGTACGTACCCGGCCGCGGACGGTTCCCCTGACAACCACGGATTCCCGGGTCATCGTGGCCGCTGGTGGAGGGGGAGGCGCTGCGTTGTTCGGATGTGCGACGGGACAGGGCGGCGATGCCGGTCAGCCGGGCGGGAGCGCGACCTGCCCCGCCGCCGGCGGTGGTGGAGCGGGGACGGCCACCGCCGGCGGCGCAGGCGGGAGCGGCGCGACTCCCGGTTCGCCCGGTGTGCGCGGTGCCGGAGGCGCTCCCGGTGCTGCTAGTCCCGGCGGTGGCGGCGGCGGATATTTTGGCGGTGGCGGCGGCGGCTTCAATGTCATGGGTGCCAACCTCAGCGCAGGTGGTGGGGGTGGTGGTTCGTCCCTGGGCCGTGCCCCGGTCCTGACCACGACTAGACCGGGAATCGTGATCTCCTATCAGCAACCCGTCGCCTCGTGTGGCTGTGAAAAATGACGCCGGCCACCTGTCCGCCGCGAGTGCGGACGGCCGCATCGAGCGCGTCGGTAACAAGCTCGGCCCGCATGTGATCGGCCATCGACCAGCCCAGCAGGCGATGGGGAGTAGACATCGATGACGGTGGCCAGATACAGAGACTTCCCGCCGACGGTGGGCAGATAGGTGATGTCACCGACCCAGGCCCGGTTGGGAGCGGATGCGGTGAAGTCGCGCCGCAGCGGATCGGGTACCGCCTGGGCGGCGGGGTCCGGAATGGTGGTTCGATGCCGCCGCCTCAACATCCATCCCTGAATTGCGTGTTGGCGTATGAGCCGCTCGACGCGCTTGCGGTTCACCATCACACCGCCGGCGCGGCACTCGGCGGTGATCCGCTTGGCCCCGTACGTCCTCCCGGACTCCGCATGGACCTTGCGTATCCGCCGGGTGAGCGCGGCGTCCGCGGCCTTCCTTCGCGGCGCGCGCCGGCGCGGTCTTCAGCCACCGGTAGAACCTGGACCTCGACAGGTCCAGCACTGTGCACAGCCGCTTCACGCCGAAGGCGCCGCGATGGTCGGCAACGAACTCCAAGCGGATCACCAGTTCGTCTCGCCCGCAAAATACTTGGCCGTCCGACGCAGGATGTCACGTTCCATCTCCAGCTCGCGCACCTGCTTGCGCAAGGCCGCGATCTCCGCATCCTTCGCCGACGCCTCGACCGCCTCGGGCCTCTCGGCCTTCTCCGCCGTCTTGATCCACTGCCACAGCGTCTCGTGCTTCACGCCGAGCTCGGCGGCGATGCGTGAGACAGGCCGGCCCGACGAACGGGCCAGTGCCACCGCGTCGGCCCGGAACTCCGCCGAGTACTTGTAGGTTCCCACCCGGGACTCCTCTCCCTGGACTCAAGATCCAGTGTCAAGGTGTCCACGATCAAGGGGGAGGGCCCTGGCGCCGTTGCGGCAACTGTTCGCGAGGGTGTGTCGTCCGGTTGCCACACCGGCACCCAGGGCGCCTTCTACCGCGACTGGCGGTTGATCGCGATCGACGGCACCACGTTTGACCTGCCTGACATGAAGGCGAACGTGGAGGCGTTCGGCCGTCCTCCCCGTTCCGGGCGCGGTGAACAGGACGTCAGCTACCGGCAGTTGCGCATGGTCGGCTTGGTGGAGTGCGGCACCCATGCCGTCTTCGATGCTGCGATCGGAGCTCTGCGCACCGGAGAGCAGGCTCTGGCCCGGGCGGTTCTGGGGTCCCTGCGGCCGGGGATGCTGCTGCTGGCCGACCGCGGCTTCTACAGCGTGGACCTGTGGCGCACAGCCGCGGCCACGGGGGCGGACCTGCTGTGGCGAGTCCGCAAAGACCTCGTGCTGCCGGTGGTCGAGCAACTGTCCCTCATGGCCGGCGATGGTGTACTCCACCGCACGTACTGGCACCCCGCGGCGGGAGTGGTGGATGTCGCTGCGGTCGAAGATCTCAGTGAGATAGGAACCGTCCGAGCCTCCACCGCGAACATGACCCGCGGTCTCACCACGCCGAGTCCCGCGTGGCGTGACTCTCTGGGACTGGCCGCGTGAACGTCGCGGAACTCCTCGCCGGCCTCCAGGTCCAGCACGACGAGGTCACCGCCGGAGCTGCAGAACTACGCGGTCAGACCGAGCACTTGACCGCTTTCCTGGCCGAGACCGAGGCGCGACTCGCGGACCTGGACACCGCCCGGAAGGTCATGCGGAGGTCGCGCCGGCAGGAGCCGAACCCGGCCGCCCGAGACGGGCACCGCCTACCAGGCCATCGTGAACGCCTTCAACCAGCACCCCAGCCGGGTATTCAGAGACCGTGAGCTGCATGAACTCCTCGACATGCCCACCGACGAGGCATCCGTCAACATCACCCGCAGCCGCCTCGGACGCCTCACCCGCCAGGGCTTCCTCACCCAACCAGGACGAGGCCGCTACCAGAAACGGACCACTCAAACGCGCCGCCCACCGGGCTGCAGACCGCCCACCCATCGCGGCATCACCCTCGTTGGCGCCACCAAACCCAAACGGGTCAAACAAACACCAAAGCCCTAAGTTGCCGGTGTTTTGAGGCTAGAGGTACTCCATACCAAGGGAACGTCGGGGGCCACCCAGTGCGCCTCGATGCGGACTACGGGCGTGGCGGTCACCGAGGTCATCTGGGCTGGTAGGGCAGAGGGCTGGGGGTGGGACGGTTGCAACGAATTTCCCGGAGGACAGTCCGTGGAGGTGGAGCAGGGGCAAGACCTCGCTGATCTTCGGGGATTTGCGGCACCACGGCGCGAGGATCTTCGAGGAGAACCGTTTGCGCTCACCGGTCTCCACATCGACGCGCCTGTTGTTGACGCGGGGCGCCTTCACCGCGACCGGCCCGGCAGCGGTGCTCACCGTCCGTTCCCGATGATGGCCGTTGCGGACCACGAGACGGCGGCCGGTCTCCTCCCGCTCACCGGCCAACTCGGCTATGGACTGGTCGGCTTCGGCTTTCAGGGCTGCGGTGAGCATCCGCCTGGCACCCGCGCGGACGATGTCGTCCATCAGGGATCCGGTCTCGGTGGTTCCGTCGTTGTGGACTACGCTGAGCTCGGGCGCGCCTCCCGACTCGTGCTGCAACGCGGCTCTGCTCGGTGACCTTGGCATCGATCATTGGGGAAGGTACGCCCTCCGCCTTTTCGCGAAGCACCCCTCCCGAGGCCGATCCGCAGGTTTTGAGCATTGCTCGCGCACGACAAAACGCATCGGGAGCACTTTCAGCACCGTGCAGTTGCGGACCGAAGTAACCCGCGGGGGCCGGTAGTCCGGCCGCGGCCCCGGCGATGGTGTTCAAGCTCGTCGAGTCCGGCCGGGCCCGCCGGCGCGCGATCACCGCGCCCCATCTGGTCTCCCTCGTCCGCAACGGCGCCCGCTTCAAGAACGGTTACCTCGTCGAACGCCCCGAAGTCACTGCAGCCTGAAAGACCCGCTGGTCCATAACTCTTGACGATTGCTCAGAGCCCCGGCCTCAGCCTCGCAATCGGCCGTATGCGAGGCGCGGAACACTTGCGTCCACCGGAGTCGACACAACCGTGTTCGCCCTGATCCCGTCAGCGACCGACACAGCGCAGGCATGCCCTCGACGAACATCTGAGAGCGTGGTGACGCTCGCCGATGTCTGATGGTCCGTTGCCAACAGCTTCGGCGTGCCCGTGCCAGGCCAGCACTGAGCACCTGGTTGACCGGGCGGATCTGACTACGCCGGCGGCTGACAGTACACGGAGGCCCGGATGAAGGTGCCCGCAGTGCTCGACGTGTTCACGCCAGTGACGGACCAACCCTCCCTGGTACCTTCCACCCTGAGGGCCGTGATCGGGATGACGAAAGGCTCTCTCTCACTGGATGCGAAACCCCAGGAGATCGCCCGGTAGCGCGCCGGACACAGTGCCGTACTGACCCCGATTGTCTCCCGACCCACATGTACCGTTGGTCCGTCGAATCGTTCAAGATCACCCTGTGCGGCGGCAACGGCAGGATTGGCCACTCCGGTCGCGAGGGCCAGCGCGACCGAGGTGATCGCTCCGCCTACTGTCCACTGGTTCTTCCGAGTCAGTGGCCCCGTCCGAACCCGTGTCATGCTGTCAGGTTTCATACGTTTACTCCCTCGTTCCCCTCGGTTTGGAGACTCCGAAACCGAAAGCCGAGTAGGAGATTGCACCGCACCGGTCCGAACTGTTCCTATTTTGGGTTGCAACACGCCACTAATCATTAACTAGGAGTAGTAGGATGATCTAGATGGACTGATCAGTCCGGCCGGATGCCCGGAACATGGTGAACTTGCGCGAGGCACGGTTTCGGCCACGTCGTCGCTGGTCACCAGTCCGGCGACTGGGTCGGGGTGAGATGATCTGGTGGGAGGGGAAGCGGTTGAGGCGGCGTGTCTCCGCGCCGGACAGCGAGCTGAGAAAGGCCTGAGTCAGGGCCTTCCGCCTTGGCAGGATGCCTGGGGTCGCGAGGATGGTGGAAGAAGTCGCGTCATTGCCGCTCGTCCACGCCGCAGTCAAGAGCGACATCGTCAAGCCGTGCCGACGTGCTGACCAACCGATCGACCAAGCATGACCGCCGCCGCTTCCCCGGCTGACAGCCCCACGTCACACGGCAGATGTGTCGGTGTGTCACCTTGACGGCCTCGTCGCCCCAGCGGCATGCCGGTGAGGTAGCAGGATGCCCCCAGGGCAGCCGGCCGCCAGGGATGCCATGCACGATCACCGCACCATGCCCAATTCGCGGCGCCGAAGCTGAGTCGTCGACCAACGACCGTTTGCGGGGGTGAGTTTCCGGTCCACGGCCTCAGGTCACCCTCGGCCGGCCGTGGTCGGGCGGTTTTGGGCGCCCCTTTCGGTTGCGATGCCGCAGGGAGGACGCCAGTCGTCTGGTCGCACCTGTTGTCGCACCGGGAACACTGACACGTCGAGCGCAACAGCACGCTGACCTCGGACAACGGTCTGAAAGTCCGTCAGCTCCCCCTCGACCTCAATCCCGTGCAGTCGCAACGCTGCCGTTCACCTTTCCGGCCCCTTAATGAGGCCTAAATGAATTAGGAAAGGCAGTCGTAAAGAATGATGGTGGCCCCATCATGTCAACACTAAGACGCCCGGACACGGTTGACATTCCAGCCTCGTACTACCGAACGAGGAGGCCCGAGAGGCCGCGGCGTCGAGGTCCGGTGCCCGAGATTCGGGTATCCAAGCCACAAGGAGGAGCGCTCGTCATGCGCGTAGCTACCCAAGTAATGACACAGTCAAGGCGAGTGAGATGGGGAGCCCGGCTCGCCAGCGCCGGGCTGGCGACCACCGTCGCACTCGCCGTCGCAACGGGCACGGCGGCAGCGCAGCAGGGGAACCCCAGACAGGTTCCGAACGGCTCGACCTGTCAGAGCCTCCTGGGGAAGGGCAGCCAACAGGTCGACGTGGAAGGGCCCAACAGCGTCACGATGTTCAAGGGTCCCGGGGGCCCCGGACAAATTCAGGCCACCGAGGAACTGGACCCGGCGGGTCAAGTGTTCAACTTCAGCATCACCGGTCCCTACGCCGCCCGTGCCGTGATCGTCCATAGCGCGTTGGCGGGCATCGCCAACGCATGGGTCTACGACAGCTCCACGGGCTTCCCCGCTGGGCTTGCGGCGGATCAGGGCCTCCACGCCACGATTGACCCGGCGACAGCGGAGTATCACAGCATCGACGGGATCGCTTTCTGCGTGATTGCCAGTCCGTACAACGGCACCGTCTGACAGGCCCCAAGGCCGGTGAGGGCACAACCGGCCCCCACCCTGAGACACCACGTGACCACCCTCGCCACCAATGCGCCGCAGCGATGCGAGGGCCCGGACGTGCCGGGTCCCATGGCGGCTGGTCCAGCCTCTGCAGTTGGTGCCTACGGGGACCCGGACATGACCCCCGAGGCAGACGCACTCCAGGTGTTGGGTGCCATTCAAGATGAGCATGGAGTTGCCGCTCGGGATGAGCATGGGGGGCGATGAGATGCCCTGCCGGACGAGTCCGGCAGGGCATCTCACCCGCGAGGGTGACCGCCGCTGCAAGCTCCCACCGCACCAGCGTGCTCTGGTCGGTCTGGTGTACCTGCGCCAGCACATCACTCTCGCGCAGCTTGCGGCCGGCTTCGGAATCTCGATCGGCACCGCCCACGCCTACACGGCCGCGGTGATCAGTCTGCTCGCCGATCGCGCGCCCGGCCTCCTGCGCGCGGTGGGCGAAGCCGACCCCGGCTACGTCCTGTTGGACGGCATGCTTGCCGAGTGCGACCGGGTCGGCGACAGCCGCGCCGACTACTCCCACAAGCACCGCCGGCACGGAGTGAACGTGCAGGTGATGACCGACCCGGCGGGGTGGCTGCTGTGGATCTCGCCTGTGCTACCCGGTCGCGCTCACGACCTGGCAGCGGCCCGCACCCACCGGATCATCCGGATCTGTGTACCACGCGCATAGTTGCAATGACGCCTTTTCCCACTTTTCCTGGCATGCGGAGGTCTGGAGGCAGGCGCAGGCGCAGGCACGTCGCAGTCGGCCGATCGGTGGACGAAGGGGATGAACGGGCCTCCTAACACTCGGGTGTTCGCAAACCCGAGCCGCCAAGGGGCCCTGTACTCATGCATCCACCTGGCCGAGACCGCCCAGCCAAGGGTGATGTCCGATCAGAACCGTCTCGTCGATAGAGGTACGGCTTCTGAAAGACCGTTTTGGCGAATGCCAAAGGGGTTCGGAGCTTGTGCGGGCGTTGGGCAGGCCGTTGGCGTGGTTGGCTTGCCGTCGCCACATGCGGTGGGCGGCGAACGGCCGCGCGGCGGGGTCCTGGAGTCCGCTCAACTCCAGGGAGAAGTTACATGAGTTCCGATCAGAACGGGGATGTGGCGCATGCGCGACCGGGATTGCGATGTGGCCTCCATACAAAGCGAGATCGAGGAGCTGTGGGGGTGCCGGGACCAGGCAGTGGTGCACTCGGCCGAGGCCGTGGCCGCGGTGGATGCGGCGATCGGTCTCCTGGACCGGGGACGCGTGCGGGTCGCCGAGCTGATGGACGACGAAATCGTTGTCAATGAGTGGCTGAAGTGCGCGATTGTGTTGCTGTACCAGCAGGCGAAGCCCAGCATGACGCGGTTCGGCCCGTTCGAGTGTGCCGACAAGATCCCGTTGAAGTCGGGGATCGAGGCCCTGAGCGTGCAGGTTTCGCCCGGTGCGGTCATCCGGCGGGGCAGTTACCAGGAACCGGGGGTGGTGGTGATGCCCAGCCATATCGGCATCGGGTCCTACGTGGGTGAGGGCACTTTGGTCGACTCGTGGGTGGGGATCGGCTCCTGCGCCCAGGTCGGAAGAAATGTGCATCTGTCGGGCGGGGTGGGCCTCGGCGGGATGATCGAACCTCCCATGGCCAAGCCGGTAGTGATCGGGGATGACGCGTTCATCGGCGCTCGGTCGATGATCTACAGCGGTGCTCGGGTCGGCGAGGGCGCGCTGCTGGGTGCGGGTGCGTTGCTGACCGACACCATTCCGGTGATCGACGCTGATACCGGCGAGGAGATCAGCCGGGGTGAGGTTCCGCCGTGGACGGTGGCCGTTCCGGCCAGCCGACCACGCGAGTTCGACGGTGGCACCTTCGGTCTGCCATGCCTGCTGGTGATCAAGCGTCTGAAAAAGGGCGAGCGGCATGACAAGGCCAGGCTCAACGACGCGGTACGCGCCCAGCCTGTGACGCTCTGATGTCCGCGCAACCCACTGATCGACTGCCTGTTATCACCAAGGAGTTCATACCTGTGCCTGTCGGCGGCATTACCACAATCCTGAATCGTCACCCCGAGCTCGCGGAACTGACGTCGCGGATCACGGCCTTTCTTGACACGCACCTGCCCGCACCGGTGTGCGAGGCGGAAGGCCGGCCGGACTGGCTCGCACTGCGTGAGCAGGCCGCTCAGGCCCGGCTCACCGATATCGACATCGAACAGGCGGAACTGGGACGGGTGGCCCAGGGGATCGCCATGTTCCTGGCCGGGCAGCGAGACTGCGACGCACGGGACGTCTTCAGCAGCGGTCATGCCGCCATGCCGCTACGCTACGGCTCCCCGGAACTTGCCGGTCATATACACGAACTGGCAGTCAAGCAGGGAAAGTTAGCCGGCGTGGCATCCAGCGAACCCCAGTCCGGATCGGATCTGCGCGGTTTTCGCACCGTCCTGGTCGATCACGGCGACCGCCTTGTGCTTTCAGGCACGAAGGGGCTGATCAGCCGGGTCGCGGAGGCATGCGGATTCGTCGTCTTCGGCAAGATCGTCGACCGAGCCGGGGCCGAGACAGCAGACCTGCGTGAAGTGCCCCTGTCCGCAGTCTGGGTGCCGACGGAGACCAAGGGCGTCCTGACCGAGACCGCCGATCCGCTGGGTATGCGGGGATGGAGCTTTGGGTACCTGCACCTCGTCGATGTCTGCCTGGACAAGGCCTTGCTGCTCGGGGCACCCGGCGACGGCCGGCGCATCTTCGATGCACACTTCTCCGCCTGGCGGCTCATGATGTCCCTGGTCTGCCTGGGCGCAGCCTCAGCAGCGATCCAGGAGTCCGCTGACCGTACCCGCAGCCGCACGGTGGGCCGGACCCCGCTGGCCGCCATTCCGTCCGTGGCCGCCCGCCTGGGAGCAGCCGCGGCCGAGGTCGAGGCTGCCACTTCCTGGTGCTTCACACTGCTGGAGCGGATAGACCAAGGCGAGACCGACACAGCCGCATGCTCGGCCGCCAAAGCACTGGGCACTGACACGGCCTACCGTGCCGTGGACCTCGCTCTGCAACTGCACGGCAGCGAGGGCTACACCAGGACCAGCCCGATGGAGAAGCGACTGCGGGACATCCGGGGACTGCGGATCGCCGACGGCCCCAACGACACCCTCTACAGCGTCCTGGCCCACTCCCTGATGAACGCCGATCAGCCAGCCAGGGACCACCGAGAGCTCACCCGCCACTGACCGAGGAGCTCGCACATGCCCACCACAGCACAGCCCTTTCGTACCGAGGCCGAGCAGATCCTCGACACCCTGACCATGAACCCCGAACGAGTCACCCTCGTCCACCAGCACCGGCGCCTCACCGCCAGCGAACTGCTCGGTCTCACCCACCGCCTGGCCTGGGCCCTTGACGCCCAGGGAATCGAGCGCGGGCACACTGTCACCCTGCTGACCGACAACCTGCCGGAAGCCATCGCCGTCCGCTACGCCGCCAGCCTGCTCGGCTGCCGGCTCACTCAGCTGTACGGCAAGCTGCCGACCAGCACCCAGGCCGCCATGGCTCGCGACGTCGAGACCCACACGTTCATCACCGACCCACGCCATGCCGAACGCGCCGCACAGATCACCGCCCAGGCCCCGGTCGAACGCGTCCTGGTCCTCGGTGCCGCGCCTGTGGGCACGGACCTGCTGGCGCTCGCCGCCCGCCAAACAGGCGCCCCCTTCCCCTGCCGGGCGCGGCCGCAGGACGTCCGCACCATCCGCCACTCCGGGGGCACCACCGGCCACTCCAAAGGGATCTGCATCAGCTACGGCCAGAGCCGGCCGTTCGGCCCCGACCTGCCCACCGAGCCGGGCAAGCCGCCGAGACTGCTGGTGTGTACCACCATCGCGCACGCCGCCGGACTGATGACCGACAAGGTCCTGCGCCGCGGCGGCAGTGCCATCCTGCTCGACGACTTCGACCCGGCCACCGTCCTTGACACCATTGAGCGCGAGCGCATCACCGACCTGTTTCTGATGCCGCCGCTGCTCTACCAGATCATCGACCATCCCCGCGCGCAGCACGCGGACACCTCCAGCCTGAACCGCCTGACCTACGGTGGCTGCCAGGCTTCCCCCAGCCGGCTTGCGGACGCCGTAGCACGCCTGGGCCCGGTGCTGGTTCAGCTCTATGGCCAGCACGAGGCAGGGATCGTCACCGTCCTGGACGCGCAGGACCACGATCCGGCCCGCCCCGAGCGGCTGCGTTCTGTCGGCAAGGCGATGCCCGGCTGCGAGCTGGCCATCCGGGACACCACTACCGGCCGGATGCTGCCGGCCGGCCAGGCCGGCGAGGTCTGCGTGCGCACCGATACCCTCATGATGGGCTACTGGAAGCAGCCCGAACTGACCGCTGAAGTCCTCCGGGACGGATGGCTGCACACCGGTGACATCGGCTACCTCGACGACGACGGCTACCTGACCATCGTCGACCGCCTGAAAGACATGATCAACACCGGCGCAGGCCACGTCTACACCTCCGAGGTGGAAGACCTCCTCAATTCCCACCCCCACGTGCGGCAGAGCGCCGTCTTCGGCGTCCCCGACACCGACGGCATCGAGCAGGTGCACGCCGTCGTCGTGCCCGCCCCCGGCAGCCGGCCCGACACCGGCCACCTACGCACCCTGGTCCGCGAACAGCGCGGCACCCTCCACGAACCCGCCCGCATCACCATCGTCGACACCCTGCCACTGACCGACGCCGGCAAACCCGACAAGAAGCTCCTGCGCCACCGGTCCCGACAGCTCCCGTGAGAGCGAGGGGCACACGGCTCCCGTGAGAGCGAGGGGCACACGGCGTCAGACCATTTGGGCAGAGGCGTTCCTCGATCGACTCGACACACTCTCCTTCGCCTGAACGTGCGCTGGATACCTGCTGAGCCGGCGGCTCTGACCGGTCCTGCTCGTCTGCTTGCTTGCCTCCGTGGTGGTTGGGCGGGGCCTTGTGGTGTGTGGATCGGGGGAGTGAGGACTCGAAGGGGTGATAGCCGGGTTCTGGTCGGGGCAGCCTCCAGGTCATGATGCGAAATACGCATAGATGATGCTTGGTTGGTGTTAGAGTCTGCGCCATGGGCATGGGTTTGGAGGAGCGGGTACGGTCGGCGGTGGCGGCGCTCTTGCATGCGGCCGGTGAGTCGCAGACCGGTCTCGCCGCTGCTCTGGGGGTGAGCCAGGCGCAGGTGAGCCGGCGTCAGTCCGGTACGGCGGCGTGGAGCCTGGCTGACTGCGACGCGGTCGCGGCGCACTACGGGATCGATGTTCTTGATCTTCTAGCGGGCCCGACCCGGGCGGCGGAGGCGTTGCCCGCCGGCCGGCGCCGCGTTCCTGGCCACCGGGGCAACACCCAACGTCCTGTAGCCGTCGAAGGAGGCGCTCGGTGACGGACTTCGGTGCGATCGACGCACTCCTGGCGGGGGCCAAGAAGGAGGTCCCACTGCCACCCGCCGGGGAACGGCGCGCCCTGCGCGAAGAGCTGAACCTCTCACGTAGCCGGCTTGCTCAGGCTCTGGGTGTCAGCCCCTCCACGGTCGGCGGCTGGGAGGCGGGACGGGACCCCACTGGCGATGTGCGGGAGAAGTACGCGTACTTCCTCAAGGAAGCGAAGTCGAAACTGGCGGCCGAAGCGACGGCGGTGTCCGAGCACGTGCCGGCCGACGAGCCGGGAGAAGAGGAGCCCGCACAGGCCGAGCACGCAGTGGACCAGGACGACGATGTCGACACGCTCACCGTGCCCAGGCCGTGCGTGCTGTGCGGGCAGCCCGCCCGCCACCAGGTCGCAGGATTCCCCCAGCACCTGGATCCCGTCGGCTGCGGCACCGCCGAGCCTGCGCCCACGATCGGGCCCGCGGCCGTGCA
Source organism: Streptomyces sp. NPDC048191 (assembly GCF_040652655.1). Taxonomy (NCBI): domain Bacteria; kingdom Bacillati; phylum Actinomycetota; class Actinomycetes; order Kitasatosporales; family Streptomycetaceae; genus Streptomyces; species Streptomyces sp. NPDC048191. The sequence goes on from NZ_JBEZMO010000028.1 coordinate 50,566, forward strand.
GGAGGAGCAGGCCCCGACGGGCAATTCCCGGCGTCGGCAACCCGCCGGCCGGCCTGGGCACCAGGGACGCGGGGTCAGGGTGGTGCCGGCCGGCCGCCGGCTGAAGAGCGCCGACACGCCGGACCTGATCGCCTCCGCCGTCGCAGCCGCGCTCACCGAGCATTCCGGTGATGTTCAGGCGGCGACCAACGCCCTGGTGAGGCGGGCGATCCCGGACGCGATGGCCTTGCTGGACCACAGCCGCAAGGGCGGCCGGTACGAGGTCATCGCGCATCCGTGGCTGCCCGAGGTCCTGCACAAGCCCTCCTCCCGGGGCGCGGACCAGATCTGGGAGGCCCGCCCCAAGTGGGCACGTCCCGAACTGCCACCCGGGGAGCATGAGGTGACTGCTCTCGACATCAACGGCGCCTATCTGAGCGCGCTCAAGACGCACCTGCCGATCGGCCAACTGGAGCACTCCACCGGCAATCACCACGACCGGCGCCGCGCCGGCGTGCATCTGATCACCCCGCCTCCCTGGGAACACGACGCCTGTCTGCCCAATCCGGTCGGCAGCCGGGACGAGCCGGGCCCGCTGTGGGTGACCGAACCGACCCTGCGCCTGCTGCTGCGGATCTCGGGCCCGAAGTACGGCCTGTGCGAGCCGCCGGTGATCCACGAGTCATGGACGTCCGGGGCCACGGAGGGCCTGCTGGAGAAGTTCCGAGTCCAGCTGAAGGACGCCCGGGACCAGGCGATCGACCAGGGTGATGAGGTGACGCTGGAGTACGTCAAGGCCATGTACTCCAAGTTCGTCTCCACGCTGGGGGAATCGAACTACAACCGGGAGCTGTACCGCACCGACTGGATGCACCTGATCCGCTCGCAGGCATTTGCGAACCTGTGGTGGAAGGCCCACCGCGCCTACGAGGAAGCTCTGATGGTCGTCCGGGCGATGGGCACTGACGAACTCCACGTCATCGGCGACTGGCGCGCGGTGTTCGTCGAGGGCCGCGGCGTGACCGAGGTGAAGGTCAAGGACATCTACACCGTCGGCACTCCCGACACGCCGAACTAGGTGGTCGGCCCTCGAAGTCCATTGAGGGGTGATCACGCGGTGAGGCGGGCGGAGGTTTCTTCGTGCCGATCGAGTGTGTCGGCCAAGCCTGGTCAGCAGATCGTCCAGGTCGCAGGTGGTAGACCTCCACTGGAATGGCTGTGCCGTGGCGTTGTGGCGCTCTTCGCATGCTCGCAGCCGAACTGCCCTGCACGGCCTTGGAGTCGTGGCTACTGTGCCAGGCCGGCGGCCAGTGCCCTGTCCAGGAGGCGCGCGGGTTCTCACCGCGTGGCGGCTGAAGCGCCCCGTTGGGGTTCTGGGACGGGACGGGGACTGCCCGCGCCGAGGCCAGGAGCGGGTGCGGTCCCAAACAGTCGTGATCCGCAAAGCGCGGCAGGCAATGGCCGGCCGCAGCCCGGGGCACCGGCCCTTCATCCGGCAGGGAGCGCGGCGGAACCGCTGCTGCCCGTGAGGGTGACGGCGTCCGCCCCTCTTTGCCATCGCTGCGATCGTCGTGGACACGGTGCCCGCCAGGAGCACCGGAGTCGAACTCTGCGCCTATTGATCTGTGGCAAGAGCTCCAGTGCGGCGACCACGACGCGATAGGGCCGGTCGCCAGGAACGCTCCGGGAATTGTCCCGTGGAGGGTGTCGGATGCCGTCGCCCGGCCGGAAGGCTCTGCGCGGGCCGGGGACGCCGCCCGCACCGGGGCCGACGATCCATACGGAGGGCGACACCTGATGAGAATCACCTCTGAGTCCGGCAGGGTGGCACCTGCCGGACTCCGGCTCGGAATTTCGAGACGGTGGGGATTTCCGCCACCGCAAATGCGGTAGGATTGCCGTGCGTTGGAAATGAGAATGGTGAGTGCCCGTCAATGAGCCGCAAAGCGAGGGGGAGAAGGTGCCGGATAGGAATATCGAGTTCGGCGCATTCGGGGCCAGCGGTATCAAGGGGCACGAAGCTGTGGCGCGTCAGCTCGATGCGCTCGCCAACTTCATCGCCACCCCCATCACGCAGCGCCGCGGCCTGCTCGCACGGCTGCACTACCTCACCCGAACCGACCATGCCCGTCAGGCGGCCCGTGAGGCCGGCCTCACCGTCACGGACCGGACCCTGACTGCCTGGCTGGCCGGCAGGCGCAGACCGTCGAAGCGAAACCTGCAGGCCATCGAGATCGCCTACCGCACCCTACGCCGTCACAACGTGGCCAGGTACCTGCTCGCCCGCTTGAACCGCCAAGGCCGTGGAACGCGCGTGGAGTTCCACCCGCTCAACCAGTCCCAGGTGCCGCGCCCACGCCAGCGCGCCGTATCGTTGCGCACACTCAACGTGCGCCACTGGGATCGGATCGTCGAGGCCTGGGCCGACGACAACGATGAGGCCCTGGATAACGCCTGGGTCAACGATGCGGCAGTGGACCTCGGCTCCCAATGGGGTCAATACGAGTACGTCACCACCATCGGATTCGCTGCCTGACGTCAGCAAACGGCCTGGGATCCTGCCGCTGCTGAACGTCCTGCGCGCGGCACGCGCCATGGAGCTGCCTGTGCTGGGCGGCTGGGCCCAGAACCTGCCGGCGGCGTTCGAAGTCGAGGGCCTGCTCGGCTGGACCGTCCACCCGGCCGGAGGCACTCTGCAGGGCTGAACCCGCCGACCGTTCCGGGCCCGGCCCTCCACCGCGACCTGTTCCACGCACTCGGCTTGCAGTGGCGCCGCCCGCCCGAGTTGACGGTGCCCGGAGCAGGGGCTTCACCCGGACGACGGAGCGGGCAGGATGAGGCGGCCATGACATACCCATACGGTGCTGACCGAAGGGAACCGTCTCGTGCTCCGTAAGCCAAGCGCGCTGCTGGCCGCCTCCGCCCTGCTCCTCCTCGGCACCGCGACGCAGGCCGCAGCCGGCAATCCTCCCCCTGCCGCACCGTCGGCCGCCTGCACCTACACGCCGGCCGTTCCCGCAGACAACTTCAAGGGGATACCGGTCTTCGACCCGGTGAAGGCCGCCAAGCCATACAGCGCGACGCTGCGCACTGGCCAGGGCGCGATCACCTTCCGGGCACTGACCGACAAGGCTCCCGGAGCTGTGGGTGGCCCCGGAGCCTCCTCATGCCCATCGCTGCATGTCAGCCCGCAGATCCGCCACCGTCGCATGCCCATCAACTGTCGAACTCGGGCATCTGAAGTCGGAGCAATGACGGACGCGGATCAACCCATCGGGAGGCCGCGGACGTCTCTGTACGCCCCACGCAAGCAGGCGATCTGCTCGCTCTCGTTCATCCAGTGCAGCCTTATGTCGAACGTGCTGTGCATGCCGTCCGTTCCTTCCTTGACGGGGTGGGTGATTGTGTCGTTGACGGACCAGAAGTAATGACCCCAGTGCGGGTCGTCGTAGTGGGTCTTCCACGTGCCGTGCACCGCCTGCATCAACTGGCTCTCCACGACGTACGCTGCCTGACCGGGCCGAAGGAGGAACGGGTAGCCCTCCTGGCGGGAGACGCTTGTGGTCCAGGCAGTGCGATCCTTCGCCGGGAGAGCGGATTTGACGATGTCCGCGCCCTGCGCGCCGAGGGTGACGCCTGTAGCGGACGTGGTGCTGGCCTTGTGTGTCCAGCTTTTGGTGTACTTGCGTAGCTCGTAGGAACAGTTGGCCGCCATGCCGGGGACTATCGTGAGCGGGGTCTTGTAGACCTTGCCCACGATATTCGGTGTGAAGGTGCATTTACCGACACCCGAGTTGCAGTCCCTCACGATGTCCTGCCGTGTGGGCGACGCCGTCGCCGGCGCGGCCACCGCCGCCACTACCGCAAACCCAGCCGCGACCAAAGGCACCACGTGTCTGGCCCGCTTCCGGGTCTGTATGCCTTGCATCAACGGCCTCCTGGGCATAAATCGGCGAGCTTCATCCGCCGCCTGGCCCACTGCCAGACCGCAGCCGCCTGAGGTTCGCGACGACAATCGCACACAGGCCGACGAATACCCGGAAGAAAGTGCACTGTGTAAAAGGCCCTTACGCGTGAACTGAACACGACAGTGAATGACCGTTGTGCAGGTGTCGGGACCCGGAGGTCCTCGCGTCCCGACAGAGGGCGAAGCAGGATGGTTCGGAGTGTCCTGAGGGTCGTTGAGTGAGGGATGTCAACGGGCTTGTACAGACGGTGTTTTCGAAGCTTTTCCTGCTGGTCGTAGTGGATGTGGCCGACGAGGGTGAGCGGATCGTGGTGCGGGCCCAGACTCCGCCGGGCACCGCGGTGTGTCCGGTGTGCCGGGTGTCGTCGGGGCGTGTGCACGGATTTCACCTGCGGACGGTGGCCGATGTGCCGGTCGACGGACGCCGGGTGGTGGTCCGGGTGCGGGTGCGCCGCTTGGTGTGTCCCACTGGCGGCCGTCGGTAGAACTTCCGCGAGCAGATGCCTGGAGTGCTGGAGTGTTACCAGCGGCGCGCGGCGCGTCTGGCCAGGCAAGTCAAGGCTGTGGTCTAGGGGTTGGGGGGTCGGGCAGGATCACGTTTGCTGGCGATACTCGTGGCGGGTCTGTCTCGCCGCACGGTCCTGCGCGCCGTGCTGCGCATCCCGTTGCCCATCGGGAGGACGCCCCGCGTGATCGGCGTCGACGACTTCGCTCTGCGCCGGCGGCGCCGTTGTGCCACCGTGGTGATCGACGCCGGGACCCATGAGCGCATGGACGTGCTGCCCGACTGCATCGCCGACACGCTGGAAGCTTGGTTGCGTGAGCATCCGGGCGTTGAGGTCGTGTTGCCGTGACGGCTTCGCGGCCTAGGTGTATTGACCTGAAGCGTTGTTCAACAAGCTGAAGACCTGGCGGGGCATCGCGACTCGACACAACAAACTCCCGAGAGCTATCTCGTCGGCCTCCACCTCCGTGCCTCGATGATCTGGATCAACGACCCCCTGAAGACAAGTGGTTGATCACAACATCACGCAGGCCCTAGTTGAGGGCGCGCACGGATTGGGTGCAGCCAGGGCTCCAGTAGCCCAGGTCGTCGGTGGGCAGGTCGGTGGTGATCTCGTCCGCGTCGACGTGGATGTCGAACCCGGCGAAGAGGTCCATGGTGATCATTGCTGGTCTCCTTTCTGTAGTGCTGTTCTCGGGGGCTGTGGCAGCAGGGGGGAGAGGGAGGTGGTGAGCGCCCCCTGGGGGGCTCACACACGCTTCGATTCGCAGGACAGGACAGGACAGGACAGGACAGGGCTCTCAAGGCCTCGACGACGCTCCGGGGCCTCAAGGTCAACCTGCCGGTAATCATCGCTGGCATCCCCGCGCCGAGCACCCACCGATCGGCCCACCCTGTGGGGGACGCCTTCCCCTCGGTTCACCGGCTGAGAAAACGATGACCGTGCCTCGAAGCGGGCGCATTCCTCGCTGGTCGCGTCCGGGCTTGCACAGACCCCGCGACCTGGTTGCCCCGGGCGGCCGCGTGTATGACGACGCCGTCACCACCGTGCGGGCTTCGGTCACGGCGCGCTGCCGGCTGCGTTCGCTGCTGACGTACTCGCGCGCCAGCCGCGTGGCAAGGCCTCCTGCACAAGTACATCAACCAGGGCCGCGCGGATGCCGAATGCAGCCATATCTCCCCCGCGCCGGCTCGCCCGGTGATCCTCACCAGGCCCGACATACTCAAGGCCGAGCAATGCGAGCTGCAGGTCCGAATCACCGCAGCCGGCCCCCGAGCCCAACTGGCCTCTGTTGTCGGCGACTTCGCCGAACTCCTGACCCCTTGCGCAGGGAATGCCGAGGGGGTCTCGCGCTGGATCATCCAGGTCCGCGCAGTCGATCTTCCTCACCTGCACGCCTTCACCCGGGGCCTCGATCGAGACGGCGACGCCGTGATCGCCGCGCTCACACTTCCGTATGGCAACGGCTCCAACCGAAGGCGTCAACAGCAAGACCAAGCGGATTGCGCGTCAGATGCACGGACGAGCAGGCTTCTCCCTTCTTCGCCACCGCATCCTCCTCGGATAGCGGCACGCTTCGTTACCACCGAATGTGAGACAGGGCCGTGGATTGGACAGACCCCGCGACAGCGCTTCAGCCGCCGCCGGCCACGTGAAGCGGCGCGGCGAGGTTGCCCTCCGGCAGCTCGGTGGGAGTGCGTGGGGAAAGGAGTCCGAGCGCACGGCGCAGCATCGTGCTTGACGTGTGTGCCGTATAGGAGAAGAAGACGACGTCCACGCCCAGTCGTGAGAACTCGCTCTCGAGGGTGCTCCACAGTTTCGTACCGCGCCAGTCGTCCCCCTTGAAAATGACGTCGAAGCCCACCTCCTTCCAGATCTCGAGCTTGTCGTCGACGGTGGCGACGAAGGTCTCGTCGACGTAGCGAACGCTGCGCACGATGTCCAGCCGCTCGGCGAGCGGCACTACGGGCGGTCTGCCCTTCAGCCGCACCACCAGCTCGTCGGAGCAGACGCCGGCGATGAGCCGGTCGCAGTGTTCCCGGGCCTGGCGCAGGATGTTGAGGTGTCCCACGTGGAAGAGGTCGAAAACCCCCGGCGCGTACCCCAGGCGTTCTCCCATCATCGTTCTCCCGTCGGTTTCTTTTCGGCGGCCGTGGTCACTGTGAGCGGCTCCGATTGGGGCGTCGTGTTCTGTTCGTCGGTGACGGCGATCGTGTGGCGATGACGAGAGCCGGGAGCGACGGAGTGCGTGTACGTCATTTCCGGACGGTGTCACTCGGCCGACCGCTGCTTCGGCGTGACCACGAGGACACCGTCCCGGTAGAGCAGATACGTCAGTTCGACGTTGTCCCTGTCCCACGCGGCACGCCAGGTGAGCGTGGCTTTGCCCGCGCGAGAGGTCTCGCCCATGAGCGGGGGAGCCGTTTGCGGCGCTGCCCGGGGGACCTTGCCGGCCATCACCAGTGCCCGGGGGCCGATTCTCTCCCCGATCCCGTCATCGGTGTCGGGGAACCAGCCCCCTGGTGTCTGACCGCAGTAGTACGCATGGGACGCGCTGTAGAGGACGCCCTTGTACACGACGACGGCCCGGGTGGCACCCAGGCATGTGTCCTTCCAGATCATCTTGCCGTCGGGCAGGCGGCCGGCGATACGACTGTCGAAGTTGCCTGTCCCCTTGCCTTGGGCTCCCAGGTGGAAGCGGTTGCCGGTGCGTGCCGGTGAGGTCACCGACGACCTCTCCGGCAGCCAGTCGGGGAAGGAGGTCACGGTCGAACCGGTCGTCGAGTTCAACCGGGCCAGTGACTGGTCCGGCTTCCCGCTGACGTGGTGGAAGTCGCCGCCGACCGTCACCCTTGCCCGGTCGGGTACGACCAGGATGACGCGTACCGGCTCGTCGATGTCCGCTCTGAACGGCAGCAGTGCGCCATTCCGGCGGAACGACGCGATGCGCTTTCTGGTCTTGCCGTCCACGACCGTGAAGTCACCACCCCCCAGGTATACGGCGGTGTCGGTGGGCTCGATGGCCCGCACGGGGCCCGCGACAGCGGGGCGGAAATCCCCGCGCAGCGAGCAGTCGGCGGTGTTGAGCGCGACCGCGCTGGCCACCCGGGTGTGTTCGACCTTGCCGAACGATCCGTCGGCGTACAGGACTCTGCCGTCGCGGGTCGCCTTCAGGGTCCGTACGGTCCCCTCGCCCTGTGTGAAGGAGTGCGCACACGGCAGCAGCTTGCCGGTAACGGCGTCGAACGCCGCGAAGTTCTTGCGGGCGACGTCCTTCTCGCCGGGCGCCGCACCAGGCGGCCGGACGTTGTCGAAGGTGCCCCTGACGTACACGACACCGTGTGCGTACGTGACCGACCAGACGATGCCGTCCGTCTGCCATGTCGCCAAGGGGACGGCGGGCAGGGTGTTTTCGTCGCGGGTTTGCGCGCCGAAGGCGGTGGTGAGCGTCGAGGTCGCGAAGAGAACCACCGCGGAAGCCGTGGTGACGATCCTCGTCGTGCTCCTCATGGCAGCTCCTCCAGAGCCCCGGGATCCGATGTCCGGCCGGCCGCGTCGTCGTGGTCGGGTCGAGCATCAGGGTCACTTAATCTGGCTAGTAGGTTATGCACCTTTTATCCGAATTAGGGCACTGTGTCACGCTGCTCCGCTTCGCCTGCCTCCCGATGCCTCCTTCTGGAGGTAACCTGTGCTCGGCGCGCCCCCAGGCGGATATATGACGACTCGTCAGGTGCACGAGCCCCGGGTTGCCTTCCCATCGTGACGGCACGCGCTTCACTCCTCCGGCCCTCGTTGAAGCCCGAATGGCCTAGGAAGAGGAGTCGTAGAGCTCGATGACAGCTCACTCATGCAAATGTGAGACGCCCGGCGGCGGACGGATGTTCACCACACGAACTGCCGAAGGAACGCGCGGGGGTCCGCGACCGCCTCGGCCCCTTCGTCCCGGTACCAGGGAGAGTCATGCAACGGTTCAGAACCGCGGCATCACGGCGGGGGGCCACGGCCCCGCTGCCCCAGCCCGTCTCACGTACGGAACCGAGGACCTGGTGGTGCGCGCTCGTCGCGGTGTGCGCCGACACCGTGGCGACGGCGCTGCCGGTGGCGACGACCCTGTGCGCGCTGGGGGAAGTCCACGCCATGCACCAGACGGCGGTAGCCACCGCCAGCTGGCTGCTTGTGGGATGGGCCGGCAAGCGTTATGCCCATTGGGTCTGGGGCGAGGGCGGGCCCATCGGGCCGGTGTTCCGGGACTGGCTGGTGCTGCTCGGCATCCTGGCGGTGGTGCGTACAGTGTGCGGCCTGGGCGGCGTGTCTGCCAGAGCGGTCGCCGCGCTGCTTCCGGCGCTCGTCGTCGCCGTCGCCGCCCGCCGGCTGATCCACCGTCACCTGCGGGCCGCCCGCCGGGCCGCCCGCGGCCTGCGGCATGTGCTCGTCGTCGGGGAGGCCGAGACGGTGGAGGGTGTCATCGGGCAGCTCGCCCGGCGTACGGACCACGAATACGTCGTCGTGGGGTCCTGCGCGGTGGGGGAGGGCGAGGTGCCGTCCGGCGTGCCGGTCTGTCTCCGGCTCGGGGTCGACGAGGGCGACGGTCCCGCCGAGGATGCGGCCGTGGCCGAGGCGGCCCGGGAGCTCGGTGCCGACCTGGTCTTCGTGGCCCCGGGCCGGCACCTGTGCGGGGACCGGCTGCGGCGCCTGTCCTGGGCGCTGCACGACCGGGGATGTCCGCTGATGGTGCTGCCCGGCATCGTCGAGGTGGCCCGTCACCGGGTCCGGCTCGCGTCGGCGGCCGGACTCACCCTGCTGCACATCGCACCGCCTCACCGCTACGGTGCGCAGACCGTCCTGAAGGCCGCCATGGACCGGTTGGGCGCTCTCCTGCTCCTCGGTGCTCTCGGTCCGTTGTTCGCCGCCCTCGCCGTGGCCGTCCGTCTGGGCTCACCCGGTCCGGTCTTCTACCGCCAGACGCGGGTGGGCAGGGACGGCGTTCCGTTCCCCATGTGGAAGTTCCGCACGATGGTGGTGGATGCGGACCGGCTGAAAAGCGCGCTGGAGGCGGCCAACGAGAACGACGGGCACATGTTCAAGTTGCGCCGCGACCCGCGCGTCACCGGCGTGGGCCGCTTCCTGCGCAGGTACTCCCTCGACGAGCTGCCGCAGCTGGTCAACGTCCTGCTCGGCCACATGTCGTTGGTCGGCCCGCGCCCGCCGCTCCCGGAGGAGGTGGCCCGCTACGACCAGGTGGAGATGCGCAGGCTGAGCGTCAAGCCGGGCCTGACCGGCTTGTGGCAGGTGAGCGGACGGTCCGACCTGTCCTGGCACGAGACCGTCTCGCTCGACCTGCGGTACGTGGACAATTGGTCGTGGACGTGGGACGTGAGCGTCATGGCCCGCACGGTGCGCGCCGTGCTGGACGGACGCGGGGCGTACTGAGCCTGAGAGCCTGTGAACAGACCTCAGGCTCTCAAGCGCGGACTGCCGGCGAGGCCGCGGTCCGCGGCTGGGCCGAGGCCAGCCATGAGGCGTAGGTGGCCGCGATGCCGTCCCGCAGGCCGATCCGCGGATGCCAGCCGAGGGCGGTCATGCGGGAGACGTCCAGCAGCTTGCGCGGTGTGCCGTCGGGCTTGGCCGGATCGAAGCCGATACGCCCCTTGAAGCCGACGACCTCCCGGACGGTTTCGGCCAGTTCACGGATCGTCAGGTCCTCGCCCCGGCCGACGTTGACCGGCTTGTCGCCGTCATAGTGCCGCAGCAACGTCACACACGCATCGGCGAGATCGTCGACGTGCAGGAACTCGCGGCGCGGTGTGCCGCTGCCCCACAGCACGACCTCGTCGAGCCGCTCCAGCTTCGCCTCGTGGAAGCGGCGGACCAGGGCCGGCAGGACGTGCGAGGAGTCCAGGTCGAAGTTGTCGCCCGCGCCGTAGAGATTGGTCGGCATCGCGCAGATGTAGGAGGCGCCGTACTGGTGCCGGTAGGACTGGACCTGGACGATGCCCGCGATCTTGGCCAGTGCGTAGGGTTGGTTGGTCTCCTCCAAGGGGCCCGTGAGCAGGGCCTCTTCACGGATGGGCTGCGGTGCGAGCCGCGGGTAGATGCAGGACGACCCCAAAAACAGCAGGCGCCGTACCCCGGCGTCATGGGCCGCGGAGATCACGTTCAACTGGATGCGCAGGTTGTCCTCGATGAACTGCACCGGATACGTGCTGTTGGCCATGATGCCGCCCACCCTGGCCGCGGCGAGGACGACCGCGTCCGGCCGGGCGTCGCGCAGAAAGGCTGCGGTGGCGGTCGGGTCGCGCAGGTCGAGTTGGGCCCGGGTCCGAGCGAGGACCTCATGCCCGTCGGCCGTCAGGCGCCGGGCCACCGCGGAGCCGACAAGACCCCGGTGGCCGGCGACGTACACCCGCGAGTGTGCGGCAAGCAGTTCTTCCATATGGCCGAGTCTGCCAGCAACACGACCTTATGTGCAGGATTGCTCCATCAATCCGTGGAAAATAACAAAAGCCGCAAATAAGCGACTTCAAGAAGGGCGCCCACTGTCATGGACCGTTCCCTGCTCGGGTTCTCCGGAGCCGGCTACGACAAGGGGCGCCCCCTGCTCGTCCAGGCGGCCTGGTTCGCCGTCCTGCATCTCGCCTTCGTCAAGTGGTGGTTCCCGGCCCGCTGGCGGCCGGCCGTGCTGCGGGTCTTCGGCGCCCGGATCGGGCGACGGGTACTGATCCGTCACCGGGTCAGAGTGCACTGGCCCTGGCGTCTGGACGTCGGCGACGACGTGTGGATCGGCGAGGACGCCTGGCTACTGAACCTCGAGCAGATCACCATCGGCAACGACGTGTGCGTCTCCCAGGGCGCGCTGTTGTGCACCGGAAGCCACCAGCACCGCAGCCGCACGTTCGAGTTCGACAACGGCCCCGTACGGCTGGAGGCCGGCGCTTGGGTCGCGGCGCGGGCCGTCGTGCTGCGCGGCGTCACCATCGGCCCCGGCGCCGTGGTGGGCGCCGCAGCCGTCGCCCACCGCGACGTCGGCCCCGGCGCGGTCCTCACGACGGGAGCCGTGGCATGAGAGTGCTGCACGTGGTGACGCTCGTCAGCGACGACGGAGCCTACGGCGGCCCCACCAGCGTGGCCACCGGGCAGCTGGAGGAGTGCGTCGCACGGGGCCACGAGGTGTCGTTGGTGTCCCTGTGGCGGGGAGGATCGCGGCCCCCGGGGCGCATCGGCTCGGTGCCGCTGCGGACCCGCCCGGCGCGCCGTCTGCTCCCTGGGCGCTTCACGGGGCTGATGCACCCGCTCCTCGTCGGGGACCTGTGGCGCGCCACGGGCAAGGCCGACGTGGTGCACATCCACGCCGGCCGCGACCTCGTCTCCCTGACCGCGCTCGCCGTGACCGTGCTGCGTCGCAAGAGGTTCCTGACCCAGACGCATGGCATGGTCGAGCCCCGGCGCGCGGCCGCCGTCCGCCTCTTCGACCGCCTCTACGTACCCCTGTTGCGCCGCGCGCGCGGCTGCCTGGTGCTCACCGAGCGGGAGCAGCGGGCCGTGGCCGAGGTCGTCGGCCCGCACGGCCCGCCGCTTCTCGTCCTGCCCAACGGAGTACGCCCACAAGGGGGCGGCGGCACGGACAGGCGCCACGGGGGCCACCCGCAGGTGATCTTCCTCGCCCGCCTCCACCCGCGCAAGCGGCCCGAGGCGTTCGTCGAGTTGGCCGCGCTGGTGCACCGCAGGTTCCCCGAGGCACGGTTCGCCCTCTACGGGGCGGACGAGGGTTCGCTGCCCCTGGTGCGGCAGCTCATCTTCGACCTCGGACTCCAGGACATCGTCACCTACGGCGGAGCGCTCCAGCACGCCGAGGCGGTGCGCGCCTACGCCACGGCGGCCGTGTACGTGCTGCCGAGCGTCGACGAGCCCTTTCCCATGACCGTCCTCGAGGCCCTCTCCAGCGGCACGCCCGTGGTCTGCACGGACACCTGCGGTATAGCGGACGAACTCGCCCGCCGCGGGGCGGCGATGGTGACCGACGGCAGTCGGCAGGCCCTCGCCGACGCGGTGTGCGAGCTGCTGGGCGACGAGAACAAGCGCCAGGCACTGGTGAAAGAGGGGCACCGGGCCGTCGCGGAGGCGTTCTCCATCCACGCGGTCGCGGACCGGCTCGAAACGTTCTATCGGCATCTCTGACGCCCCGGCTGTCGGACCAACTGTTCCAAACTAAGGAGAGCGGGTGACTGTCAAGACAGCGCTCATCACGGGTATCACGGGCCAGGACGGGTCGTACCTCGCGGAGTTGCTGCTGCAGAAGGGCTACCGGGTGCACGGCGTCGTACGTCGTGCCTCCACCTTCAACACCCAGCGCATCGAGCACCTCTACCGCGATCCGCACGACCCCGGAACGCGGCTGTTCCTGCACTACGGCGACCTCAGCGACGGCACCCGGATCGCCGGGCTGCTGGAACAGGTACAACCGGACGAGGTCTACCACCTGGCGGCCCAGTCCCATGTACGGGTCTCGTTCGACGAACCCGAGTTCACCGGTGACACGACGGGCCTCGGCACCACGCGGCTGCTGGAGGCCATCAGGAGAACGGGACTTCCCTGCCGCTTCTACCAGGCGTCCAGCTCGGAGATGTTCGGCGCGGAACCGCCACCCCAGCACGAACGCACCCCCTTCCACCCCCGCTCGCCCTACGGGGCGGCGAAGGTGTACGCGTACTGGATCACCCGTAACTACCGTGAGGCATACGGGCTGTACGCCGTCAACGGCATCCTGTTCAACCACGAGTCGCCCCGCCGCGGGCCCACGTTCGTGACCCGGAAGGTCGCCGCGGCCGCCGCCCGGATCAAGGCCGGCCTGCAGGACGTCGTCCACCTCGGCAACCTCGACGCCCGCCGGGACTGGGGCTACGCCGCCGAGTACGTGGAGGCGATGTGGCTGATGCTGCAGCAGGACGAGCCGGACGACTACGTGGTCGCCACCGGCACCAGCTACAGCGTGCGTGACTTCGTCGAACAGTGCTTCGCCCACGTGGACCTGGACTGGCGCGAGCATGTGCGCTTCGATGATCGCTATCTGCGTCCGACCGAGGTCGACGACCTGGTCGGTGACGCCGGCAAGGCCGAGCGGGTCCTGGGCTGGCGTGCGCGAGTGCACACTCCGGAACTGGCCCGCCTTATGGTCGACTCGGAACTCGGCGCCCTCCGGCACGTCCTCGGGCCCGGTGGCCAGGCCACCCCGGCCGATCTTCCCGCGCTGGCCGTGCGATGACCGGCGCGGGGTGCCTTCCGGATCAGCCCGGCGTCGCCGGGGCCCGCTGCTACCGGCATCATGCGCAGTGCCCGGGGCTTCAGCCCGAGGAGGAAGCGAATCCTTAGGCCAAGTTCGGCCGCTCCTTCCATCGCATCGGCCGGTTCGAGCCGACCTCTCAGGTCTGCTCGGCCTGCGGCGTCAAGGACGGTCCCAAGCCCCTCCACATCCGCATATGGACGTGTGGGGCCTGCGGGACCGTCCGGGACCGGGACATCAACGCGGCGGTCAACCTCGCCAAGGCGGCCGGACTGGCCGTGTCAGCCCGTGGAGCGCAGGTAAGACCGGTACTCGTACCGGCGCAGCGCGTTGAAGCAGGAACCCACCGAGACGGTCATCCGACCGTGGTAGGAATCCCCGCTTTTTAAGGGCGGTGGAGCGGAAGTCAAGGGCGGACGCCTGAGCCGCAAGACGCCCCCTGGCCCGCCGCCAGTGCCTCGGACAGCATGGCGCTGATCCGCCCCAACCCCGCCTGCGCGCTCAGCCGTGCACGGACGTAGGCGGGGCCGCGCGCTCCCAGCGTGGCCGAGCGGGCGGGATCGCGGATCAGCGCTTTGACGGCGCCGTACAGCGCCTCGGGGTCCTCCGGGCGCACCACCACGCCCGCTCCCGAGCGCCGCACCTCGTTGGCCGTGCCTCCGGTCGTGGCCACCGAGGCCACGACCGGGCGGCCGCTCATGAAGTAGGACGTCAGCTTGGAAGGCAGGCTCATGTCCAGCACGGACGCCCGCTGGGTGACCGCGAGGACGTCCGCCGCGGCCAGCACGTCGGGGAACGCCGCTTCGCTCACGGGCGGCAGCAGGTCGACGTTCGGCAACTCCTGGGCAAGGCGCGCCAGGTGCGAACGCCGGTTGCCGTCTCCCATGAGCACGACGCGGATGCGGGGGGAGTCGCGGCCCGAGAGCCGCGCGGTGTCGAGCAGCACCTCCAGCCCCTGCTTGAGTCCCATGTTCCCGGAGTGCAGCACGACGTACTCCTCGTCCTGCCAGCCGAGCCGTGCCCGCACCGTCCGGCGGTCGCCGGACGGTGGCCTCACATGCGTCCAGTTGGGTACGACCCGCACGCGCGACCTGGGCACACCCGCTGCGGTGACGCGGTCCACGAACGACTCGTGCACCACACCGACCAGGGCGGCCGAGTTCAGGATCCTCGCCTCCACGCCGGCGGCGAGGGACGCCACGCGACCGCCGCCCCTGATCCCGCTCTGAGCGGCCGCGGCCCCCATGAGGTCCTGCACCACGACCACGTGCGGTGCTCCGTGGCGCCGGGCGGTCCGGCCGCCGATGACACCTGAGGCGAGGGCGGGCATCTGGGTGAGCACCAGGTCCGGTCGTCCGGCCGGCGGCCCGACCGATCCGTGCGCGACGAAGCAGGCCTCGTAAGCGGCCCTGCGCAGCGCGGTCTGACGCGAGGGGACGTAACCGCGACGGCGATGGACCCGGACACCGCCCCGGTGCTCCACCGTGCGCCACTGTCCCCGGTAGTCGTCGTAAACGCGCCAGCCCGGATAGTGCGGCATACCGGCAAGCACGTCGACCTCGGCACCGCAGGCCGTCAGATGCTCCGCGATCCCGGTCGAGTAGGGCGCGATTCCCGTGGTCTCGGGCGCGTAGTTGACCGACACCAGAAGGACACGACGACCCACAAGGATTTCGGACATTTGCACATAGTATGGTGCGTATTCGTTGAATCCTCCAGTGAAACACCCTCCTTGTTCTGCCGAAGCGGGCATCGAGGTGGGCTATAAATAATGTGCTCAGTTTCATATATTTTGCCCGTATTAATCCGGTGTTGACGAGGGGGCCCCAGGTGCACGGCGGTCAAGCCCGATGCATGGCTGCGGTATGCGGCTGGGCCATCGTCCTCGTCGGCCTGCTACCGCTGCTGGTCCTCTCCGTCCCCGACGCCCACTTCGGTGCGGCATTCGCCCTGCAGTGCGCCGTCGTGGCGCACACGGGCGGGGCCCTCACCCGGGTACTCACCGATACCCGCGTACGGCTGGCCGCCCTCGGGTTCTGGCTCTTCTCCTACGTATGGCTCGGCCTGGCACCGCTCGCCATGCTCGCCACCGGCACCTACTCCCACGAGTACCGGGCCGACGCCGGTACCGCCTTCGCCGCCACCGCCCTGACCGAACTGGGGCTCCTCGCCTACGGCATCGGCGCCGCACTCGCCCGCCGGCGTACGGCCGGCCGGTCCGCCCTGCTCGAACCGCTGCTCTCCCGCAGACTCGCGCCCGTACCCGTGCTCCTGCTGAGCGTCCTCGCCCTGCTGCTCGGCATCGCGCTGATCCCACGACTGGGAGGGGCCGAGGCCTTCTTCACCAGTAGACAGGCGGTACAGCAGTCGGGCGCCGCGAACGACTCGGTGCGTGAGCTGGCCACCTGGTCCCTGTCGGTCCCCGCCTTCTGGGCGCTGGCGGCCCTGGTGCACCTGCCGCGTGTGACGACGGCGAACGACCGGTTGCTGCGCAACCTCCGTCTGCTGCTGATCCCGCCGCTGACCGGACTCAACCTGATCGTCAACAACCCGATCAGCAGGCCCCGCTTCTGGGCCGGAACGGTCCTGCTGGTCCTGCTCTTCGCGTCCGGCCGGTTCAGCCGCCCGCGCGCCTACCGCCTCGCGGCCGCCGCGCTCACGGTGACCGTGCTGCTCGTCTTCCCCTACAGCGACTACTTCCGCTACGACCAGCGCGGACCGGTCCATGTGGTGTCCCTGACCGCGCAGTTCACCACGAAGATGGACTACGACGCCTTCCAGCAGATGCAGACCGGGATCGACTATGTGCACCAGGCCGGCTTCACGCCGTCGGCCGCGCTCGGCCCTGCCCTGTTCATGGTTCCGCGCTCGGTGTGGCCCGGCAAACCGCAGGACACCGGAGTGGGTCTTGCCGAGTGGGCCGGCTACACCGTCAAGAACCTTTCGGCGCCCCTGTGGATCGAGAGCTACATCTGGGCCGGAGTGCCGTGCGTGGCAGCCGTCTTCTGCCTGCTGGGAGCGGCCGGACGCCGCATGGACGACCTCCGGGAACGGCTGCGGAGCCGTGGCGCGACGCTTGCGGTGCTGCTCGTGCCCGCCTTCGCCTTCTACCAGTTGATCTTCCTGCGCGGCAGCCTGATGGGCGTCGTGGGACCGCTGTCGCTGCTGCTGACGCTCCCGTTCCTCTTCACCACCTCGGCCGCCCGGTCGTCCCGGTCCGCCGCACCAGACCTGCCGACCGCGCGCCCCGACCGCACCCCGATCTTCGCAACAGGAGGCATTCGTGACCTCTCCCGTCAGCTTCGATGACTGGTACAGCGAGCCGGACCGGCTCCGCGACCAGCTGCGCCAGCTGCTGAGGTATCGCGCGACGATCGCGCTGGGTGTCGTTCTGGGGCTGCTCGGCGGCCTGCTGCTCGCGCTGTCGTGCGCGGGCAGCTACACCGCCGCCGGTGACGTCCTCGTCCGCTCGACGACCGACCCGTTCAGCCCGTTCGGCGTGTCCGTCGACAACCAGGTGAGCATGGGCACGGAGCGGCAGATGGCGGTAGGCGCCGGTGTCGCAGGCCGTGCGGCCAGGGCGTTGCACCAACCGGCCGACGCCGACACGCTGCTCAGGAACCTGGTCGTGAGCTACACACCGAACACCCAGGTCCTCCGGTTCGCGTACACGGCCGGCAGCGCACGGCGGGCGGCCCGCGTGACCAACGCCTTCCTCGACGCCTACCTCGCCGACCGCAAGGCCAGGACCGACGGCGTCGCCAAACGGATGACCAGCGGCGCGCAGGAGCAACTCACCGAGCTGGCCGAGCAGAAGAAGAAACAAAAGGACGACAACCCGGGCCTGCTGGACCAGATCAACGTCCTGCAGAAACGGATCACGGACATCAAGTCCCGCGACACCACCGGCGGTGAAATCGTCCGCAGGGCAACGCCCCCGGCACACCCCGCGGGACCGGGACCGGCCACGCCCATCGGCCTCGGTGTGCTCGGCGGTCTCCTCCTTGGCGTCGGGCTCGCCTGGCTGCGCGCCGGTCTGGAACCGCGGGCCCGCTCCATCGGCGAGGTCCAGGGCGCCCTGGGTGCCCCCGTCCTCGGAATCCTGCCGGGCGCCGGCACGCCCGGCGACCTGCTGGAGGTCGGCCGGACCGGAGGCGGCCGCGCGGAGACGTACCGTGCGCTCGCCTTCCGCCTGCGGCACGGCGGGAACCTCGCCCCGGGCGGCACCCTGCTGCTCGTGGCACCGAAACGAGACCGCAACACCGAGGCGGCCGCGGTGAACCTCGCCGCCGCGCTCGCCGAGGACCTCGACGACGTACTGCTGGTGGACGCCACCGGATGCGTTCCCGGGCTGGCACAACGGCTACCGCTGGCCGGCGCCGCAAGCGGCGACGCCACCGAAAGCTCCGCCGGCCTCCCCGAGGGCCCCGTCGTCGTCGACGCCGGCACGGCCGGGCGGTTCACGCTCGTTCCCGGGCAACCGGACACCGCCACCGGCGACATCGCGAGAGCGCCGATGGTGACGCGCGTACTGTCCGCCACTGAACAGCCGGCCCTCGTCGTCACCCGTCCGCTCCTGGAACACACCGACGGTCTCGCCGTCGCCCAACGCGTGGACGCCGTGCTCGTGGTGGCCGGCCTCGACCGGACCAGACGCGACGATCTCAGGCGGGTACGCGAGCTGCTCAGCTGTGCTGGCGGGCGTGTCGTGGGCGCGGTGGTCGCCACGGGCAGCCCACGCCGCGCGCTGCTCGGGATCCAGCGCCTGCGGCCGGTGCGACGGGAGGCGCCCGCCGCACCGGGGATGCCCTCCCAGGCGCAGCCGGACTCCTCCGTGCAGGAGAGCACGCTCACCGCCTCCCAGGGCTGAGCTCACCGCCTGGCCGTCTTCCACCTGCTCACAGTCCCCGCCCCGCTCCACAGCACGCCCACTCCTCCCCGCCCCGAAGGGCAGGGTCTTTCCGGAGGATCC
The DNA here is from genome assembly GCF_040652655.1 of Streptomyces sp. NPDC048191. Taxonomy (NCBI): domain Bacteria; kingdom Bacillati; phylum Actinomycetota; class Actinomycetes; order Kitasatosporales; family Streptomycetaceae; genus Streptomyces; species Streptomyces sp. NPDC048191. The sequence goes on from NZ_JBEZMO010000028.1 coordinate 69,267, forward strand.
AGATGAGCGCCACATCAAAAGCGGCCCTGCCCGCGGCCGGCGAGCGGGCCGCCCCGAGCGGGGTCAGCGCCACCGCGCGCGGCGGATGGTGGGGTTTCCTCGGCGCGGCGATCAACGCCCTCTTCGGCTACCTCCTCGTCGCCCTGGTCACCCGGGCACTGGGGGCACAGGGCTCGGGGGCGATCTTCACCGGCGTGGCCGTCTTCACCATCCTCGGCAACACCTGCAAGCTGGGCGCCGACACGGGACTGGTGCGCTTCGTCTCCCGCGACGTGGCCACCGGCGGCGGCCGGCAGGTGAGCGCCCTCCTGCGCACCGCCGTCCTACCGGGCGCCGTCGCAAGCACCGCCGCCGCCGCGGTGCTCTTCCTGTGGCCCCCGACCGCCATCGCGCTGCTGCCGCAACTGCCCCCCGCCGACGCCATCACCCTGGTCCGGCTCTTCGCCGTGTTCCTGCCCCTGGCCACGGTCACCCTGATCCTGCTCGGCGCGACCCAGGGCTTCGGCACGGTGCTGCCTTTCGTCGGCATCGAGCAGATCGGCAAACCGGTCCTGCGCGTGCTGATCGCCGTACCCGTCGCCCTCCTGGTCCCGGGCGTGCTGAGCCTGGCCGCCGCCTGGCTCGTCCCCACCCTCACCGGCGTCGTCGCCGCCTGGCTCGCACTGCGCCGGTGCCGAGCGGACACACCATGCGCCCGCCTGCCCGAGGCGGCCCCGGCCCAGCGGGAGTTCTGGACGTTCGCCGCGCCCCGTGCCATCTCCTCGGTCTTCGACATCAGCGCGGTATGGGTGGGCGTCATCCTGCTGTCGAGTCTGGGCACGAGCGAGGACGCCGGCATCTACACCGCCGTGGGCCGCGTCATCATCGCGGCAACGCTCCTCCAGCTCGCCGTCCGGCTGGCCTTCGCCCCGGCAATCAGCCGGCTGATCGCCATGGACGAGCTCGACCAGGCCCACCAGCTGCACCGCATCTCGACGCGCTGGATCGTGCTGTTCTCCTGTCCGCTGCTGGTGTTCCTCGCCTGCTTCCCCGCAACCGTCCTGTCCCTGTTCGGCCCGGAGTTCACACAGGGGTCGAACGCTCTGGTCGTGCTCTGTGTCGCCTCCGCCGTCAACATCGGGGTGGGCAACGCCCAGACGGTGATGCTCATGGCCGGCCGGAGCTGGTGGCACCTCCTGGTCACGGGGGCCGCGTTCGCGGTGCAGCTGACCGTCGGCGTCCTCACGGTCCCACCCCTGGGCATCCTGGGCGCCGCCCTGTCCTGGGGAGCGGCGATCGTCGTCGAGAACCTCTCGGCCGCGGCCCTGGTACGGCGTCATCCGGGCTTCACGACCATCGACCGCGCCTACTTCGCCGCGCTCGGCGCCGGCCTGTGCCCGACGGCCGCTCTGGTTCTTCCGGTCCGGCTGCTGACGGGCGACACGGCGGTGGGCCTGACCCTGGGAAGCATCTTGGCGATTTGCGTATTTGGTATAAGTCTATGGAATTTCCGAGCCACTCTGGGCATGGGCGAGCTCCTCAGTGCGCTCCGCAAGCGCACGGCATAGGTCCTGTGCAGAACCCAGAGCACCGCAACGCCGTCAGGCTCCCCCTCCATTCCATCGAACCGCCCAGGATGTTCCATGCGCCTGCGAAATCTCACAACGAGTGCTGTCACCACAGCCGCCGCCACCGCGCTTCTCGGCGCCGCTTCCCTCGCGCCCGCGGCCGGCTCGACAGCCACCGACCGACACACCCTCACCGCCACCCCCTTGACCACCTGGCAGACCGACGGAATCGTCTGGTCGGTCGCCTATGCGCGAGGAATCGTGTACGTCGGCGGTGCCTTCGACAACGTGCGCCCGCCCGGCGCGAACCCCGGCGAGAGGGAGGTCGCGCGAAAGGACTTCGCCGCCTTCGACGCCGTCACCGGCGCCCTGCTGCCGTGCGCCCACTCCTTCACCGGCGCAGAGGACTCCGTACGCGTGCTGAAGCCGTCGCCCGACGGCAGTGCGTTGTACATCGGCGGTTCCTTCGGCAGCGTCGACCGGACCGACGTGGCCAGTGCCGTCGCGCTCCGCACGGCCGACTGCTCACTGCGCAAGGACTTCCGCCCCGCCGTCTCGGCAACCGTGCGCGCCATCGACACCACCGACCGCGCGGTATACCTGGGCGGCGACTTCACCGCCGTCGACGGCCGGACGAGGAAGCACATCGCGGCGCTCACCCCCACGGGCTCACTGCTGCCGTTCGCGGCAGACATCGACAAGCCCGTCCGGGCCGTGCTGGCGGCACCCGACCACGGAAAGATCCTCGTCGGCGGCGACTTCAACGAGGTCAACGGGGACGACCAGCACGCACTGGTCGCCCTGCACCCGACCACCGGTGCGACCGTGTCCTCCTACCCCCAATGGCTCCCCAAACGCTCGGTGGTGATGTCACTGGCGCGAGACGGCGGCACCTTCTACCTGGGAGCCGAGGGCCGCGGCGGGGGCGTCTTCGACGGCCGGGTGGCGGGCCGCCTGTCCGACGACCGCATGCTGTGGAAGGACACCTGCCTTGGAGCCACCCAGGTCGTCCTCCCGTACAACGGCCTTCTGTACAGCGGATCGCACGCCCATGACTGCCACAAGACGCCGGGCGGCTTCCCCGACTCCAACAAGCGTTGGCCTCTTTTGGCCCAGTCGACCACCGACAAGACCCTTCAGCACTGGTTCCCCGACACCAACGGCGGGCTGGGAGAAGGAGTCGGGCCGCGGACGATGGTGATGGCCGACGGGATCCTCTGGGTGGGCGGCGAGTTCACGCAAGTCAACGACAAACCGCAGCAGGGCCTGACCCGCTTCGGAACGGCTTCGGGCCCAGGCCCCGAGGAGGTTCCCACCCTCTCGGTCTCCGCTTCGCGGACCGGTCGTGTCACGCTCGGCTGGGACGCCACCTGGGACAGGGACGACGCGGTGCTGACATACACCCTCTACCGGGACGGTGTCCGCCTGGCCTCGCTCAGGCAGCGGTCCGCCCCGTGGGACCGCCCGCGGATGACCTACACCGATATGGTCCCCGCCGGTTCGAGCCATTGGTACCGGATCGCCGTGAGCGACGGAACCCACACGGTCCCCAGGTCCGTGCCGGGCACGCCATTCGCTCAGGACAGTTCTCGATAGCACTTGACCAAAAACGCCGGCAGAAAGATGAGATGGGCCACCAGTAGTGCGCAGTAGACGGCGAGGAAGAGGCCGCGGTCTGCCAGGAACAGAAAGCTGAGGCAGGTCATCCCGTAGTCGACCGGCAGCAGGAGCACGGAGCGCAGGGCGGGAGCCGGCGCCGCTTGCCCCTCCCGCTGCCGCTTCAGCTTCTGCGTCAGGATCCCCACGAAGAAGACCACCACCGCCGCGAGTTCGAAGGCCATGGGCACCAGCAGAAAGGCCTCGCTCGGCAGATCGAAGAAGCGGTAGAGCGCCACCAGTACCGACAGGTGAACGCTCACGAACTTGACGCAGTCCAGAACGTGGTCGAGCCACTCCCCGCAGGCGCTTCCCGACTGCTGGCTCCGGGCCAGTTGCCCGTCCGCCGAGTCCAGGGCGAAGCCCACGGCCAAAGCCACACACACGCACACCGACATGGCCGGCCCCGGCGGCACCAGAGCCACGGCGGCCAGGGCCGGAAACGTGAACAGGGCACTGAGGAAAGTCACCTGATTCGGCGTGGCGCCGATCCTGTAGGCCATCGCCGCGAACACCCGCCCCGCCGGACGGTTGATGAACAGGCTGTAGGCGGACGCCCCCTTCGAGGGCTTCTGGGCCGTCGACAGCAGTCTGAGTACTTCTGCGAACGCAGTCATTTTGCCCCGCATGGATGGCTCTATTGAGACAACAATGGGTAGGGGAGGAATTATGGCAGATTTTGATGATGAATCAGCTGGCTTCGACCGAAGACGCCTGCTGCGCCGCGGGACCACGATGCTGGTCGGCGCAGCCCCGTTCTCGGGCCGTGACGGGCTCGGTATCGACCGCCCTCCCTTGCCGCTGCCATCCGTCGTGAACGTCGTCACCGATTTCGGGGCCAGGGGCGACGGGCGTACCGACGACACCAGGGCGTTCGAGACGGCGTACCGGTGTGCCACATCCCGCATCGAGGAGGGGGTCGGCCGTACGGTGATCGACATCCCCCCGGGCAATTTTCTCGTGAAAACACCGAACGCGCTGATGAACGGTACCGATCCGGAACGCCGGGCGAACGGCCTGCGCTTCCGCGGCGCCGGCAAGCGCATGACCACGATCACCTTTCAGCCCGAGGCCGGCCCCGGTTCCTATCTGTGCCGCAACGAGGACATGTGGGCCAACGTGTCCTTCGAGAAGATGCAGTTCCGCTCGGCCACTCCGGGAGCGTCCTTCTTCTACTCGTACTCGACCGGGCAAGCACAGGACTACCGCTTCCGGGAATGCGAGTGGATGGGGGAGTGGGAGTACGGACTCGCCCTGGACGGCACCGACACCAACTCCGAGATGCGCTGGGAGGCGTGCCGTGTCGGCGGCTCCTACCGCCGCGCGTTCCTCTACTCCGGCCTCTCCCAGCGAAGCCGGCAGCCGAAGAGCCAGGACCAGTTTCTCAACTACTGGTTCCACGACATGAAGGTCGAATACGAGTGGGGCAACTTCCTGGAATTCCCCTACGGCGGATCGATCACCTGCCAGGGCGGCTCGTACATCATCACGGGCAGACGCCCGACGGACAGTACCGAGCACGGCAGGAACAGCATGTTCTTTTGCTTCCCGGTCGGACAGCACCACGACTCCGTGCAGCGTTTCCACGCACAGGACATCCGTTTCGAGGTGCGCGACCCGGACGTACTGGTCATCGACTGCGCGTGGCAGGGCGGCACGGTCAGCTTCGACAACTGCGACGACACAGCCCTCGCCTTTAAGAACTTCTCCTCCGAGGTACGGCCCCACCGCTACGCCATCGGTCCGCGCGGACCACTCATCCGCTACGACTCCTGCCAACTGGTCGGCCGCCACGAGTACCGGCCGTCCAGACCGGCCGAGAGCATCCCCAGGACGGTGCGCTACGACATGTGCCTCCTGCGCAGCCACCGGCAGAGCGACTTCGTCGTGGCGCAGAACCTGGACCGGACGCCTTTCGTCACTTTCGTCGACTGCCTCGACAACCCAGCCGCGCCCACCCGGCCGACACCGTCACCGGCCGCAGCCCCCACGCCACCCGGCCCCGCACCGGGCGCCGCCACCGACCGGCCTGTTGGTCCCACGCCGTGAGCGCGGGCCGGCGAACGCCTGTACGCACAGAACCCCGCCCCCGAAAAACCCGAGGCCGGGGTTCTGTGCCCCGAGCGCCGGGCAGGTCTTGCACCTGCATCTCCCCGCAGAAAGCGGGACATCTTTCCTTTTGACCACCAACGCACAGAACGCAGAACCGCTCTTGGCGATGTGCTCAAGATCAATCATGCACCATCCCGAACCCGGGCCAGGTCAGCGGGAGCGTCTACTGATTCCCAATGAAGATGTCACCGACACCCGCTGACATCTTCATTGGTAATCAGTAAGTCCCCGGGCCGGTCATCGTCACCGGACTTGCCCGGACGGGGCAATGGCCGCTTTGGGCGACGAACTGCCCCAGCAGATGGGCTTAGAACTTTTGGAGGATGCCGGGCGGAGGCCGATCGCCCCGCGCCCGGCAGCGGTGCTTCAGAAGGCGCCTCAGACGGGGGTACAGCCCGCGAGGGGCGTAGTCGAGGAGCAGTTGTTCGGCGTGTTGCCGGTGACCGAGTTACCCAAGAGCACCAGGAGGTTGCTGGAGTTGTAGATCCCGCCGCCCGTCGAGTTCGCGATGTTCCCTGTGATCGTCGAGTTCAGCACCTGCGCGTTCCCGGCGACATACATGCCGCCGCCCCGGACGAATGCGCGGTTGCCGCGCACGGTGCTCGCGTTCACCGTCAGCAGGCCACGGCCGACGTGGGTCATACCCCCGCCGTCCCCGCCCGCTGAGTTGTTGAGCACCATGGAGCTGTTCAGCCTGGTGATGCCGCCGCTAGCGATACCCCCGCCGTCCCCGCCCGCTGAGTTGTTGACCACCGTGGAGCTGTGCAGTGTGGTGATGCCGCTGCTGGCGATGCCCCCGCCATCGCCCCCGCCCGCGGAGTTGTTGTGCACGGTGGTGAAGCTGAGCGTCACCGTGGCACCGTTGTTCAACAGACCGCCGCCGTTGCCGTCACCTGCTAGACCGCCGGTGAGGGTCAGGGAGGTGAGCGCCACTCTTACCGATGCCGGTCCGTTGACGGTCAGGGTCCGGCCCGCGCTGTTGCCGTTCAGGGTCGCGCCGGAGGAGCCGACGAGGCTGAGGCTCTTGCCGATCGTGAAAGTGCCGACGCAGGTTCCCCTGACCAGGAGGGTGTCCCCGGCCGACGCGCTGTTGATTGCGCTCTGCAGGTTCTGGGTCGCGCAGTTCACGGTGGTCAGGGCCGCAGCGGGGGATGCTGCCGTCAGGCCGGCGGCGGCAGCCGTGATGGCCACCGTCACGGCCGACGCCGGCCGGCGCCACCCGGCTCGGTGCGCTCGTCGTCGGGGCATGGCTGAGTCTCCTGTCTGTCGGTGGGCAGTGGGCCAAACCCGCCGGACCGCTCTCGGCCGCCGGACCATTTGGCGTGAGGGATCGGTGCCCGAGGGACCCCAGCGGGCAACCGAGGCACCGCAGCCCCCACCACGAACGCACCCCGTCGACCACCGGTGTGGGCTAATGCAGGTCTAGTAGGACTCCGTTAAGTGGGTCTTGATCTCGGTGTGGTCCTGCTGGGCAGGGGTTGGTGGCAGGTGGTGCAGGTGCCGGTCCAGCAGTTCAGCAGGTCCTGGAGGGTGTCGAGGATCTGGTAGAGGGTGAGTCCGCTGTATCGGCTTTTGGGACCAGCCGCTGCTCGGTGAGGAACGCAGGGGCGGCGCCGGCCAGGGTGGCGTGGTGGTGCCAGCCGTTCCAGGAGCGGCCTTCGAAGTGGTCCCGGCCCAGGCCGTGCTTGAGTTCGCGGTAGTCGTGCTCGATGCGCCGACACCAGCGGATCTTCGCCAGGCGGACCAGCTCGGCGATCGCAGTGTCGTCCGGCAGGTCGGACAAGCAGCGCGAGGAAGCGGGAGGCCATCGGGCCCCGGGAGCATTCCCGCGACTCGCAGTTCCAGTCCCGGAAGTTCGTCCGGGCCCTCGACCGGCATCACATGGTCGGATCGATAGGGAGGGGGGCAGCCGGCGACAACGCGGCCATGAAGTCCTGCTTCAGCCTGCTGCAGAAGAACGTCCTCGACCGCCGGAGCTGGGCCACCCGCGAGGAACTGCGGATCGCGATCGCGTCCCGGCTCGAGCGGACCTATCACCGGCGCCGCCGACAAGCTGCACTCGGCCGGCTGACACCCGTCGAATTCGAGACCGTCATGACCACCCCGGCCCTCCAGGCCGCGTGACCGAACCTCTCACCTGAACCTGCCAGACCCACGGCATTGCCTCTAGGCCGGCATAAACAGCACTGGGCAGCATCGCCACTGCCCAGGAGGACTGCTCAGGCAACGATTTCTTACCTCTCAAGCAGCCGGAGAAGACGGACTCCGAGGGCCAGATGGGCCCGTTGTTGCAGCGGAACGAGGTGTCCGCCCAGCATCCAGGACGTGGAGCACACACCCTCTCTCCAAGTCTGCGCCGGGCCTGCTCCTTCGAGGCGCTGAGTCAATCCCGAAGCGACAGGATGAAAATGGCTCACTGGGCCTCGACCCCTTCGAGGGGCTGCAAAAACCGACCCGCCGGCAGGCCGGACAGCAAAAGACCCGCACCCAACGGGGGAGAGTGCGGGTCTTCGCAGCGGCTGAGGCTCCAAGGGAGGCGTCCGCGGACAACAGCCGGAGATTCCTCGGTGGGATGCCATGGTGCGTGGCGTACGTGGAATCTCGGTCGGTGAACGCCTCAGGAGACCTGCAGGTTACGGCGTTGCGGTCACCAACCCTTCGGTACAGCTGACCGGTTGGCGGCCGCGGCCGAGAGACATGACTGCGACCGCGCCTCCTTGCACCGATGGATGGGCCGATGGCTTCTCCCGCACGTCCCGATCCCACCCCCGCCGTCCTCGGAAGCCGCATGGCCGAGATCGAGCGACTGGTATGCCGACCGGTTCCCGCTGCGCTTCGAAGCCCTGGGCTGCTGAGGCTGTAGCAGGGGGCGGGTGTGGGTCTGTGCAGCAGGGGAATCCTAGCCATCGCCCCCACAACGAGGGGCGAAAGGTAGCGGACCCGTGCGGCCGGGTGACTCCGCCCGGTACCGGGCGGAGTCAGGTGCGCGAAGTCGTCACTTCGCTGCCGCGGTGGTGTTGGTGGCCCACAGGGCCCCGCCCCTGCCGGGACCCCCGGCGAGCTTGTAGATGACGAAGTTGCCGTCGTCCTGCATTACCGCCCAGGCGCCGGGGCTGTCCTGACTCCAAGCGGTGTTGCTGTTCCACAGGAAACTGTTGTTCGCGTCGTAGATGACGAAGTTGCCGTCCTTCTGCATCACGGCGTACGCGCCCGGGTGGCCCCAGGTGCCGGTGGCCCAGATGGCCTTGCCGTCACGCAGGCGGTACATCACCAGGTTCCCGTCGTTCTGCATGACCAGGCGGGTGAGGTTTGCCTGCACCGACCAGCCCGCCTTGAGGGTGGTGCCGTCGGCGATGCTCTGCCACGGGAAGGTCCAGTTGGGGCACAGGCTGGTGAGCTGAGCGCGGGACGTCAAGCGGGTGGTGGTGGGCAGGAGCTGGCTGCGCACGCCGTCGGTGCCTTCGGGGACGGGCATTTCGTACCGCTCGTGGATCCTGTAGCTGGTGCCGCTGTCACCCGTGTACCACAGCCAGCCGGTGACGGTCCGGACGACCTGGGAGCGCAAGATCTCTCCTGTGTATGCGGGCGGCACCGGCAGGTCGGCGGTGACCGATGCCGTAGTCTGGTGCAGGATCTGGTATTCGGCCTTCGCGTCAGCGCCGATCTCGAGAACTTTGAAGAGGGTGATCCCTACCTTCGCCCCCCCACCGACGGTGTCGGTGGTGCCTTCCGTCACGGTTGCCTGGTACCTAAGAGTGCTTGTTGTTGTGTCGGAGCAGTCGGTCAGTATCGGGGAACCGAAGTCCCCACCCACCACGGGGAGATGGTGAGGCTGGCTCAGGTGCGCCGTGCTCACCGTGGGAGCGACATACGCACCGTCCGGCTGGCCAACGAACATGCACCTGTCTGGCGTGGTGTTGCAGGCATTGTTTACTGCCGTCCGGATCGCGGTTTGGTCCGGTGAGGTTGGGGACGGGAAGTCGTACCAAATCACGGACGGGCCACTTGCTGAGGATGGTATCGCCGTCAGCGCCACCACCCCGGACGCGGCCGCCATGAGCGCCAGTGCTCGTCTGTACCGCCCCCATCTGCTGCTGTTCGACATGCGTGATCCCTCCTTCGCGCGGAAAGCGGCCGACCAGATCTGCGTCGATACGACGCGAGGGGAGGCAGTTACCAGTGTCAGTTTCTTTCCGGCCCGCCTCCACGCCCGATACCTTGACATGAGCGGTCCCTCCTGTTCGACGGTGGAGGTGGGCGAGTGGCCTTTTCCCGGTGCTGATGGAAGATGCCAGTCGCCCTGAGATGTGCATGAGGTTGACATAAAAGGCGGCTAAAGCCAGAAGAAGGCCTGCCGTGTAAGAACTTTTGACGGCAGCGCCATAGGTATTCTTCCTGGATCCGCCACGTGAATTCCGATCATGGATATGAGGCGGACTGTGGGTGTTTTTTCGGGGTGCGGGTATTGAGGATGGCATAAAAGGAGGGTTCGGCCCGGGAAAGGACGAACAGGGTGCCGGTAAAGGTATTAGGGTGGCGCCGGACACCCAGGCCCAATGCCGTTGCATTACGGGCTAGCCTCGATCATTCATGAGGGTCCGTCAGCCTGCTGGCGGACCCTTTGTGGTGAGTGTTGGTGGTGACTTTCGGCGTCTGGGCAGGCTGACGGCCCGGTTGTCGCGTCGGGTGGGCGCCGGGTTCCACGGCTCCGGTGGCCCGTGCTGCTCGCGGGGACGGGAAGGTGCTGGTCAGCCGGGGTCCGGGAGGGCCGTGGAGCCGGTCCAGGGCGGCGGTGATCACGTCGGTCCAGGGCCAGTGCTTGGCGAGGCGGAGGTAGCGGCGGCGGCCGGTGGTGATGAGCTGGGCGGCGGTGGAGAACAGCCGAAGCCGCAGGCGGCGGGGCTCTCAGAGCCGGGCGGCGCCGGTGAGGGCGAGCAGGGGCATCCAGGCCGGCAGGTCCAGGGCGATCTGGATGATCTCCAGCCAGATCTGGTTCTGCGCGGCGCCGTGGAGGGGGAGGTTGCGCAGGCCGGTGACGCGGGCGGCGCGGATGTGGTCCTCGGCGCGGGCACGCCGGCGGTGCCGCAGCTCCAGATCGGCGATCGAGGTGTGCTGGGTGGTGGTGGCGAAGCAGGTCAGGCGCATGCCGTCGGCGTCGGTGAAGCGCAACTGGGCGCCGGGGTGCGGCCGTTCCTTCCGCACGATCAGCCGCATCCCCTCGGGCCGGCCCTTGAGGCAGTCGCTGCCGGCGTCGGGTTCGGCCACCCAGGCGCCGTCACGGATCTCGCCGTCGGGCTCGACGGCCGGTGTCCAGGCCGATGCCGGGACCTTCAGGACTGCCTGGTGGATTGCATCGGTGATGGTCATGCCGACCGAGTAGGACAGCCACCGGCCGCGGGCGGAAAGCCAGTCGACGAACTCGTGGGTGCCCCCGTCTGAGTCGGTGCGGATCAGCGTCCGCCGTCCGCGCCGGTACTTCTTCGGCAGCTGCGCCAGCGCGAGCCGGGCGGCTTCGATGTGGTCGGCGGCGGTGTTGCTGCCTGACCGGCCAGCGTCACCCGGTCCGGGTCGCCGCCGAACCGCCGCGCGTTCTCCCGGACCCGGCGCAGCGCCGCCTGCTGGTCGGCGAACCCGAAATCCGTAGCCTGGCCGAGCTCCGGGTGGGCGAAGAAGCCGAAGGTACCGAGCCGGTAATTGACCGTCACCACCATGACATCGCGACGGGTCGCCAGCCGCTGGGCTGGGAACTGCTACAGGGGCGCTGGTGGAAGGACTACACCGCCACGTGCGCCGCCACAGGCCCCAACGGCGGGCCGCTCACCGGAATCCCGTGCACGGTCCGAAAGAACGCCGACATCGCCGGCGAGGTTCGTGGCGCGTTCCCTCCAGCCGGGCCGTTCCGAGGGGGAGTGTCTGGCGCATCCAGCCGGATCACGGTCCGGCCGGTGGGCTGTCGGCCCCGTCTGCCCCCGCTGATCGCGCGTAGGACCCGCTGCCAAGACGTGCCGCTCGCCGGTCTTGCCACGTTGCGGGCCTGCGTGGCCAGCGCCAGAGCCTCGTGCCGTTCGTCAACGCTTCCCATGTCGTCCACCGTGGCCGGACAGCCGAAGGTCCCAACGCCAGGGCATCGGCTGGGGGTCCATGCGCGCTGTGCGGCCCGGCCTCGCATGGAACGCTTGAGAGGCCTGGACCGGTGCAGGTCGCAGTACTTGCCTTTGCCTCTTGGGGGTGGGGGCGACCCCGTGCGGACGCGTGCCGGTCGGCGGTACGGCACGCTCCGCGCGCCGTACCGGCTCGCCGCTGTCCGGGCAGCCGCTCCGCGTCCGCCCGGACCGAGCGCTGCGTGCTCTCACCCGCTGCGGGAGCCGGCAGCCGGCCCCAGTGCGCTCCGCGCCCTGGTTCCTCGCTTCGCGCTGCCGTCTCCTTTGCCTTCGGCGCGCGCGTCTCGGCACTCGCGGTCGATCGCGGGCCCGCCTGACGGTGACCAGATCACCCGTGAATGACAGGGACGCGGTGAAACCGGAGTGCATGGCGCAGCATCTTGTTGTCCGAGACCGTCAGAACGCATCCGAGTATCGCCATCTCGGGCCTATGCGGACGTATCAAGAGAGGTTGGTCCGAAATGAAACGCCGGAACCGTTCCATGTACCGCAGTGCCACGCTGGGGATGGCCGCTGCCGCAGTGGTCCTGCTCACAAGCTGCACGCAGAACAGCGGCACAACGAACAGCAGCACTTCGAACGCGACGCAAACGCCTTCTGCGTCGGCCGTAGCCTCCACGACGTCCACGACGTCCACGACGGTGGGTAGTTCGGGCGGGCACGCTACTGCCAACTCTTCGGTCAAGACCGGCGGCTGCCGGTCGCTGCTGGCGTCGTCCACTGTCAAGGCGAGCGTCACGGCGGCCTACCGCGGACAGTTTCATCCGCCCCTCACCCACATTGCCCCGGTCAAGGGCACGTTCTACTACGGCAGTTGCGACGGAGTCCTTTACGCGGGTACCCGCTTTCACCTCACTGCCGGCAGCACCGAGGCGGAGCAGGTCGCCCTGCAGGACGACGGAGCTGCGATGAAGTACTTCGTCGATCACGCCGGCGCCGGTTGGCGCTACGTGGCCAGCGACAGTCTCCCGGCCGGTCCTCGGGGGTGTGCCGCCATCACCCAGATCCCGGCCCCCCTCGCCGCCCTGTGGAACGACTGCCGGTCCACGCCAGGCAAAGAGTGACTTACTGAGGCGAAGCCGCGCCCTGCCAAGAGCGGGCTGACCTCGCGGACCGCGGCCGAGACGATGGAGCGGTCTACCTTTGATCTTGGCCAGTGCTCCGGCCTTCAGGCCGGATGGTGAAGGCCATCTCAAAATAGGTGTGACCCGCACTGAGGCACGGGTCAGTACTGTTTACCTCAGCCCGCGGGGCGTTTCTGCTGCTCGATGTACTGCTGTACGTCGGTCAGGGGCGCCCCGCCGCAGCTTCCGGCGAAGTAGGAGCCGGACCAGAAGTGTCCGCCCCACAGGTACCGGCGTACGTGCGCGTCGTACTCCTTGCGCAACAGGCGGGCGGAGACGCCCTTGAGGGAGTTGACCAACTTGGAGAGCTGGACCTTCGGCGGGTAATGCACGAGCAGGTGTACGTGATCCTCCTCGCCGTTGAACTGCTTCAGGTCGGCCTCGAAGTCCGTACAGACCTCTCGCATGATCTCTTCGCAGCGCGTCAGCATGGCTTCCGTCATGGCCTTGCGCCGGTACTTGGTGACGAACACCAAATGTACGTGCAGGTTGTAGACGACGTGACGACCGGTGCGTACGTCAGGGTTGGGATTCCAGCGTGGTGACATAAACCAACAGTGTATAGTGATCGTCATGAGCGAACTCGGCCTGGTGAAGCGGCAGTTCGGGCACCGTGCCCCGCTGGCGCTCAGCCCCGCCGAGATCCGCATCCTCGATGATCAAGCGCATGCGGCCCGCACCATGTGGAACTGCCTCCACTCCTGGTGGACGATGACACCGAAGGGCGACACGAAGCTGTCTCTCGCCGATGCGGCGATCCGGCAGGCCCGCAAGGACCTCGATTACCTCGCCGTGCTGCCCGCCCAGGCCGCGCAAGCCGTCTTGAAGACATACATGCGCGCGTGGGTCAACTGCTGGGAAGGCCGAGCCGAGGAGCCCACCTACAAGGGCCGGTTCGGCTCCGCGATGTCCGTGGACATCCCGCAGGGCCGCGACCTGAACATCACGCGGGTGCACCGCCGGTGGGGCATGGTCAACATTCCCAAGGTCGGCCGGGTCCGTTTCCGCTGGACCAAGGATCTCCCTGTCGGGAAGAGGGCGAACAAGGAGAACCGGATCACCGGCGGCCGCCTCGTCAAGGACGCGTTGGGCTGGCACATCGTCTTCCGCGTGCAGACCCTCGAACGCGCCCCTGAGCCCCACCAGGGGCCGGAGGTCGGCATCGACGCCGGAGTCAACATCCCCCTCGCCCTGTCCAACAAGGACCACCAGGACCATGGCCGCCCGCCGCGCCTGCCGAACGGTGACTCCGACCGCGACAAGTGGCTCACCCCGAAGGAGAAAGCCAAGCTCCTCCGCTTGGAGCAGCAGGCCGCACACCGCAAGGCGTTCCGCAAGCGCGCAGAGAAGACCTCCAGGCGTTTGCAGCACACCTACGACCAGATCAAGCAGCTCCGAGCAAAAGCCACGCGACGAGCCTTGGACTGGCAGCACAAGACCACCACGTATCTCGCCCGCACGTACGGCGTGCTGGTGGTCGAACAGCTCAACATCCTCGGCATGACCAAGAGCCCGGCCCCCAAGCTCGACCCTGAGCAGCAGGGCGCGTTCCTGCGCAACGGGGCCAGGGCGAAGGCCGGACTCAACCGCTCCATCGCCCAGGAGGCCTGGGGGCGGACCATGACGATGCTGACGTACAAGACCGCCCGGTACGGCGGCCAGCTCGTCAAGGTTCCCGCCCCGCACACCTCCCAGCGGTGCTCAGCCTGCGGATTCACCACCCCCGGCAGCCGAGAGAGCCAGGAACTGTTCGCCTGCAAGAACCCCGACTGCGGCTGGACGGCGAACGCCGACTGGAACGCCGCCCGGAACATCTTGCACCTGTACCGGATCGGCCACGTCATCGTGGAGGTCCCAGCCGCCGGAAGGCGCGGTCGCAGGGCGGGTAAAACCGTCAAACCTGTCGCCGCAAGGTAGACAGGAATCCCCTTCCTGAGCTTGCGAAGGGAGGGGAGAGCTTCAAGACGGGGACCGATCGGGTCGACCCGTTGCTCCTCTGTTCGGCCGACGTCGCCGGGTGTCGACCACCGGGACAGTTGACGACAAGGATCCACAGCGCCGGCCAACGGAGCATTGCGCTCGCTCGCCGGGGCACGCGCCCCCTCTTTTTCGACAAGGAGAGACTTGATGGACGTGCGGGACATCTTCAACGGATATGACATGTATACGAACGCGGAGGACCTCGCGTCCGGCCTGGAGGAATCACAGCAGTACAGCTCGACCAGCAACCCCCCCAGCTGCTGCGAGTTGCAGGCCAGGGACCTGTAGATGCGGTCGGAGGCGTGTCGACGGCATCGACTGCTCGATACGGCAGGCGCAGAGGCCACGACCCATCATCGACGAGCTGGTCCGCACCACCCCGCACGCCACGGCCTCGGTGGCGTCCCTGGACGAGCCTCACGGTGGACCCCACCGCGTCGACCAGCCGCCGAGCGACCTGCCCGAGCAGGTGGCCGAGGCGCTGACCGGGCGCCGACATCATGCGCCGCGCCACCGACGTCGACATCGTCCGCAGCGCCTACGACCCGGGCGTCTTCAACTCGCGGGACAGTGAGTTCGCGGAACTGTCCTGGTCGGAGTGCGGGCCGCAGGCGGCGGACGACGGCTGAGACGAGTATGCGCATGACGGCGGGCTGTCCATCTCTTGGGTGCTGCGCGAGATGCCGCGTCGTCCCATCGCCTACAGCGTGCTGTTGCCCCTGCTGGCCCCGGGCCGCTCCAGCGGCGCCTCACCCTCGCCTACCGGGTCCTCGATCCGCACGATGGTGAGGCGGTACTGGAGCGGGAGATCAGCAACGCCCACCATCGCGCACAGGTGAGCGCTGAGACCAAGGGCCGCGCCAAGTGGTCGCAGAAGGCCGACGCGCAGCGCGCCGAGCAGGCGCCGCGCAGATGGCCGGCGGCTCCCAGGTCGTCGACTGGAGGCTGATGGTGACCGTCACCGCCCGCAGCGCCGACGAACTGCCCACCGCCCGCCAGGAGCTGGAGCGCGCGTTCAAAGCCACCCGCGGCATCCGCATGCGCCCCGCCTACGGCGAGCAGGCCGCCGTGTTCGCGGCCGGGCTGCCGCTGGGCTACAACCCGCTGGTCAAAGCGTCCCGCCTTCTCGTTCGCGGAATTGACAAGGCTCTGGACCGTGTGGTGCAACGGTGTTGCCCTACAAGGGACATGACCCTGCCGTCCCGCGCCCATTTGTCGCTTGCTCCCAGCGAGTCCGGGTGGGACCAGCTGGTCTGCCGTCGAAGTCCGGATGTTCGCGCAGCCATGCGTGAACTCGGTCGCGAATCTGCCGTGTTGCGAGCAGTTGCTCCGGGGTCCGGATCAGGTGGCGCACTTGGGCGCCGGCACGGGCGATGTGTAGGTCATCGCGAGCACAAAAGGGTAGGGCCGCTTTCAGGAGGGCATCGCCGGTGACTTGGTGCGGCGGCGCTGTGTGAAGGCCTGCTCTGAGCCCCTGCTGGTAGGCTTGGTCAGCTGCTGTTTGTGCGTCGAACCACGGTTTCAGGT
Organism: Streptomyces sp. NPDC048191; assembly: GCF_040652655.1. Classification (NCBI taxonomy): domain Bacteria; kingdom Bacillati; phylum Actinomycetota; class Actinomycetes; order Kitasatosporales; family Streptomycetaceae; genus Streptomyces; species Streptomyces sp. NPDC048191. Next base: position 85,374 of record NZ_JBEZMO010000028.1, read on the forward strand.
TGACGACTCTCCACTGGTGATATGTGGTCGGCAGGTCGGGATCAGCCAGGTCGTGCGCGGTGAGCCATTGGGCGGCTCGCAGAGCGAGAGGGATGCCCTGCGCGAAGGTGGGGTTGGTGTGAAGGGCACTGTCGCCCAAGTTGATCAGACCGGTGACCTGCGGGCCGTGCTCGTCCACCAGGGCTGTCCACTGGTTGTCGAGTCCCGCCATCACGTGCACCGGGGTCATCGGCCGTTGGTTCCGGGACAGCCAGTCCGCACCACCGGCGAAGGTCTTTGCCGCGGCGTCGAAGACCTGCGGGGCGCGCAGACTGCCACGTGTTGGGTCCGCAACGGACACGATGAGCGCCACGCCGAAGTAGCCGTTGTCGGACGGGAACACTACGCACTCGGCGAACGGGGCCGTTTCCCCGAGGACAGCCGGCACCATTTCTCGGGTGTCAGAGCGCAGCCGGTACCAGCGGCTGAAGTACGCGATGCCGGTGTGATGACTCTCCCGCTGCGGTGGTCTGGAGCCTTCGCAGGTCAGCCACCGAGGCACCGGCGAACGACGGCCAGCCGCGTCGATCACGAGGTCCGCGTGGATCTCACCGGTCTTCGTGCGGAGCCCGATCACGTGGGGTACCGCTCCCGGGAGAGTGATCAGACCTTTGGCGTCGACGCTCGTGCGCACTTCAACCGTGGGCTCCGCTCGGACGGCCTGCGCGAGTGCCGCTTCGAGCACGATCCGGCGTGTCCGAACCGTGACCAGATCCTCATCACCTGCCCTGGCCTGAAACGGCTCGAAGTGGGCGAGCTCGTGTAGTTCGACCGCACCGTGTTCGAGCATCGTCGCGTAGACATCCGGAGCAAGGTCGCGCAGGATCGTGCGCACCGGAGCGAGGAGGAGGTGAGGTTGGAGCGCATGCGGGCTTCTGGGGCGTTTCCAGTGGAGGAAGTCTGAATCGAGATCAGCGCTCGCACTGCGCGGTTCGCGCTCCAAGACGGTCACTCTGTGCCCCTGCCGGCCCAGAAACAGTCCCGCAGCCAGGCCGCTGATTCCGCCGCCCAGGACGGCAACATGAACCATCAGGTCTCTCCTCCATTTGGTGCGCAGGCCAGTGCGCCTTGATCAAGTCTTGGACTCCGATCGGCGGCCGGGCTGCTCCCACTGGTGAAATGATCACTTCGTGGCAGGTCGGAGCAGAGGCAGATCTATTCTGCTGCTGCGGTGGGTCTCGGTAGGCCAGTGCTTGTGAGGTCGGCAATACACCACGGCGATTCCAGAGTGTTGCGTGCTCGTTGCTCGACCGGTACTGCGCTCACCTGTTTTCTCTTGGCTCTCAGCCTGGCGCCTGCCTCTGCCAGAGGGGGTCGGTCGATCAGATGATCTGGCGGCGGACCTCGGACAGCGGCAACATCGCCGAAGACAAGGAAGTGGCCAGCCTTTCACGGATCCTGCACGAGACGGGCTGGGGCCGTGAGAGTCCCGCTCACCCAGACCTTGGCGACCCGACTGGCCGGTCAACTGGCAACGCCACTACGCCGGAGTAGCCCGGCTGCTCGCGCTCAGCTCACTGTGGGCAACTCCGAGCATGACCCTTGCGGATCGCCCGTGAGTGCAGCAGGCGGCGTCCCAGGACGGGCTCGCCGGGTTTGCGGGGGCCGAAGACCGCGTCGATCAGAACCTGCGGGTAGCCGGAGGCGGCGGTGTACTGGTTGGTCCCTTGCCCAGCCGGGCGCACACGTCTGCGTCGTCGGCGACGTCCAGGTACGTGCCGTCGATGGCAACCACCAGCAGCCCGGCCCAGCGGGCCCCGGCGGTGTGGACCGCCGAGGCCGGGTCGCGCAGCAGGTCGAACAGGGCCCGCATCGGGCGTGCGCCGAGCCTGGTGCGGGCGTGCCACAGCGCGGTCGCAGTAACCGTCGGCAGAGGCAGGGCCTCAAGGGCACCGGTCAGCTTGCGCCACACGGCCGGGTAGCCGCATTCCTCGAACGGCGTGGCCGCGAGCAGCAGGTAGACCACCACCCGGGCCGGCAGTTTCCGCAGCCGCTGCTGCACCGCCCCGCACTCGGCGAGGACCGCATCGACCATCTCGAAGGGCACGAGCTGGGTCAACTCACCCAGATGTCCCAGGGCGAAGACGCCTTCGGGTACCGCGATTTCACGCGTGATGACAGGCTGTCCGGACAGCGGAGCCTCCGGTCTTTGTGAACGACTTGTCTTGGCGGACGAGCCAGTTCTACCGGGGCCCCGCTTCTCGCGTCCGGCGTCCGAGGGCGGAGCGCTGGCCAAGATCAAAGGTAGATCCTAGCCGGGATGGGCCGGGGGAAGGGCTCAGGAGTCATGACGCTCTCCGCGAGCGCACCCTCAGACGACAGTCCGAATGAGGTTGGCCCGGTTCATCGTCCGATCGGGCGACCGCGAAGTGCTGGGCGTGAAACGAAAATGGACTCAGTTGTTCCACCCTATCGAAAAGAGAAACTCATGAACGAGATCGCTGGTCCCCACTGTTGGGCGTCTGACGAGGTCATCGTGGTTGCTGACTGGCAGGCTGCGCTTGCCGAGGGCGACGCCGAGTAAGAGCGGCCGGTGTCCCGGTAGCGGCGTTTGAAAGTGGTCCCCCTGGAAGGGGAGGACCACTTTTTTGTGCAGTGATGGAAGAGATCGAGAGGTGTTGTCGATGGTGTTGTATCCGCGGGCGGTACGCGAGCCGGTAGTGGACATGGTGGGCGGGGTGGCGGTGGCGGATCCGTACCGGTGGCTGGAGGGGGAGGGGGCCGAGGTGGAGGAGTGGCTGGCCGCGCAGGAGGAGCTGTGTGCCGCCCAGAGAGCCCGGTGGCCGTCGCATCCGTTCTTCCGCCGTGTTCTGGCGGAGGCGGCGGGCCTGGGGGGTGTGATGACTCCTGTGACCTCGACTCCGGTCCTCAGGGGAGAGCGGCGGTTCTTCCTGAGCAGGGGGGCGGGGCGGGAGTTGCCGGCGGTGATGGTTGCCGACGGCACGTCGCCGCCGCGCATGCTGGTCGACCCGCTGGCCTTCGATCCTTCCGGGGCCACGGTCCTGGACGCGTTCAGACCCTCCTGGTCGGGTCGGCTGGTGGCTTTCCAGCTGTCCGGCGGCGGGCAGGAACGGCCGACGCTCCGCGTCCGGGACGTCGAGACCGGCCGGGAGGTGGGGCATGCGGTGGATCCGGGAAGGCCCACCCCGGTGGCCTGGCTGGCGGACGACAGCGGGTTCTTCTACGTCACCGGAGGGGCGGCGGATCCGGTTCGCCGGGTACGCCTCTACCGCCTGGACACCACCCCCGGGCAGGGAGCGGACACCGCCCCCGGGGAGGACGAAGTGGTGTTCGAAACCCCGTTCCGGCAGTTGTCCGTCACGGTCAGCGCCAGCGGCCGCTGGCTGTCGCTGACCTGTGCTCCCGGGACCCAGAGCGGGAACATGGCCTATCTGGCGGACCTGAGCCGGACCGGGCCCCGGGCCCCGGACCTGAGTGTGGTGCACGACGGACGCGAAGACGGCAGCCAGGCCCTGGTGAAGTTCGGCCCTGGCGACCTCGTGTACGCGATCACCAGCCGGGCCGGGGAAGGCGCCCGGGTGTGCGTCGTCGATCCACACGCCCGGCCACAGCCGCACTGGACCACGGTGATCGACCCCCGTGCGGGGCAAGTGCTGTCCGGGTGCGTGATGCTCGCCGATCCCGCGAGCCAGGGGCCGGTGCGCTTCCTGGTCTCCCTGACCGAGGACGGGCGCGGGCGACTGTCACTGCACGACGAGGCCGGGGCACCGCTCGGCGAGGTACCGCTCCCCGCGGCGGGGCCGGGAACCATCACCCGGCTGACCACCGTCCCCGGCCGGGAAGACCGGGCGTACTTCCTGTACACCGACTTCCTCACCCCCCACACCGTCTTCCAGTACACCCTTACCGACGGGCGGCTCAGCCCCTACGACAGCACCGCTGGCGAAGCAGCACCGGTACCGGGCGACGACACGGACCCTTGGGGCGGCAACTCACCGACTGTCCACCAAGTGGCCTATACCACGGACCAGGGCATCGAGGTGCCCATGCACCTCATTCTGCCCCCTGGACACGAGCACGGGCCGAGGCCGACCATGCTGACCGCCTACGGCGGCTTCGGCGGCTCCGCTTCCCCCGGCTACAGTCCCACAATCACAGCCTGGGTACGCGCAGGCGGCATCTACGCCATCGCCGGGGTCAGAGGCGGCGGCGAGAAAGGCGCGGCCTGGCACGCTGCCGGCCGCGGCATGAACAAACCCAACACGTTCACCGACTTCGACGCAGCCGCCCGCTGGCTGTGCACCCAGGGCCTGACAACACCCGCCCAACTCGCCATCCGCGGCGCCTCCCACAGTGGCCTCGTGGTCGCCACTGCCATCACTCGAAACCCCCACCAATACGCCGCCGCTGTCTGCTCCGACGCTCTCACCGACATGATCCGCTATCCCCACCTCGGCATCGGAACCTGGTGGACCGACGAATTCGGCAACCCCGACAACCCCCGACACCTCCCCACCCTTCTCAGTTACTCCCCATACCACAACACCAACCCCAACACCTCCTACCCCGCAGTTCTCCTCACCAGCCCCCGTCACGATCCACGCGTCGGAGCCGCACACACCCGCAAACTCACCGCGGCCCTCCAACACGCGACCACCTCCCACCCCGTCCTCCTACGCACCGAACACGACACCGGCCACGGCCCCCGAGCCGCCACCCGACTCATCGACCGCCAAGCCGACGCCCTCGCCTTCTGCGCCACCCACACCCACCTCACACCCCCCAACACTGACCCACCCCACACCGACCACCCTGCGTGACAGACTCCGACCGGTGGCCGCTGCCCACACCCCCGAGTACGGCTCTGTCACACCGCTCGAAACCACAGCCCTGGTGACCCAAGATCTCGCCCCTGCAGCGTAACCACCCGCTGTCCAGACTCAGGGGGAACTTCACTCCCGCCGCTTGCAGCACACCTACGACCAGATCAAGCAGCTCCGAGCAAAAGCCACGCGACGAGCCTTGGACTGGCAGCACCAGACGACCACCTACCTCGCCCGCACCTACGGCACGGTCGTGGTCGAACAGCTCAACATCCCTTAGCAGCGAGGGCGAGTAGCAGCACCGGTCTCCCGGGGCTACCGCTCATGCCCGATCGAGCCTGCTTGAAGGGTACGGGAGTACAAAGCCGCCAGGTTCGGTCGCTCCTTCCGCCGTATCGGCCGGTTCGAGCCGACCTCTCAGGTCTGCTCGGACCGACCATCGACGCGGCGCGACGCCAGGTCGGGACCCTCCCCGCGGACGCCACCGTGCATCTCGACTCCGCCCCCGACAGCAAGCCCAGCCGCCAGGTGTTGGGTGCGCCGGCGAGATCGCCCGCAGAGGCGTGCCCGCCCCGATCCAAGTCGGCAAACGTTGGGTGGTCGAACGCACCCAGTCCTGGATGAACGGCTACGGAAAGATCGGGCGGCGCTTTGGGCGAGACGGCAAGTAGTCGACTTCTACCTCTGCCTGGCTGTCGTATTCGTCACCACTCGCGCGCTGATTCAGCGAGCAGAAACATCTGTCGATGGCTGCATCGCCCAACAGCACGCCGCCTGAGAGGATCCCTATCCTCGGTTGGTCTAAGAAAAAAATCCTGGTTCTTCATCTGCCCGTCTTTGATCGCCCTCTGCCGCGCGCAAGGACTTTCATAAAATCGTGTCGCCCACGTCTCGTTGTGTGCAACATCAGAAGAATCGTGACGATTGCACCGAATGCTGTGAGTCCTGCGCTATAGGCAAATATTTCGTTGATGGCGGAGCCATTCCTTGACGCTCCAGCGACGCCTCCGTTCAAGGACTCCAGGATCGTGGATGCCAGTGACAGCAGCAGGGAAGAGGACAACATTTTGATCGCCAAGGTGTAACTCAGTGCCGATCCCGCCTTACTCGGCTCCACATAATGTTGAGTGAGTACGTTAGATATACCTCCCGTCATGCCGATTCCCAGCCCGCAAGCAGCCAGGAATAGCACATAAGGGAGAAGCGCATTGGAGGATGCGAGGCACAGAAGTGCCACGGCCAACACCCACATGGCAGCGAAGACTGCCAGAAAAGAAAACTTGGAGTTGGAAAGATGTCCGGCCGCGTACGTTGCCAACACATCCATCACGGAAAGACAGAGGAATATCAGACCGGCTTTTACAGAAGAGAGCGAGTGAACTTCCTGTAGGGCCATAACAGAGAAGAAGGACAACAGTGTGAAAATGAAGGTGGCAACCGTACCGGCCAACGTGATCGCAGATATCCTTCGGTCTTGATACAGCGAGCGAGGGTGCAGCGAATTATCCCTCCTTCGTTCGGTCAACGCAAAAGAGAGCAGTGCGATACCCCCGCAGCAGGTGATACTCAAGATGGCTTTCGAGGTCCATCCCCACGCCGTGCCTCGATCAATCGCGAGACTGATGGCAACCACACCAATGGAGACCAGCGCACTATTGATAACCGGAGGTGGTGATGGTTTCTCTGGGGTATCACCCTCTTGATGAAACAGGGATATCGCAACGGCTGACAGCAAACAGACAGGGGCATTAATATAGAATACGGACCTCCAACCCAGCTCTTGTGCGAGCACCCCGCCGATCAGAGGGCCCAGAGCTCCACCGACTCCTGCAGAACCGAGCACAATGCCGAGGGCTACCGCCTTGCGGTGTCCCACAAAAGCAGCAGAGACAATGGAAACAGTCGCAGGAAGGATCATTGCTCCCCCGGCTCCTTGAATGACCCTGCCCAACACCAACCACCACTCGCTCTCCGCTGAAGCAGAAACAAGAGACCCCAAGGCGAAAACTCCAAGGCCGAGAAATGTCAGCTTGCGCCGGCCGTACGAGTCTGCCACTCGCCCCGTAATTGGCAAGACGGAACCGAATGCAAGCATGAACCCCGAAAGAACCCAATGCAAGTCAGTCGTCGAGGCGGAGAAGTGCTTGGAAATCAGAGGCAGTGCCAGATTGGCGGCCAGCCAATCTGCTTGCACTGCCAAAGCAGCCAGGCCAAGCCCAAGCAGGCAGAGTCGTTCTGTCGCACTGAAAAGCCCTCGGTTCTCATTGCCCTTTCGAGCCATCGCCGCTCCTACGCGTCGGGCGCGTGCTGCGAGAATTTTCTTCCTCTCGGCTCAGGATGCACGATTACTTTATGTCGCTATTATAGTTCGGAATCGCTCATTGAGCTTCTTCAGCGTTGCCGCTCCCGCGCGAGGACGGATTTGGCGATTGACGTCATGCGGTTTGGCCTGCACCGGGATTTGCGGAAGATGCGCCAAAACTTCACGCGTGCGACACCGTGTTCGGCTGGTGCTCGCGTCGCGGCCAGGGCCAGGTTGACGGTCTTCTCGGTGAGGGTGAGTTCCTGCAGGGGTTTGCGTTTGATCCTGGTAAGCGAGGCTCGGCAAGCGGGTGGATGACTACGCGGGTGCAGGCGTGGGCGGTGGACTCGCTGATCCCGAACCCGGCAGCGATCTTCGCCAGGGTGGTGTCCTCACGCGCGCTCCGGGATGTCCGTGGACATCTCGCAGGGGCGGGACCTGAACATCGTCCGCGTCCACCGCCGCTGGGGCATGGTCAACATCCCCAAGGTGGGCCGGGTTCGCTTCCCCTGGACCAAAGACCTGCCCGTGGGCAAGAAAGCGACCAAGGAGAACCAGATCACCGGCGCCCGGCTGGTGAAGGACGCTTTGGGCTGGCACATCGCAATCCGTGTGCAGAGCTTGGAGGCCAGGCCCGAGCCCCGCCAGGGACCAAAGGTCGCCATCGACGCCGGAGTGAACATCCCCCTCGCCCTGTCCAACGAGGACCACCAGGACCACGGACGTCCGCCCCGTCTTGCGGACCAAACCGCTGACCGGGACAAGTGGCTCACCGAGAAGGAGAAGGCCAAGCTCCTCACGCTTCAGCGGCAGGCCGCACACCAGAAGTCCTTCCGCAAGAAGGGGGAGAAGACCTCCCGCCGCTTGCAGCACACCTACACCTACGACCAGATCCAGCAGCTCCGAGCACAAGCCACGCGACGAGCCCTGGACTGGCAGCACCAGACGACCACCTACCTCGCCCACACCTACGGCACGGTCGTGGTCGAACAGCTCAACATCCTCGGCATGACCAAAGCGCCCCAGCCGAAGCCCGAACTGCGACAACGAAGGCAATTACCTGCGCAACGGGGCCAAGGCCAAGGCCGGTACGAACCGCTCCATCACACAAGAGGCGTGGGGGCGGACGGTCACGATGCTGACGTACAAGCTCGCCCGGTGCGGCGGCGAGCTGGTCAAGATACCGGCCCCGTACACCTCCCAGCGCTGCTCAGCGTGCGGCTTCATCACGCCAGGCAGCCGAGAGACCCAAGAGCTGTTCGCGTGCAAGAACACCGAGTGTGGATGGACCGCAAACGCCGACTGGAACGCGGCCCGGAACATCCTGCACCTGTATCGGATCGGCCACGTCATCGTGGAGGTCCCGGCCGCCGGAAGGCGCGGTCGCAGGGCGGGTAAAACCGTCAAGCCTGTCGCCGAATGGTAGACGGGAATCCCCTTCCTGAGCTTGCGAAGGGAGGGGAGAACTTCAAGTCTTTCGCCACCGCGAAACCGGGAGCTGCCTCTGGGTCCTCGGGTCGAGCCTCCTCTATGCCGGGTGGGACTCGGTGATCGGCGTCGGGATGCTCCTGCTCGGCGCACCGCTGCTGTTCCTCAAGCCCGTCCGCCCGCTATGAGGTACCGAAGGATCCAGGACAGCGGATCGTACCCGGGACGGTGGCCTCAGCCACCGTCCCACCGTCACGCCTGCACGCAGAGGGCTACCGCGCGAGCGGCCGTGGCGATGTCGGACACCTCGTGTGTGAAGACGATTTGCCAGCCCGTCGGGTTGGCGCCCGACGCGTCCGCGCCAATGGGCTGGGAGGAAATTACCCTGAAGTTCGAATCGCTCTGCGGATCGAACCCGCCTCCCGTCACCACCCAGCCGGGATCGCAGGTGACCGTGGCTGTCGCCCGCAGACCAGAGCCCGGAAGCGTGACGAACTCTCCCAGCTTCCGTCGTACGGCCGTCCCGGCACCGGGCTCCGTGACGACGCCGCCCTGTCCCGAGCCGACCACGGCATCCCGTCCCGCAACGATGTTGTTCGAACCGAACACCACGATCGGTCCGTCCGAGCCGTTGAGCGTCTCCTGCGCGTGGGCGGTCGACATATTGGCGCCGGCCATCGTGAAGGCCGCGAAAGCCATCACACCGATCCGCAACCCGCTCTTCATTCTGGTCCTCTCCATGGGTGGGCGATACGTGCCGTGGAGAACTCTCGCGGTTGCGGCTCCACGCCCACTTCATTGCCCCGATCGTGGGCGGTGCATGTTCCGCGTTTTCTGGAAGTCGCAGCAGAGCAATGCTCATGACTTGTGGATGGTCCCTCGGGAGGGCATGCGAAGGACGTACCTTCCAAATGATCCTGTGATGGTCACCAAGTCAGGGCCCGCGTTGCAGCGCGGGACTGGAAGGCACGCCCATGCTCGGCGTAGTGAATGAAGGCGGCTCCACGTCCACCGGATATCGTGCGGGAGGGGGCCCGACGGATGCTCGCCGCTGCCCTTGAAGCAGAAGTCAACCAGTGCATGGCCGAGTTGGCCGCCAAGCGGGACGAATGCGGCCGCCGCCTGGTGGTGCGCAACGGTCATCACCGTCCCCGCACCGTGACCAGCCGCTGGCTCTGTTGAGGTACGGGGCGTCACGGGTCAACGATCGTCGCGTCGACGAGGAGACCGGCGAGCGTCACCGGTTCTCCTCCAGGATCCTTCCGCCCTGGTGCCGTAAGTCTCCGGAGATCAGTGAAGTCGTCCCGCTCCTCTACCTGCACGGATTGTCCAGCGGCGACTTCGTGCCCACCCTCGAGCAGTTCCTCGGCAGCTCGGCCGGCCTGTCCGCAGCGACGGTAGCCCGGCTCACCAGGCAGTGGCAGGACGACCACGCCGCCTTCCAGAAACGCGACCTGTCCGCCTCCGATTATGTCTACGTGTGGGCCGACGGCGTGCACCCGAAGGCCCGCCTCGGCCAGGCTCACTCCTGCACCCTGGTTCTGATGAGCGTCCGCCTCAACGGCACCAAGGAACTGATCGCGCTCGCGGAGGGTCTGCGGAAATCCACCGAATCATGGGCCGACTTGCTGCGCGACTGCCGGCGGCGGGGAATGAGGAACCCGGCCCTGGGGGACGGGGCGATGGGCCAGTGGCGGGCTCTGGCAGAGGTGTTTCCGCAGGCCCGGCATCAAAGGTGCTGGGTTCACAAAACCAGGAATGTGATCAACTCCCTGTCGAAGCCCGTGCACACCAGGGCCGGCAAGGCCCTGCAGGAGATCTACAACGCCGCGGATCGGTCCCCTGCTGGGCAGGCGGCCCGCGCGTCCGCGAAGGACTGCGAAACAAAGTGGCCCAAAGCCGCCGCGAAGATCACCGGCGACCTGGACAAGCTGTTGACGTTCTACAGATACCTCACTGGCACGGCCCGAGCCTCACACCCGGCTGGGCCCTTGCGACGTCACGAATAGCCACTGAGCAACGCCTGGCGAAGCCGCTCGACGGATTCCCGGCCGATGCCGATATGGGTAGCGAATCCCTGGACTGATCCATACTCGACGTCCAGACGTTGAAGGAAGAGGAGCATATTGGCCGGTGGAGCGACTAGCATCGCTGGCGGCACGTACGCCCAAGTGGTCTGGGTGTCATCCTCATTGCCAGCCTCCAGGGACGCCTCCCACCGGGCAGTCGCCTCATCACTGAGTGCGTAATCGTCGGCGATCGTCTCGACCGGAACGCCGAGCAACCGCAGCACCAGGGCCGCCAAGACACCGGTGCGGTCCTTGCCGGCAGCGCAGTGGAACACCGCGGGCAGCGCACCTGGAGCGGCCAGGGCCTCCACCGCCGCCTTCAGCCTGGCGGCGCCGGTGACGGCGGTATGCCAGTAGTGCCGCGCGGCGAAGTCCTCCTGAGCGAGGTCCTCAGGATCCTCGGCCGCCCAGTCCGGGGGCTCCGGAAGGAGCGGGAGGAGAAGCCGCCGACCGGACCAACCGGCCGACGGGGTCCACTTCCGCGTCGCGACCTCGACCGGCGACCGCAGGTCGATGACCGTCACCACACCGAGCGCGTCGAAGGCAGCCGTGCCGCAGTGGGTGATCCGATGCAGCCCGTCGGACCGGTACAGCCGGCGCCAGGCCACCGTTCTGCCGTCCTGGGTGCGGTAGCCACCGAGGTCTCGGTAGTTGAAGCAGCCATCGACCTCGACGAAGCGGGAAGGAGATGCACCGTTCGTGATCACGACGGGATCACATCCGATCCGACCGGGTCCGTGCGGTCCGCCTCTGCACGTGAGGGCCACCAGGCGTGGAAGTGGGACGGTGGGCCGTGCCCGGTGCCGACACGCAAGGTGTCGGCATGGCGCAGTGCCTCCGCCAGATAGCCCTTGGCATCGGCGATCGCGCTGTGCCACTCCGGGCGTTGCGGGCGCAGCGCTGCGATCGCCGAGGACAGGGCGCATCCGGTGCCGTGGGTGTTCTCGGTTCTCACCCGAGGCGCGCTGAGCCTGCTGATCGAGCCCTCCTCCAGGAAGAGGTCGACGCTGTCGGCACCGGCCAGGTGCCCGCCCTTCAGTAGGACCCGCGGGCAAAGCTCGGCGAGGCGGCGCACCTGCTCGTGCATCGCCGCCTCGTCACCGGCCTCCTCCTCGCCCAGCAGCTCGGCGGCTTCCGGGAGGTTCGGGGTGACCAGGTCGACCAGCGGCAACAGCCGCGTGCGCAGCGCGGCCACGCTGTCGGCGGCGAGCAACCGGTCACCGCTCTTCGCCACCATGACGGGGTCCAGCACCACGTATCGCGGACGGTGCCGGGTCAGCCGGTCCGCGACGGCCTCCACCAGGCGGGCGTCGCCCAGCATCCCGATCTTGACGGTGTCGATGCGAACGTCGGCCAGGAGCTCGTCGAGCTGGCTCTCCAGGAACTCCGGCGGCGGGCAGTGCACGGCGCTCACGCCCCGCGTGCTCTGGGCGGTCAGGGCCGTGACGACGCTGGTCCCGTAGGCGCCGAGAGCCGAGAACACCTTGAGATCGGCTTGCAGTCCAGCGCCGCCGCTCGGATCGCTCCCGGCGATGGTAAGGGCGATGGGAATCACGACGCGTCGTCCCGGTCGGGCAGCGCGGGGGAGGACGCCTGGGCCCAGAACCGCATGGGGATACGGCCGGCGTGGCGTGCATCGAAGCCCGCCGCCACGCCGGCGGCCATGGCTTGTGCCATCCGCGCCGGATCCTTCGCCCGGGTGATGGCACTGGCGAGCAACACTGCGTCACAGCCGAGCTCCATGGCGAGCGCCGCGTCACTCGCGGTACCGATCCCGGCGTCGAGGATAACGGGCACCCCGGCTGCCTCGACGATCATTTCGATGTTCTGCGGGTTGGAGATGCCGCGTCCGGTACCGATGGGCGAGCCCAGCGGCATGACGGCCGCGCAGCCCACATCCTCCAGCCTGCGGGCCACCACAGGATCGTCGGTGGTGTACGGGAGGACGACGAACCCGGCATCGACCAACTGCTCGCAGGCCCAGACCAGTTCAGACACATCGGGCAGCAGGGTCCGCTCGTCGGCGACGACCTCCACCTTGATCCAGTCGGCCTCCAGTGCCTCACGGGCCATCTTGGCGGTGTGAACGGCCTCGGCCGCGCCGCGGCAGCCCGCGGTGTTCGGCAAAAGCGCGATGTCCAGTTTTCGCAGGAGTTCCAGGACTCCGCTGCCGCCGCCGGCGTCCACCCGGCGCAGTGCGACCGTCGTCATTTCCGTGCCCGAGGCCACCAGAGCCCGCTCGAGCACGGTCAGGTTCGCGGCTCCGCCGGTACCCGTGATGAGACGGGAGCCGAACCGGCGCCCGGCGATCGTCAGTTCCTCAGCCACCCTGCACCGCCGTGAGTATCTCGATGGTTGTGTTCTCGGCCAGCTTCACGTCCCACTGGCCACGGGGAAGGACCTCGCCGTCGACTGCGACGGCGATTCCGCGTTCCGGTACTTCCAGCTTCGCGACGACGTCGGCCGCGGTGCAGCCTTCAGCGACGGTCTGCCGTTCTCCGTTCACGATGACGTTCATGCAAATCTCCTCGGGTGGGCCGCGGCGACTTCGGGAAGCGGCCGGCCGTCGAGTTCGGCCAGTACCGCTTCGGCGGTGATCGGGGCCAGCAGTAGGCCGTTGCGCCCGTGTCCGGTCGCCAGCACGGTCCTCGCGTCCACGCGGCCGATGAGAGGCAGATTGTCCGGGGACATCGGCCTCAGACCGGCGTCCGCGGAGACGAGCTCATACTCGGCGATCGTCGGCAGGACGGTCTCGGCGTCGGCGATGAGGTCCCGGACTCCGCCGATCGTCACCTCGCGGTCGTGGCCCACCTCGTGCTGCGTGGCACCGACGACCAGACCGTCGTCGCGTGGTACGAGATACACCCGGCGCCCGTACACCAGTCCGCGGACGGTACGGCCGGGGGACGGCAGCACTCCTGCCCGTGACCGCACCCGGAGAATCTCCCCCTTGACCGCCCTCACCCGCGCCATCGCGTGCAGCGCGCTCGCTCCCACACCGGCCGAGATCACGACCTGGTCGGCTTCGAGCAGTGCGGGATCCGTCACCCGCTCGCGTACCACGCGGACTCCTGACACGGCGCAGGCGGCCTGCAGGGCGGCAAGCAGAGCCCGGTTGTCCACCGCCAGGTCATCGGGAACGTCCAGTGCGGCACGGATGCCCTGGGACAGTGCGGGCTCGTGGCGCCGAAGCTCCCTGCCGCTCAGCCTGGCGACTGGCCTGCCGTTCTCCGCCAGCCAATTTGCGAGGACGTCAAGCTCCTTGGCGTCGGCGGAGTCCATGCCGACGATCACCATGCCATCGGTGCGCAGCCCGGACGGCATCCCAGACTCGGCGACGAGGCGCTTGGCGAATTCGGGCCACCGGGCCAGCGACAGCGCGCTGAGCGCCAGCAGCTCCTCTTCACCTGGCCATCCCTCGGAGGAGGCGGCGAGCATACCGCCTGCCACCCAGGAGGCGCCCCGGGCGGGCTCCGGGTCGTACACCGTAACCACCCAGCCCGCGGCAGCCGCCCACCACGCCACCGCCAGGCCGATGGCGCCGGCTCCAACTACCGCCAGCTGCTTCACGCGGTCACCCCGGACACGGCCTCGCGTACGGCCAGCGACACCTGCTCGGCCAGTTCGAGGTCGTCGTCTTCAACCGTGATCACGGTGACATTGGCGACGGTGTGCAGGCCTCGCACGAGAAGCGCGTACTCGGCGTCCTGCTCCAGCAAGAAAACGATCGGCTTGCCCAGAGCTGAGGCCCAGCCGATCTCCACATGGGTGCCCGGCGAAGCGGGAGCTCCTGGGAAGGCGACGAAGACATCGCTGGCGGAGATCTCGTCGAAGTCGAGGCGGGTGCACTCCTCGGGCGTCAGGAAGGCGGCTCCCCAGCTCTCCCTGCGATGGGCGTTGTGCACGACGTACCCCTCGGAGTCGAGGCGGTCGATCAGTGCCTCGAAGCGACAGCGGTACCTCTTGTCCATCTCTCCCGTGGCCGGATCGACGATCCCCTTGAAGGGGCCGCCGAGAAACACCGTGCCGGTGGACTTGTTGGTCATCACTTCACTCCTGTGACGATGAGGAACGGTGGGTGGACGCGCTCCGCGGCCAGCTCGGGATGCAGTGCTGGATCCGGCTCGACATCTCCCAGCAGGGGGTCCTTGGCCCAGACCTCGGAAAATCCCGCCTCAGTCAGCGCGTCGAGGTAGACCTGCTGGGGCCAGTGGTGGTCGATGAGTTCCAGGGTCCCGCCGGCGGGAATGTCCAGCAGGACCCGGCGGAGTTCCCCGGTGGTGTAGGCCTTGCCGGGATCGCCGTTGCGGAACTTCGAGAACTGCACGCCGGTGGTGGTGGGGTTGGTGTCGAGCACCGTGTAGCGGGCGCCGGGCCGCAGGACGCGGTGGACCTCGGCGGCGATGGCCCGGATGGCGTCGCGGTCACCGATGTTGATGAAGACGTAGCAGGACATCGCCGCGTCGAAGGAATCCGACGCCAGGAAGGCCAGTCGTCCGCTCTCCACCTGACGGTACGTGATCCTGGAGTGGGAGCGCTGGGCGCGGGCGATGTCGAGCATTCCCGGGGAGATGTCCGCGCCCACAACGTGCACGTCGTCGAACGCCTCGACGACGCGACGGGCGACCTTGCCCGGCCCGCAGCCGTAGTCGAGTACCGTGCGCACCTCGGGCGTGCCCAGTCCCAGCTCAGCGAAGACCGTCGGATAGCCCACGACCCGCTCGGGCAGGTCATCGTAGGCCTCGAAGCCGGACGCGACGTCCGGAGTGTCCTTCCAGTTCGTACCCAAGGGGACCCCTCTCAATTCTGCGGACGGCCTGCGGCGACCGGCAGCGACGGCCAGCGATGTGCGACGAGCCGGCGGTGGACGGGCCAGAGCCGGCCGAGGAGGGCCTCGTCGACTGACTCCTCCCGTCGCAGCCGCCGCTGGACCTCGAACAGCAGCACCACCTGGACCCAGTAGTCGGGCAGGCCGAGCTGCTCGTCGCCCAGCCGGTGCCGGTTGTGCCGGAGGGCCTCCTCCAGGCGGAGCACCTCGCGCACATAGGGCCAGTTGTCGCCCTCCGGCATGGCGGGGAAGGTGAACTCCGGTTCCCGCTGCGATGCGGGGTCGGCCAATACCGCCGCCACCCGCTCACGGTCCGGGTCGTACACGTGCAGCGATCCCACGAAGTGCGTGTACTCGCCGAGCTGGACGGCCAACTCCCGCGCGAGCATCTCCTGCAGAAAGGTGAAGGAGAACACGTCGCTCGACATGCCGCGGTAGGCGTCGTTGGCCCGCATCATGCCGACCGCGTGGAGGGCTCCCTCCCGGAGCAGGAACTGGAGTCCCAGCGTGCACGAGACGTCGGGATTGCCGGGCGTGAGCAGTTCCTCGCTGCGGAAGATCTGCAGCACGGCCCGCTTGCTGTCCCGGTCGCCGCGCAACTCCTCCACAACACGCTGCCACTGGCTCGGGGAGCCGCCGTGCCGGCCGAACAGGGCGCGGCCGTAGGCGGTGCCGGCCAGCCGTACACCGTCGGCGGAGTACTTGCGCATGCCCGGTGCGTAGTACGCGATGAAATCGAGGTCGTCGCGCCCGGACAGGTACCACAGGGCCTCGGCGAAATTGAAGATGATGTTCAGCCGCCGCGCCTGGGCCAGCGGCACCCGCTGGGTAGGGTCCAGCAGCCTGTACCGCACCCCGACCTGTTCGACGCTGGGAAATCCCCGGGGAGAGCTGCGGTATTCGGGCTCCTCGAACACCGACTGCAGCACGGCCCGGTAGGCGTGGTGGAAGGTCTTGAAGTCCATGGGGTGCTCAGTTCTGTTGCTGGGGACGGCCGGCCGGGTACGCGGTGATCAGCGACTTGAGGTGTGCGGCGGCGCGCCGCGGATCGTCCGCCGCGGTGATCGCCCGGACGACGGCGACCCCGCGGGCCCCGGCGCCGAGTACGGCGGGCAGCCGGTCGGGGTCGATGCCGCCGATCGCGAACCAGGGGCGAGGGTCCCCGGTCGCCCCGGCGGCGCGCACCAGGTCAAGGCCCGCCACGGAACGCCCAGGCTTCGTCGGTGTCTGCCAGCAGGGCCCGACGGCGAAGTAGTCGAGGTCCGGTTCTGCCAGGGTCGCGGCCAGCTGGCCGGCGTCGTGCGTGGACCGTCCGATCGCGGTCCGGCTGCCCACGACATCGCGGGCATGGACGAGCGGCAGGTCACCCTGGCCGAGGTGGAGGACGTCGGCCTCCGCCGCCCGGGCGAGGTCAGCGCGGTCGTTCACCGCGAGCAGGGCCCGGTATCTGCGGCAGGCGGCGCGCAGAACCACGAGCGCCTTCAGGGCCTCCTTGGCTTCCAGCGGCCCGTACTTCCGTTCGCCCGCGGAGCCCTTGTCGCGGAGCTGGATGACGTCCACTCCGCCGGCGAGGGCCGCGTCGGCGAAGTCCGCCAGGTCGCCCGAGTCCCGGCGGGCGTCGGTGCAGAGGTAGAGGGTTGCCGCAGCCAGGCGTTCTCGTATGTCCACCGGGTCAGACGCCCGATCCGCGTCCGGCCGCGCCGCCGGTCTTGGCGAGCGGGCCGTCCCCGGCGTGCCACGCCATGTCGAAGGAGAACTCGCTGATGCGCCATCCCTCGGGTCCCCGTACCGTTTCGGCCTCGTAGTGACCGCCGACGGTGAAGTGCTGCTGGGCGTAACGACCCTCGATCTTCTTCATGGATATCTGCGTTCCGGTGCTTGTTAGGCCCGACCAGTTGTCGTTATGGCCGTCGAAGGAGTGGATCGTTTCCGGCAGCAGAACGCCCAGCCCTCGCCCATCGACTACGCGGGAAACCTCCGGGACGGTTTCAAGGTCAACAGGTAGGGGTGACCTGTGCGGGGCCATACGCCACTCCTTTCGCTCCGGTCCGACACTTAGGCTGCCGTCCGCCCCGGCCGGACCGCGTCCCCTGACCGGTTGACTGGGCGGTGGGCATCCACCTGCGGCCGTCCGACGGACGTTGATCGACCCACCGAGGCTGACGGCAACAGCGGCAAGCACACCCTCGATCGGGTAGGAGGGCCGATTCGCCCGGCCCTCCCCCCACACCACCGGACATGCGGGCCTCGCATCCGGCGGTTCGTTCAGGGTGGCTGGGTTCCATGCCTGGTTTGCCCACCGTTTCGGCAGGTCGGAGCCCCGTGAGCGGGCGCTGGACTACCTGACCGGGCTGCTCGCGCCGCTGGAGAGGAAGAACGTCTGGACGATGTCCGAGCAGGTCGGGCAGGCGCGGCCGGACTCGGTGCAACGCCTGCTCGATCACTCCGAGTGGGACGAGGACGCAGTCCGCGACGACGTACCCGCCTACATGGTGGAGACCATCGGCGCCAAGGACGGGATACTGATCTGCGACGACACAGGCCTTGCAAAGAAGGGCACCCGCTCCGCCGGCGTGCAGCGCCAGTGCACCGGCACGCGGCCTGCGCCTCTTCCAGGGGCCGCGCGTCGATCGCGCAGTAGCATCCACCCGAGGTGCTCGTTCCTCGTCGCGAACGGCACCTCGTCCGGGATGCCGGCCGCGCGGCAGCGCCCGCGGTCGTCCGTCCAGTGTCCGTCCAGGACTTCGGCACCTCGGGCTTTCACCGGGTTCCTCCGAGGATGCCCCGGCCTTCAGGCCGGGGAGGAATCGGACTCCTGCGGAGCAGGGCAGAGACAGCCGGATCGCCGTCAGGGCGATCCGGCGTCCATCCCGCACGGCGGTGATGCCGCCCACAATGATCAAGGACTCTCAACTGTCAGTCCCCTCGGGTAGG